>NZ_JAUYGD010000001.1 GCF_030690725.1 Pseudomonas sp. | reverse complement strand
CGAGACGCTTACGGCCCTTGGCGCGGCGACGCGACAGGACAGCACGGCCGTTCTTGGTGGCCATACGAGCACGGAAACCGTGGGTGCGAGCGCGTTTGATAGTGCTGGGTTGGAAAGTACGTTTCATGGTGCGGTACCTGGGTGGTCGACTACGGGCCGGAATGGCCCCCGTTTTAAGAGACCGGCAATTCTAGAGAAACCCGAGGGTCAGGTCAATTTCCAACCAGGCTTTTCCTGCATAAAGAAATATAAAGAAGAGAATATTTAAAGATGTTTAGTAATGTTAGTAGCTATTAGCTGGCCATCGATCTGTGCATAAGTGCTTGAAGGCCAACGGCTTAGAGCTGTTCAGCCAAGGGTAAGTCTGTCGAAAAGGCGTGCTGCAACTGTGTGGAAGCCGTCCACAAGCTGAGGATGGAATGCCATTTTACCCACAGCAGGGTTTTCCACCGGGTTTCACCCCGGGTTATCCAGCGAGCTTATGGGCGGTTATCCACAGCCTTTCTCCGACCTTGCGTTATAAGCCTACAACGCTAATAACACGTTGATTTTCCTTGCGCATAAGCAAGCTTACATGTGGATAACTCAAGCCTCGGCGGCTACAATGACGGCTGTTTTTTGCCTCGCGCCTTGCGATTTAGGGGATATCCGTGTCTGTGGAACTTTGGCAGCAGTGCGTCGAGCTTCTGCGCGATGAGCTGCCTGCTCAGCAATTCAACACCTGGATCCGTCCACTGCAGGTCGAAGCCGAAGGCGACGAGCTTCGCGTTTATGCGCCGAACCGTTTTGTCCTCGACTGGGTCAATGAAAAGTACCTCAGCCGTTTGCTTGAGTTACTCAGCGAACGGACTAACGGTCTGGTTCCTGCGCTCTCCTTATTAATAGGTAGCAAACGCAGCTCGGCACCGCGCGCGGCAGCTGTCAGTACCCCGTTCGCTGCGCCGAGCACGCCAGCACCTGCGGCAGTCACCACAGCAACAACCGCTGCCGCGCAGGCAGAACCCTCGCGCGCCAGCTTTGACCCGATGGCCGGTGCGGCCAGCCAGCAGGCACCGGCGCGTACTGAGCGTTCGGTACAGGTTGAAGGCGGGCTCAAACACACCAGTTACCTGAATCGTACGTTTACCTTTGATAACTTCGTCGAAGGTAAATCCAACCAGCTGGCCCGCGCAGCGGCCTGGCAGGTAGCGGACAACCCCAAGCACGGTTACAACCCGCTGTTCCTTTATGGCGGCGTGGGCTTGGGTAAGACTCACTTGATGCATGCAGTGGGTAACCATCTGCTGGCGAAGAATCCGAATGCCAAGGTGGTGTATCTGCATTCCGAGCGTTTCGTCGCGGACATGGTCAAGGCCTTGCAGCTGAACGCAATCAACGAGTTCAAGCGCTTCTACCGTTCGGTGGACGCACTGCTGATCGATGACATTCAATTCTTCGCCAAGAAAGAGCGTTCCCAGGAAGAGTTTTTCCACACCTTCAACGCCTTGCTCGAAGGTGGTCAGCAGGTGATTCTCACCAGTGACCGCTACCCGAAAGAAATCGAAGGCCTGGAAGAACGTCTTAAGTCGCGTTTCGGTTGGGGCCTGACGGTTGCCGTCGAGCCACCTGAACTGGAAACCCGCGTGGCAATTCTGATGAAGAAGGCCGATCAGGCCAAAGTCGACCTGCCGCACGATGCTGCGTTCTTTATTGCCCAGCGCATCCGCTCCAACGTACGTGAGCTGGAAGGTGCATTGAAACGCGTTATCGCCCACTCGCACTTCATGGGCCGGGACATTACCATCGAGTTGATCCGCGAGTCGCTCAAGGACCTGTTGGCCCTACAGGACAAGCTGGTCAGCATCGACAATATCCAGCGCACGGTCGCCGAGTACTACAAGATCAAGATTTCTGATCTGCTGTCCAAGCGCCGTTCGCGTTCAGTCGCGCGCCCGCGTCAGGTGGCCATGGCTTTGTCGAAAGAGCTGACCAACCACAGCCTGCCGGAAATTGGTGATGCCTTCGGCGGCCGCGATCACACAACGGTATTGCATGCATGCCGTAAGATTGCTGAACTTAAGGAATCCGACGCGGACATCCGCGAGGACTATAAGAATTTGCTGCGTACGCTTACAACCTAATACGCAACTCCACTAGGCAAGGGACTAGACCATGCATTTCACCATTCAACGCGAAGCCTTGTTGAAACCTCTGCAACTGGTCGCCGGCGTCGTGGAACGCCGTCAGACCTTGCCGGTTCTCTCTAACGTGCTGCTGGTGGTCGAAGGCCAGCAGCTGTCTTTGACCGGCACCGACCTGGAAGTCGAGCTGGTTGGCCGCGTCACCCTGGAAGAGCCAGCGGAGTCCGGTGAGATCACCGTGCCGGCGCGTAAGCTGATGGACATCTGCAAAAGTCTGCCGGCTGACGCCCTGATCGATATCCGTATCGACGAGCAGAAGCTGCTGGTCAAAGCCGGCCGCAGCCGCTTCAGCCTGTCCACCCTGCCCGCCAATGATTTCCCCACTGTTGAAGAAGGTCCAGGCTCGCTGACCTTCAGCCTGGTGCAAAGCCGGCTGCGCCGCCTGATCGAACGCACCAGCTTTGCCATGGCGCAGCAGGACGTGCGTTATTACCTCAATGGCATGCTGCTGGAAGTGCAGACCGGTATCCTCCGCGCCGTGGCCACCGACGGTCACCGTCTGGCCATGTGTTCCATGGACGCTGCCATCGAGCAGGTTGAGCGTCACCAGGTCATCGTGCCGCGCAAGGGTATTCTCGAACTGGCGCGTCTGCTCACCGAACAGGACGGCAGCGTCAGCATCGTTCTCGGTCAGCACCATATCCGCGCCACCACCGGCGAGTTCACCTTCACCTCGAAACTGGTCGACGGCAAGTTCCCGGACTACGAGCGTGTGCTGCCGCGTGGTGGTGACAAGCTGGTGGTTGCAGATCGTCAGGGGCTGCGTGAAGCGTTCAGCCGTACCGCGATTCTGTCCAACGAAAAGTACCGCGGCATTCGCCTGCAACTGGAATCTGGCTTGCTGAAAATTCAGGCCAACAACCCTGAGCAGGAAGAAGCCGAAGAAGAGATCGCCGTGGACTATAACGGCAGTGCATTGGAAATCGGTTTCAACGTCAGCTACCTGCTCGACGTGCTGAGCGTGATGACCACCGACCAGGTGCGCCTGATTCTCTCCGATGCCAACAGCAGTGCCTTGGTACAGGAAGCAGACAACGACGACTCTTCCTATGTCGTTATGCCGATGCGTCTGTAACCGCTGAATGTCCCTTACTCGCTTTACCGTCACCGCGGTGCGTAATCTGCACCCGGTGACCCTCTCCCCCTCCCCGCGTATCAACATCCTTTCCGGCGACAATGGCAGCGGCAAAACCAGCCTGCTCGAAGCCATTCATCTGCTGGGTCTGGCTCGCTCCTTTCGCAGCACTCGCCTGCTTCCGGTCATTCAATACGATCAACTTGCCTGCACGATTTTCGGTCAGGTGCAGATGTCTGATGGCCGGCAAAGCAATCTGGGCATTTCGCGGGATCGTCAGGGTGAATTTCAGATTCGTATCGATGGGCAGAATGCGCGCAGCGCTGCACAACTGGCTGAGACCTTACCGCTGCAACTGATCAATCCGGACAGCTTCCGTCTACTTGAAGGTGCGCCGAAGATTCGTAGGCAGTTTCTCGATTGGGGAGTGTTCCACGTGGAACCTCGTTTTCTGCCGGCCTGGCAGCGCCTGCAGAAGGCCCTGCGTCAGCGAAACTCATGGCTGCGGCATGGTACACTTGACGCCGCTTCGCAGGCGGCCTGGGACCGAGAGTTGTGCCTGGCCAGCGACGAAATAGACGGTTATCGGCGTGCCTACATCCAGGCCCTGAAACCGGTTTTCGAACGCACCCTGAATGAGCTGGTTGAGCTGCAAGGTTTGACGCTCAGTTACTACCGCGGTTGGGATAAAGAGCGCGAGCTCAATACAGTGCTTGCCTCTACCCTCGCCCGCGATCAGCAACTGGGTCACACCCAGGCAGGTCCGCAGCGCGCCGATTTAAGGCTGCGTTTAGGGGCACACAATGCTGCCGAGATACTCTCGCGCGGCCAGCAAAAATTAGTTGTATGTGCCCTGCGCATTGCGCAGGGCCATTTAGTCAATCAGGCCAAGCACGGCCAATGCATCTATCTGGTGGATGACCTGCCGTCAGAACTGGATGAACAGCACCGCCGTGCATTGTGCCGATTGTTGGAAGACTTGCACTGCCAGGTGTTTATCACCTGTGTAGACCATGAATTGTTGAGGGAAGGCTGGCGCACGGATACGCCAGTTGCCATGTTCCACGTGGAACATGGTGGCATTACCCAGACCCACGACCACCGGGAGTGAAGGCATGAGCGAAAACCAAACGTACGACTCCAATAACATTAAGGTCCTCAAGGGCCTGGATGCCGTACGCAAGCGGCCTGGCATGTACATCGGCGATACCGACGATGGCAGCGGTCTGCACCACATGGTGTTCGAGGTGGTCGACAACTCGATTGACGAGGCGTTGGCTGGGCATTGCAGCGAAATCACCATCACCATCCACCCGGATGAGTCGATCAGCGTGCGCGATAACGGCCGTGGTATTCCGGTCGATATGCACAAGGAAGAAGGCGTTTCCGCTGCGGAAGTGATCATGACCGTCCTGCACGCAGGCGGTAAGTTCGATGACAACAGCTATAAGGTTTCCGGTGGTCTGCACGGTGTAGGCGTTTCCGTGGTTAACGCCCTGTCCAAGGAACTGATCCTGACTATCCGCCGTAGCGGCAAGATCTGGGAGCAGACGTACATCCACGGCGTGCCTCAGGCACCGATTGCAGCGGTTGGCGACAGCGATGTCACCGGTACGCAGATCCACTTCAAGCCGTCCGAAGACACCTTCGCCAATATCCATTTCAGTTGGGACATTCTGGCCAAGCGTCTGCGCGAACTGTCGTTCCTCAACTCCGGCGTGGGCATCCTGCTCAAGGATGAACGCAGCGGCAAGGAAGAGCTGTTCAAGTACGAAGGCGGTCTGCGTGCCTTCGTTGAATACCTCAACCACAACAAAACCCCGGTCAACCAGGTGTTCCACTTCACCGTACAGCGTGAAGACGGTGTCGGCGTAGAAGTCGCCCTGCAGTGGAACGACAGCTTCAACGAGAACCTGTTGTGCTTCACCAACAACATTCCCCAGCGCGACGGCGGTACCCACCTGGCCGGCTTCCGTTCGGCGCTGACGCGTAACCTGAATACCTATATCGAGCAGGAAGGTCTGGCCAAGAAGCACAAGATCGCCACCACCGGTGACGATGCTCGTGAAGGCCTGACTGCGATTATTTCGGTAAAAGTACCGGATCCGAAGTTCAGCTCGCAGACCAAAGACAAGCTGGTTTCCAGCGAAGTGAAAACTGCGGTCGAGCAGGAAATGGGTAAGTACTTCTCCGACTTCCTGCTGGAAAACCCCAACGAAGCCAAGGCCGTAGTCGGCAAGATGATCGACGCCGCGCGTGCCCGTGAAGCGGCGCGTAAAGCTCGTGAAATGACCCGCCGTAAAGGCGCGCTGGATATCGCCGGGCTGCCGGGCAAACTGGCCGACTGCCAGGAGAAAGACCCTGCCCTTTCCGAACTCTATATCGTGGAAGGGGACTCCGCGGGCGGTTCTGCTAAGCAGGGCCGTAACCGCAAGACCCAGGCGATCCTGCCGTTGAAAGGCAAGATCCTCAACGTCGAGAAAGCGCGTTTCGACAAGATGATTTCCTCCCAGGAAGTCGGCACCCTGATCACCGCCCTGGGCTGTGGTATCGGCCGCGATGAGTACAACATCGACAAGCTGCGCTACCACAACATCATCATCATGACCGACGCCGACGTCGACGGTTCGCACATCCGTACTCTGCTGCTGACCTTCTTCTTCCGTCAGTTGCCGGAGCTGGTTGAGCGTGGCTACATCTACATCGCTCAGCCGCCGCTGTACAAGGTCAAGAAGGGCAAGCAGGAGCAGTACATCAAGGACGACGAGGCCATGGATGAATACATGACCCAGTCGGCCCTGGAAGATGCCAGCCTACACGTCAACGAAAGCGCGCCAGGCTTGTCTGGTGAGGCGCTGGAGCGCCTGGTCAACGATTACCGCCTGGTGATGAAGACCCTCAACCGTTTGTCGCGTCTGTACCCGCTGGAGCTCACCGAGCACTTCGTCTACATCCCGCGTGTGGAAACCGAGCAGCTGGCGGACAAGGCAGCCATGGAGCAATGGCTGGGTCTGCTCGATGCGCGCCTCAAGGGGATGGAGAAGTCTGGTCTGATCTACAAGACCAGCCTTCACGAAGACCAGGAGCGTCACCTCTGGCTGCCGCAGGTAGAACTGGTTTCCCATGGGGTTTCCAGCTACATCATCTTCAACCGCGACTTCTTCGCCAGTAACGACTACAAGACTGTTACCACCCTGGGCGATCAGCTCAACAGCCTGCTTGAAGAAGGTGCCTTTGTGCAGCGCGGTGAGCGCAAGAAGCACGTCAGCACCTTCAAGGATGCACTGGCCTGGCTGATGGCCGAAAGCACCAAACGCCACAGCATTCAGCGCTATAAGGGTCTTGGCGAAATGAACCCGGACCAGCTCTGGGAAACCACCATGGACCCGGAAGTGCGCCGCATGCTCAAGGTGCGGATCGAAGACGCGATCGCTGCCGATCAGATCTTCAACACCCTGATGGGTGATGCCGTTGAACCGCGTCGTGACTTTATCGAGACCAACGCCTTGGCAGTGTCCAACCTGGATTTCTGATTTTTAAAACGGACAAAGTTATTTGTCCTTTGGCCAGAGTTGGCCGGTAGCGTGAAAATGGAAGCCCCTGCTGATGCTAGTCAACAGGGGCTTTTTCTCGCCTGGATGTTATTAAAAGTGGTTTAAAACTATGCAAAATTCTTGCGTAAGCAGATTTTTGGTTCTTGTATTCAGCCGCCGCGCAGCCGATTCTGGTTGTCAGAAATAGTCGATCCTGTCATTGTAATGACAAATGTCTTTACAGGTACTAACCGCCATGGCCTCCATCAATATCCGCATTGACGACGAGTTGAAGGATCGGGCTTACCGAGAGTTGGAAAAGCTTGGTGTTACCCCTTCTGAGCTGATGCGCCAAGCCTTGCAGTATGTGGCCGAGCGCGGGAAGCTGCCATTTCGTCCAGTTCTGATGACAGAAGAAGATGAAGCGTTAATCGCCACGGTTCGCGAACGTTTGGCTACTCCCCAGCGCGTGAAGGTTACGCTGGATGACCTATAGCCTTGAGTTTGATGCGCGGGCGCTGAAGGAATGGCAAAAACTGGGTGATACCGTTCGCCAGCAACTCAAGAAAAAGCTCGCTGAGATATTGCTGAATCCACGAATTGAAGCCAACCGTCTCCATTCGCTGCCGGACTGCTACAAGATCAAACTGCGCAGCAGCGGCTATCGCTTGGTATACCAGGTCATTGACCATGAGGTTGTGGTGTTTGTGGTAACCGTTGATCGCCGTGAGCGTGAACAGGTCTATCGCAAGGCGACGGAACGCCTCAAATAAGCACCCGCGAAAGTGCATCAGATAAAGACTAATTGTCTGCCGATGTTCCACATGGAACATCATTAGGCGGTGCGAAATTACATTCGCAGGTAAGCAGATTTGATCGATAAAAAAGCCGGCACTAAGGCCGGCTTGAGATTGCGCTGGAAAACTTATGCACGAAACACGGTTAGCCAGACCTTGATAAAAACTGCTTATGAATCATTGTCTTGAAAGGCTTAATGGCACTCTGCCGGTATTTCGCGCACAGGTTATCCACAATTGGCCTAGGCTGGCTCCTGGGTTTCCAGCGGCTGGCTTTGCGCATCCAGTGAGCCGATATCGCGTTGCGCCTGGCTGACCCAGGCAAAGGCGCGGTCGTTGAGTTCGGCGATGGCGCGCGGGCCTGTGCCTTCGGCGTACATCGGTGGGCCGATAATCACCTGCACGGTGCCGGGGGTTTTACGCCAGCCCTGCTTGGGCCAGAACTCGCCGGCATTGTGGGCAATCGGCAGCACTGGCAGGTTGGCATTCACTGCCAAGGACGCGCCGCCGCGGCTGAACTTGCCGATCTGCCCCGGTGGAATACGCGTGCCTTCCGGGAATACCAGCACCCAGGCGCCCTGCCCCAGGCGTTTGTGGCCCAGCTTGGCCAGCTGCTTGAGCGCTGCCTTGGGGTTGCTGCGGTCAATCGCGATGGGCTTGAGCATGGCCATGGCCCAGCCGAAGAACGGCACATACAGCAGCTCGCGTTTGACCACTTGGCTTAGCGGCTCGAAGTAGCCGCAGAGGAAGAAGGTTTCCCAGGTGCTCTGGTGTTTGGCGAGGATCACGCAGGGCTTATCGGGAATATTCTCCAGGCCCTTGATCTCGTAGTTGATGCCGACCACCACCTTGGCCAGCCAGGTGGCGCAGCGGCACCAGTTCTGCACGACAAAGCGGTAGCGTGCACGAAACGGCAGAAAGGGCGCGACGAAGACGCTGAGGGTGCACCAGAAGAAGGAGGTGGAAGCCAGCAGCAGGTAGAAGAGGAAGGTTCTGAGGGTCTGCACTGTCGACATGGGAGCTTTTACCGTCGCAGGCAGCGCCTGCTTTATAAGTGGAGAAGCTGATCGGCAACCGCCGCCAGATCATCGAATACCAGGGTGCCCGCTGGCAATCCTTTCGCCAGGGTGCGTTCGCCCTTGCCGGTCTTTACCAAAACAGGCTGACAATCGACGGCGCCGGCCGCTGTCAGGTCACCGCTGCTGTCTCCGACAAACCACACGCCCTTAAGTGCTACGCCATAGTACGCAGCAATCTGCTCGAGCATGCCGGGTTTCGGTTTGCGGCAGGCGCAGCCCTCATCCGGGCCATGGATGCAGTGCACGATCAGGCCCAGCTCGCCGCCCTGCGCCGCCACCAGTTGACGCAGGCGCGCGTGCATAGCTTCCAGCGTGGCCAGGTCGTAATAGCCGCGGGCGACCCCGGACTGATTGGTGGCCACGCCGACCGTCCAGCCGGCCTGCGACAGGCGCGCGATGGCTTCAATGGCACCGGGCAGCGGAATCCACTCGTCGAGGTTTTTGATATAGGCGTCGGAGTCGTAATTGATTACGCCGTCGCGGTCGAGAATCAGCAGTTTCATGCGGTAATCCGTAACCGGCTGGCGGTGATGGCCGCCAGCCGGGAAAGGTGATGATGGGCTGCGCACAGCCCACCGGACTCGCGGCAGGCGTTAGCCGAGTACCGAGATATCAGCCACGCCGAGGAACAGGCCGCGCAGCTTGGCCAGCAGCGCGTAGCGGTTGGCGCGCACGGCAGGGTCTTCGGCGTTGACCAGTACGGCCTCGAAGAAGGCGTCCACCGGCTCGCGCAGGTTGGCCAGCTGGCTCAGCGCCAGGTTGTACTGACGCGCTGCGGCCAACGGCTGCACCGCATGCTCGGCCTGCTGGATGGCGGCGTTGAGGGCGAACTCGCTGGGGTTGTCGAAATGATGCGCTTCGACGCTCGTCGCGACTTGGCCTTCGGCCTTGCTCAGCAGGTTGGACACGCGCTTGTTCGCTGCAGCCAGCGCGGCCGCCTGTGGCAATGCACGGAAGGCTTGCACGGCCTGCACGCGCTGATCGAAGTCCAGCGGCGAAGTCGGGCTAACTGCACGCACGGCCTGGTACACGGCCACTTCGACGCCTTCGTCCTCATAACGGGCGCGCAGACGGTCGAAGATAAAGTCCTGCACCTGGGGAGCCAGGCCATCGGCCTTGATCTTGTCGCCGAACTGGCCGATGGCGAAACCGACGGCTTCAACCAGGTCCAGATCCAGCTGCTTCTCGATCAGGATGCGCAGCACGCCCAGCGCCGCACGACGTAGGGCGTAGGGGTCCTTGCTGCCGGTGGGCAGCATGCCGATGCCGAAGATGCCGACCAGGGTATCCAGCTTGTCGGCCAGAGCCACGGCAGCACCGGTGAGGGTGCTCGGCAGCTCAGCGCCGGCGCCGCGCGGCATGTACTGCTCGTTCAGCGCCAAGGCGACGTCTTCGGCTTCGCCATCGTGTTTGGCGTAGTAGTAACCGGCGATGCCCTGCATTTCCGGGAACTCGCCGACCATCTCGCTGGCCAGGTCGCACTTGCAGAGGATGCCGGCACGCGCCGCGCGAGTGGCGTCGCCACCGATGCGCTGGGCGATAAAACCAGCCAGGGCCGAGACACGCTGGGCTTTGTCGTAGACCGAGCCGAGCTGGGCCTGGAACACCACGTTGGCCAGGCGCTGGTTGAAGCTTTCCAGCTTCTGCTTCTTATCCTGCTTGAAGAAGAACTCGGCGTCGGTCAGGCGCGGACGCACCACCTTCTCATTGCCGGAAATGATCTGCGCCGGGTCTTTGCTCTCGACGTTGGCCACGGTGATAAAGCGCGGTAGCAGCTTGCCGTTGGCGTCCAGCAGGCAGAAGTATTTCTGGTTGTCCTGCATGGTGGTGATCAGCGCTTCCTGCGGCACTTCGAGGAAGTGTTCCTCGAAGGAACAGACCAGCGGCACCGGCCATTCGACCAGGGCGCTGACTTCATCCAGCAACGCCGGCGGCACGATGGCGGTGCCCTGCTGCTCGGCGGCAAGCTGGTCGACGCGGGCGGCGATCTGCGCGCGGCGCTCGGCGAAATCGGCAATCACATAGGCGCTGCGCAGGTCTTCGGCGTAGTTGGCCGGCGCGCTGATGCGCACCTCGTGGTTGGCGTGGAAGCGATGGCCACGGGAAACCCGGCCGGCTTGCTGGGCGAGGATTTCGCAGTCGATCACCTCGTCACCGAACAGCATCACCAACCACTGGCTTGGGCGGACGAATTCAGTTTTACGTGCGCCCCAGCGCATGCGCTTGGGAATCGGCAGTTCGTTTAGCGAGGTTTCGACGATAGCGGGCAGTAGGCCTGCAGCAGCCTGACCCGGAATGCTCTGGCTGAACTTGAGCTTGGGACCGCTCTGGTCGATCTGGCTCAGCTCAACGCCGCACTTCTTGGCGAAGCCCAGCGCCGCTTGAGTCGGGTTGCCGTCCTTGTCGAACGCCGCCTGTACGGGCGGGCCGTCGAGGTTCTGGGTGCGATCGGCTTGCTGCTCTTCGAGCTGCTCGATCAGCACGGCCAGACGGCGTGGCGCAGCGTAATAGCGCACGTGGCCATAGTTCAGGCCGGCGCTTTTCAGGCCTTTTTCGATACCGGCGAGGAAGGCCTCACCGAGGGTGTTCAAGGCTTTCGGTGGCAGCTCTTCGGTGCCCAGTTCTACCAGGAAATCACGCGCACTCATTCTGCTGCCTCCAGCTTGGCTAGTACTTCATCACGCAGGTCGGGAGCGGCGAGCGGGAAGCCGAGTTTGCGCCGCGCTTGCAGGTAGCTCTGCGCCACCGAGCGGGCCAGAGCACGCACGCGCAGGATGTATTGCTGACGCGCGGTCACCGAGATGGCCCGGCGCGCATCCAGCAGGTTGAAGGTGTGCGAAGCCTTGAGCACCATCTCGTAGGTTGGTAGTGGCAGCTCCAGCTCGATCAGTCGGTTGGCTTCGCTTTCGTAGAAGTCGAACAGCTCGAAGAGTTTCTCGACGTTGGCGTGTTCGAAGTTGTAGGTGGACTGTTCCACTTCGTTCTGGTGGAACACATCGCCATAGGTGACCTTGCCGAACTGGCCGTCGGTCCACACCAGGTCGTACACGGAATCGACGCCCTGCAGGTACATGGCCAGGCGCTCAAGACCGTAGGTGATCTCACCGGTCACCGGGTAGCACTCGATGCCGCCGACTTGCTGGAAGTAGGTGAACTGGGTGACTTCCATACCGTTCAGCCAGATTTCCCAGCCCAGACCCCAGGCACCGAGGGTCGGCGATTCCCAGTTGTCTTCGACAAAACGAATGTCGTGCACCAGCGGGTCGATGCCGATGGCTTTCAGCGAGCCTAAGTACAGCTCCTGGAAGTTTTCCGGGTTCGGCTTGAGTACCACCTGGAACTGGTAGTAGTGCTGCAGGCGGTTGGGGTTTTCGCCGTAGCGGCCGTCAGCCGGACGACGGGAAGGCTGCACGTAGGCGGCGTTCCAGGTCTCAGGACCGATGGCACGGAGAAACGTGGCGGTGTGGAAGGTGCCCGCGCCAACTTCCATATCGTAGGGCTGCAACACCACACAGCCCTGCTCGGCCCAGTACTGTTGCAGGGCGAGGATCAAGTCTTGGAAGGTGCGCACGGCAGGCGTAGTCTGGCTCACAAATTTCACCCGTACTTTGGCGGCTTCAGAAAGTCCGCGAGTATACCGAAGCTCAGGAAAACCCGCATGCCACGCTGCTCTTGGTGCTCTGACGACCCGTTGTACCAGGCTTACCACGACGAAGAATGGGGCGTGCCGCAACGCGACCCCCAGGTGTTGTTCGAGTTGCTGCTGCTCGAAGCCTTTCAGGCTGGCCTGTCGTGGATCACCGTGCTGAAGAAGCGCGAGCGCTACCGCGAGGTGCTGTTCGGCTTCGATGTGCAGCGCCTGGCGGAACTTACCGACGAGTACATCGAAGAAACCCTGATGCAGGACCCTGGCATCATCCGCAACCGCCTCAAGCTCAAGGCCGTGCGCAAAAACGCCCAGGCCTGGCTCAAGCTGGAAGACCCGGTGACGCTGCTCTGGTCCTTTGTTGGCGGCGCGCCGAAGATCAACCACTTCAGCGAACGCGGCCAGGTGCCGGCGGTAACCGCCGAGGCCGAGGCGATGAGCAAGGCACTGAAAAAGGCCGGCTTTACCTTTGTCGGCCCGACCATCTGCTATGCCTATATGCAGGCCACCGGCATGGTCATGGATCACACCGTTGATTGTGACCGCTACGCGCAACTGACCACTCGCTAGCTCGGGTGGTTACAATAAGCGCCTTTTGATCGGCTGGAGTTGCCTGTGGAAAAGCTCAAAGGTGCCCTGGTGGTGGGCTTTCTGCGTTTGTTTGCCTTGCTGCCGTGGCGCGCGGTGCAGGCTGTGGGCGCGGCAATTGGCTGGTTGATGTGGAAGGTGCCGAACGGCTCACGCGAAGTTGCCAGCATCAACCTGCGCAAATGCTTTCCCGAACTGGATGAAGCCGCACACCAGCGTCTGTTGGGCCAATCGCTGATGGATATCGGCAGAACCTTGACCGAAAGCGCCTGTGCCTGGATCTGGCCGGCGCAGAAATCCATCGGCCTGGTGCGTGAAGTCGAGGGTCTGGATGTGCTCAAGGCCGCTCTGGCCAGCGGCAAGGGCGTGGTCGGCATCACCAGCCACCTGGGCAACTGGGAAGTGCTTAACCACTTCTACTGCGCGCAGTGCAAACCGATCATCTTCTACCGTCCGCCGAAGCTCAAAGCGGTCGACGATCTGCTGCGCCAGCAGCGTGTGCAGCTGGGCAACCGCGTTGCGCCGTCGACCAAGGAAGGCATCCTCAGCGTCATCAAGGAAGTGCGCAAAGGCGGTGCGGTGGGCATTCCGGCTGATCCCGAGCCAAGCCTGTCTTCCGGGGTATTCGTGCCCTTTCTCGGCACCGAGGCGCTGACCAGCAAGTTTGTTGCCGGCATGTTGAGTGGCGGCAAAGCCTGTGGGGTGTTTCTGCATGCGCTGCGTCTGCCGGATGGTTCGGGTTTCAAGGTCATCCTCGAGGCGGCGCCGGAAGACATGTACAGCACCGATACGGCCACCGCCGTGGCGGCGATGAGCAAGGTTATCGAGGGTTATGTACGCACCTACCCGAGCCAGTACATGTGGAGCATGAAGCGCTTCAAGAAGCGTCCTGCCGGCGAGGCCAAGTGGTATTGATGGGGTCCGAGTTGCAGGCTGAGCCTGCTCTCGACTAGGCTGGGGAAACTCACTCTGACGGACGGCGCATGAGCAATAGTCGAAAGAATGTCCGCACACCCCTCAAGGTACGCCTGCGTATCGACCATCCGGTGCACGGCGAGCTGCTGGTCACCACTCGGGATATTTCCGAATGCGGCGTCTATGTGCTGATGGACCAGGCGCAGAATATGCTCAGCATGGGCGAGCAGGTGCAGGGTCAGGTTCAGGGTTTACCGATGGAAGCGCCGATTCTCACGCTCGAAGTGGTACGCGTCGAGGCGCTGGGCGTTGGCCTGCGCTTTGTGCAAACCGAGGAGTAGCCCAGGCTATTTCCTGAGTTACCGAGCCGGCTTATCCAGGCGCTTGAGAAACACGCTGATTTCCTTGCCCGCCTGCTTGTCACCCTTCTCTTCTGCCGCCCGCAAGCCCTGCGTCCAGGCCATCCGCGCCTCATCGTGCAGCCCCTGCTTGTTTAGCGCCTGGCCGAGCAGCTTCCAGGCCGCTGAATACTGCCCATCGAACTCAACGCAGCGCTGCAAATGCTCAGCCGCCCTGGCGAACTCCGCCGCATCCAGATAGCCCTTGCCCAGGCCGAAACGCAGCAGGGCATTGTCCATACCCTTGGCCAGCATTTTCTCCAGGGCTTCGGTGCTCATGGTCGATTCCTAAAAGAAGGTCAGGCCGACCTGGAAAAGGCGCTCGGCATCGCGGATGTACTTTTTATCCACCAGAAACAGGATCACATGGTCGCCCGTCTCGATCACCGTGTTGTCATGGGCGATCAACACCTCTTCGTTGCGAATGATCGCGCCGATGGTAGTGCCCGGCGGCAGGTCAATATCGGCGATAGCGCGGCCGACCACCTTGCTCGATTTGGCGTCACCATGGGCAATCGCTTCGATGGCCTCGGCGGCACCGCGGCGCAGGCTGTGCACGCTTTCGATATCGCCACGGCGCACGTGGGTCAGCAGGGTGCCGATGGTGGCCAGCTGCGGGCTGATGGCGATATCGATTTCGCCGCCCTGCACCAGGTCGACGTAGGCCGGGTTGTTGATGATGGTCATCACCTTGCGCGCGCCGAGGCGCTTGGCCAGCAAGGACGACATGATATTGGCCTCGTCGTCGTTGGTCAGGGCCAGGAAGATGTCGGCGTCGCTGATGTTCTCTTCCACCAGCAGGTCGCGGTCCGAGGCGCTGCCCTGCAGCACAATGGTGCTGTCCAGGGTTTCCGAGAGATAACGGCAGCGCGCCGGGTTCATCTCGATGATCTTCACCTGGTAGCGGCTTTCGATGGCTTCGGCCAGGCGCTCGCCGATATGCCCGCCACCGGCGATCACTACCTTCTTGTAGCTGTCTTCCATGCGGCGCATTTCGCTCATCACCGCGCGGATATGCGCCTTTGCGGCAATAAAGAACACTTCGTCATCGGCTTCGATCACTGTGTCGCCTTGCGGCATGATCGCCCGGTTGCGGCGGAAGATCGCCGCCACCCGGGTGTCGACATTCGGCATGTGCTCGCGCAGCTGACGCAGCTGCTGCCCGACCAGTGGGCCGCCGTAGTAAGCCTTGACCGCCACCAGCTGGGCCTTGCCTTCGGCGAAGTCGATCACCTGCAGGGCACCGGGGTATTCGATCAGGCGCTTGATGTAGTTGGTCACCACCTGCTCGGGGCTGATTAGCACGTCGACCGGGATCGATTCGTTGCTGAACAGGCCGCTGCGGGTCAGGTAAGCCGCTTCACGCACCCGGGCAATCTTGGTCGGGGTGTGGAACAGGCTGTAGGCCACCTGGCAGGCGATCATGTTGATTTCATCGCTGTTGGTCACCGCCACCAGCATATCGGCATCGTCCGCGCCGGCCTGACGCAGCACCGTGGGGAATGAGCCACGACCTTGTACGGTGCGGATATCCAGGCGGTCGCCGAGGTCACGCAGGCGGTCGCCGTCGGTGTCGACCACGGTGATGTCGTTGGCTTCGCTGGCCAGGTGTTCCGCCAGGGTGCCGCCAACCTGGCCTGCACCGAGAATGATGATCTTCATGCAGTCTGTTCCTCAGCCGCGCGGGGCGGCAGCGATTTTCATCAGCTTGGCATAGTAGAAGCCGTCGTGGCCGTCGACTTGTGGGAATAACTGTCGTCCGTGGGCCGGCTTGATACCGAACGCCCCGGCGATATCCAGCTCGCGAGCACCCGGAGTGCGCGCCAGGAAGGCAGCAATATTCTCGCTGTTCTCCGCCGGCATCACCGAACAGGTGGCGTAAAGCAGGATGCCGCCGACCTCCAGGGTCTGCCACAGGCTATCCAGCAGCTCGCCCTGCAGCTTGGCCAGCGCGGGAATATCATCGGCCTGGCGGGTCAGTTTGATATCCGGGTGACGGCGGATCACCCCGGTGGCCGAGCAGGGCGCATCGAGCAGGATGCGCTGGAACGGCTTGCCGTCCCACCAGGCGGCCAGGTCACGGCCATCGGCGGCGATCAGCTCGGCCTCCAGGCCCAGACGTTTGAGGTTCTCGCGTACGCGCACCAGGCGTTTTTCTTCCAGGTCCACCGCCACAACGCCGGCCAGTGAGGGCTCGGCTTCCAGCAGATGACAGGTTTTACCGCCTGGCGCGGCGCAGGCGTCCAGCACGCGTTGGTCGGGCGCTAGGTCGAGCAGTTCGGCCGCCAGCTGCGCCGCTTCGTCCTGCACGCTGACGCGGCCTTCGGCAAAACCCGGCAGGGTGGTGACATCGCATGCCTGCAGCAGGCGAATGCCGTCACTGCTAAAGCTGCAGGGCTCCGCTTCAAAGCCTACGCGGCGCAGTTCGGCCAGGTAGTCACCACGGCTGCCGAGGCGGCGGTTGACCCGCAGAATCAGCGGTGGGTGGGCGTTGTTGGCGGCGCAGATGGCTTCCCATTGCTGCGGCCACTGGGCTTTCAGGGCCTTCTGCAGCCAGCGCGGGTGGGCGGTATGCAGCACCGGATCGCGATCCAGCTCGGCCAGCAGCGCCTCATGCTCGCGCTGGGCATTGCGCAACACGGCATTGAGCAGGCCCTTGAGCGAGGGTTTTTTCAGTTTGTCGACGCAGGCCACGGTTTCGCCAATGGCGGCGTGGGCCGGAATGCGTGTGTAGAACAGCTGATAGAGGCCGATCAGCAGCAGCGCCTCGACATCACGGTCGGCGGCTTTGAAGGGTTTCTGCAGCAGCTTTTCGGCAATCAGGGCCAGGCGTGGCTGCCAGCGCGCGGTGCCAAAGGCCAGATCTTGGGCTAGGCCCCGGTCGCGCTGCTCGACCTTATCCAACAACGGCGGCAGGCTGCTGCCCAGGGAGGCTTTGCCATTGAGCACCACGGCCAGGGCGCGGGCGGCGGCCAGACGCGGGTTCATTCCCCGAGCACCAGGCCAGTGGCGAACTGCTCGCGGCGGCTGTTGTACAGGTCACTGAAGTTCAGCGCCTTGCCGCCGGGCAACTGCAAGCGGGTCAGACGCAATGCTCCTGCGCCACAGGCTACAGTCAGCCCGGATTTATCGGCGGCGAGAATGCTACCGGGTTTGCCTTGCCCTTCGCCCAGTGCGGCGGCGTGCATCTTGATGGCCTCGCCATTTAGCGTGCTGTGGCAGATCGGCCAGGGGTGAAAGGCGCGTACCAGGCGTTCCAGTTCAATGGCCGGGCGGCTCCAGTCCAGACGCGCTTCATCCTTGTTCAGTTTGTGCGCGTAGGTGGCCAGGCTGTCGTCCTGCACTTCGCCAACCAGATTGCCGGCGGCCAGGCCGCTGATGGCGGCGATCACGGCCTGTGGACCGAGTGTGGCCAAGCGGTCGTGCAGGCTGCCACCCGTATCTTCGGTAGAAATGGGCGTGCTGACTTTCAGCAGCATCGGCCCTGTGTCCAGGCCGGCTTCCATCTGCATCACGGTAACGCCGGACTCAGCATCACCGGCTTCGACCGCGCGCTGGATCGGCGCCGCACCACGCCAACGCGGTAGCAGCGAGGCGTGACTGTTGATGCAGCCCAGACGCGGGGTATCCAGCACCACCTGCGGCAGGATCAGGCCGTAGGCCACCACCACCATCAGGTCAGGCTTGAGTGCTGCCAGTTCGGCTTGGGCAACGGGGTCGCGCAGGGTCTGCGGCTGGTACACCGGGATATCGTGCTGCAGGGCGAGCTGCTTGACCGGGCTGGGCGTGAGTTTCTGCCCGCGTCCAGCCGGGCGATCCGGTTGGCTGTACACGGCGATGATCTGGTGTGGCGTGTCGAGCAAGGCCTTGAGGTGTTCGGCGGCGAATTCCGGGGTGCCGGCAAAGACAATACGCAGTGCTTCAGTCATGGGGGCTCGCTAAAGAAAAAGGCTTGCCGTAGCAAGCCTTTGAAAGGTGTGGCTCAAGCCTGCTGGCGATGTTGCTTTTCCAGCTTCTTCTTGATGCGGTCGCGTTTGAGATTAGACAGGTAATCGACAAACAGCTTGCCGTTGAGGTGGTCGCATTCGTGCTGGATGCACACGGCCAAGAGGCCTTCGGCGATCAACTCATAGGGCTGACCATCGCGGTCCAGCGCCTTGATCTTGACCTTCTGCGGGCGGTCGACGTTTTCGTAGAAGCCCGGCACCGAGAGGCAGCCTTCCTGGTACTGATCCATTTCATCAGTCAGCGGCTCGAACTCGGGGTTGATAAACACCCGTGGCTCGGATTTGTCTTCGGACAGGTCCATCACCACCAGACGCTTGTGCACGTTGACCTGGGTGGCCGCAAGACCGATACCCGGGGCGTCGTACATGGTTTCAAACATGTCATCGATCAGCTGACGCAAGGCGTCGTCGACTACGTCCACCGGCTTGGCGATGGTGCGCAGGCGCGGATCGGGAAATTCGAGGATATTCAGGATCGCCATATGCGTTTGTGATGCACTTGTGGAATAAAGTCAAAATCCGCTGCTAAGATGATGAGCAGCATTGAAAAACGGCTTCACGCCGCAGCACGACTGGGTTTTGTCGCGGCGCTAGGGCGCTCCACGTGAAGACACAGAATAAAGGGATTCACCGCATGAGGTAATCACTACTCGCCCTGCTGCTGCTTGCGGCAAGTGGCTTGGCCCAGGCCGAAGTGCAACTCAAGGACGGTCACCCAGACCGTTATACCGTGGTCAAGGGCGATACCCTCTGGGATATCTCCGGTAAATTTCTCAGCCAGCCGTGGAAGTGGCCAGAAATCTGGCACGCCAATCCACAGGTGGCCAACCCCCATCTGATCTATCCGGGCGACCAACTCAGCCTGGTGTATATCGATGGTCAGCCACGCCTGATGCTCAATCGTGGCGAGTCGCGCGGCACCATCAAGCTGTCGCCACAGGTACGCAGCACGCCGATGGCCGAAGCCATTCCGGCGATTCCACTAGAGGCGATCAACAGCTTCCTGCTGAGCAACCGCATCGTCGATACCCCTGAGCAGTTCCAGGGCGCGCCCTATATCGTGGCCGGCAACGCCGAGCGTGTCGTCAGCGGCGCTGGTGATCGTGTGTATGCCCGTGGCAGCTTTGATGAGGCGGCGCCGGTGTACGGCATCTTCCGTCAGGGCAAAACCTATACCGACCCGGAGACCAAGGAATTCCTTGGGATCAACGCTGACGACATCGGCTCGGGTGAGATCGTGGCCGAGGAAGGTGATGTGGGCACCATGGCCCTGACCCGCTCGACTCAGGAAGTACGCCTTGGCGACCGTCTGTTTGCCACTGAAGAACGTGCGATCAATTCGACCTTTATGCCGAGTGAGCCGGCCGGTGAGATCAACGGTGTGATCCTCGATGTACCGCGCGGCGTGACCCAGATTGGTCAGTTCGATGTGGTGACCATCAACAAGGGCGCCCGTGACGGTCTGAGCGAAGGCAACGTGCTGGCGATCTACAAGACCGGTGAAACCGTACGCGACCGAGTAACCGGCGAATCGGTGAAGATTCCGGACGAGCGTTCGGGCCTGCTGATGGTGTTCCGCACCTACGACAAGCTCAGCTATGGCCTAGTGCTGGGAGCGTCTCGCTCGCTGGCTATCATGGATAAAGTGCGTAACCCGTAACACCGAAAAGCCCCGCGAATGCGGGGCTTTTTTATTCCCGTCTGCATTTCCTGCCGCCCGTGCGGCGCGACCGATCAAGGATGATCTGCATGTCGCAACCTTCTGCTATTTCCCCTGCTATTTCTCCAGCTGAACTGGAAGCCCGTCTGCGCCTGCATTGCTTGCCGGAGTTGGGCCCTCGGCGTTTTCGCAAACTTCTCAGTGCCTTCGACAATGCTTCTGCCGCGATTAGCGCGCCGGCCAGCGCTTGGCGCTCCCTGGGCTTGCCGCAGGCGTGCAGTGAGGCTCGGCGTAGCGCTGAGGTGCGTGAGCGTGCGGCGCGGAGTCTGGCCTGGTTGGACGTCGATACGCATCATTTGTTGATGTGGGATGACGCGATTTATCCAGGGTTGCTGGCCGAGTTGGTGGATGCACCACCGTTGCTGTTTGTTGCAGGTGACCCGACTTTGCTGGAGCAGCCGCAACTGGCCATGGTCGGCAGCCGGCGGGCATCGCGGCCGGGGCTGGATACGGCGCAGAGTTTTGCCCGCAGCCTGGCCGGTGGCGGCTTTGTGATTACCAGCGGCTTGGCCTTGGGTATCGATGGCGCGGCCCATCAGGGCGCACTGGATGCCGGCGGCAAGACGGTGGCGGTGCTTGGTACCGGCTTGCAGTGTTTGTATCCGGCGCGGCACAAGAAACTCGCCGCGGATATCGTCGCCCGTGGTGGTGCGCTGGTCTCCGAGCTACCGCTGGATTGTCCGCCGCAGGCGAGCAATTTCCCCCGGCGTAATCGCATCATCAGTGGTCTATCAGTTGGCGTGCTGGTGGTGGAGGCCAGTCCGTCCAGCGGTTCGCTGATCACCGCGCGGCTGGCCGCCGAACAGGGCCGTGAGGTCTATGCGATCCCAGGTTCGATCCACCATCCCGGTGCCCGTGGCTGTCATCAGTTGATTCGCGAAGGGGCGACGCTGGTGGAAAGTATCGAGGATATTCTCCAGGCCCTGCGTGGCTGGCAGGCGCAGCCACCCGCAAGTGGCTCGCTTAAGCCCGAGCCGCTCAGCCACCCATTACTGGCCCTATTGCATGCCGCGCCGCATAGCAGCGAGGCGCTGGTGGTCGCCAGTGGTTTGCCGTTGGCCGAGGTGTTGGCGGCGCTGACTGAGCTGGAACTGGACGGCCGCGTTGCCTGTGAAAATGGCCGCTGGGTGGGCCGCGCACCTTGAACAGGGTCTTGGCTTGGATACACTGCCCGTCAAGTGTTTAGCGGAGAGCAGTGAATGGTCAGCAACTGGCAGATACAGCAGGCTGCACGGGTGGTGCGCAATGGTGGGGTGATTGCCTATCCGACCGAAGCGGTATGGGGGCTGGGCTGTGATCCCTGGCATGACGAGGCGGTGGAGCGTTTGCTGGCGCTGAAGGATCGTCCCGTGCACAAGGGGCTGATTCTGGTGGCCGCCGATATCGAACAGTTCGACTTTCTTCTCGAAGACCTGCCGGAAATCTGGCTGGCACGCCTGGCTGGTAGCTGGCCCGGACCCAACACCTGGCTGGTGCCGCATCAGAACCGCTTGCCCGAATGGATCAGCGGCCAGCACGACAGCGTTGCCCTGCGCGTTAGCGATCATCCGCAGGTGCGGGCGCTGTGCCGGCTGACCGGCCCATTGGTGTCGACTTCGGCCAATCCTGCTGGCCGCCCGTCTGCGCGCAGCCGTTTGCGTGTCGAGCAGTACTTCCCTGGCCAGCTGGATGCTGTGCTTGGCGGTGCCTTGGGCGGACGCAAGAATCCCAGCCTGATCCGTGACTTGATTAGCGGCGATGTGGTCAGGGCGTCGTAGGTTGCGCCTCATCACGTAGCCCGGATGCAATCCGGGGATGGCCCGACACCGCCCCCCGGATTACATCCGGGCTACCTGGTTTCAAGGCAATAGAATGCTCGAGCCCGTGGTCTGCCGTGCGCTCAGGGCGGTTTGTGCCAGCGGCGCATCCTTGAGCGCATAGCGGTTGCTGATCTCCACCTGCAGTTGGCCGCTGGCGATCATGGCGAACAGTTCGTCAGCCATCGCCTGCAGCCGGGAAGGTGTATCGGCGTAGCCGGCCAGGGTTGGGCGGGTGACGAACAGCGAGCCCTTCTGCGCCAGGACGCCCAGGTTGACCCCGCTGACTGCGCCAGACGCATTGCCGAAGCTGACCAGCAGGCCGCGCGGCGCCACGCAGTCCAGCGAGGTTTCCCAGGTGTCCTTGCCGACGCCGTCGTAGACCACCGGGCACTTCTTGCCAGCGGTCAGTTCCAGCACGCGCTGGGCGACGTTTTCATGGCTGTAGTCGATGGTCGCCCAGGCGCCCTGCTCCATGGCCCGTGCGGCTTTTTCGGCGGAGCTGACGGTGCCGATCAGCTTGACCCCAAGCGCCTTGGCCCACTGGCAGGCGAAGGAGCCGACCCCGCCAGCGGCGGCATGAAACAGAATGGTTTCGCCACCCTGCAGAGGGAACGTTTGGCGCAGCAGGTACTGCACCGTCAGGCCCTTGAGCATCACTGCGGCGGCCTGCTCGAAGCTGATCGCATCCGGCAATTTCACCAACTTCTCGGCCGGCAGTACATGCAGTTCGCTGTAAGCGCCCAGCGGCCCAGTGGCATAGGCCACGCGGTCGCCCACTCGAAAGCTGCTGACCGCCGTACCCACTGCCTCAACGATGCCCGCACCCTCGGTGCCCAGGCTCGACGGCAGCGCTGGCGGCGCATATAGGCCACTGCGGAAATAGGTGTCGATAAAATTCAGGCCAATCGCCTGGTTCTGCACCCGCACTTCATTGGGGCCTGGGGCAGCGGGAGTGTAGTCGCTGTAGTCGAGAACGTCCGGGCCGCCGTGATGGTTGAACTGGATGCGCATGGCCATTTTCAGAGTCTTCCGCAATTGAATGCCTGGATGATGCCCGCACGGGCAGAAAAGTGCCGTTATCCAATCGTCTGCATTGACCGCCGTCAACTGCGGCCGTGGGGTGGCTGGTGTTATGCTGGCCGCCCATTTTTCCCCGCGGCCACGTGCCGCCTGGCCTTACCCGTTTTCAAGGTGCCGCCGTGAGTGACCGTACTGAGGCCGTCAAAGCCTACCTGCTGGATCTGCAAGACCGTATCTGCACTGCCCTGCAAGCCGAAGATGGCGGCGCCGAATTCTTCGAGGATGCCTGGCAGCGGCCAGCCGGCGGTGGCGGGCGCACGCGGGTGATGGAGAACGGTGCGCTGATCGAAAAGGGCGGGGTGAACTTCTCCCATGTGTTCGGCGACAGCCTGCCGCCGTCGGCCAGTGCACACCGTCCGGAACTGGCCGGGCGTGGTTTCGAGGCCCTCGGCGTATCGCTGGTGATCCACCCGGAAAACCCCTATGTGCCGACCTCCCACGCCAACGTGCGCTTCTTCAGCGCCGAGAAAGCCGGTGAAGAACCTGTGTGGTGGTTCGGCGGCGGCTTCGACCTGACGCCCTACTACGGCAATGAAGAGGACTGCCGGCACTGGCACCAGGTCGCCCATGACGCCTGCGCGCCCTTCGGTGCCGAGGTCTACCCGAAGTTCAAGGAGTGGTGTGATCGCTACTTCCACCTCAAGCACCGCGGCGAGCCGCGCGGCATTGGTGGGTTGTTTTTCGATGACCTCAATCAGTGGGATTTCGACACCAGCTTCGCCTTTATGCGCGCTATCGGCGATGCCTATATCGCGGCCTATCTGCCCATCGTGCAGCGCCGCAAGCTGACCCCGTATGGCGAGCGCGAGCGTGAGTTTCAGGCCTTCCGCCGCGGTCGCTACGTCGAGTTCAACTTGGTATTCGACCGTGGCACGCTGTTCGGCCTGCAGTCCGGCGGGCGTACCGAATCGATCCTGATGTCGCTGCCGCCGCACGTACGTTGGGGCTACGACTGGAAGCCGGAGCCGGGCAGTGAAGAGGCGCGGTTGACCGAGTATTTCCTGACCGACCGTGATTGGCTCTCGGCTAAGGCGTAATTGCGTAGCCCGGATGAAATCCGGGGAGTTCCAGCGACCGTTCCCGGATTTTATCTGGGCTACGAACTCTGTAATCAGAAAGGATGTTTCATGGACCGCTACGGCGTATTCGGCAACCCCATCGGCCACAGCAAGTCGCCGCTGATTCATCGCCTGTTTGCCCAGCAGACCGGCGAGCAGTTGAGCTATGACGCCCTGCTCGCGCCGCTGGATGACTTCCCCGGCTTCGCCCGCGCATTCTTTGCCGAAGGGTTGGGTGCCAATGTCACGGTGCCGTTCAAGGAGCAGGCGTTTGCTCTTGCCGATCAGCTCAGCGCCCGTGCTCAACGTGCTGGCGCGGTAAATACCCTGAAGAAGCTCGCCGACGGCAGCCTGCTCGGCGACAACACCGACGGCGCCGGCCTGGTGCGTGATCTGACGGTGAATGCCGGGGTAACCCTCAAAGGCAAACGCATCCTCCTGCTCGGCGCGGGCGGTGCGGTGCGCGGGGTGCTGGAGCCGTTGCTGGCCGAGCAGCCGGCGGCGCTGGTGATTGCCAACCGTACGGTGGAGAAGGCCGAGCAACTGGCCCGTGAATTCGCCGACCTGGGCCCGGTGGTTGCCAGCGGCTATGACTGGATCGACGCGCCGGTGGACCTGATTATCAACGGCACCTCGGCCAGCCTGGCCGGCGAGTTGCCGCCGATTGCGCCAAGCCTGATTCAGCCGGGCCATACCCTGTGCTACGACATGATGTACGGCAAGGAATTGACCGCCTTTAACCGCTGGGCTGCCGAGCATGGCGCGGCGCGCACCCTGGATGGCCTGGGCATGCTGGTCGAGCAGGCCGCTGAAGCCTTTGCCTTATGGCGCGGTGTGCGCCCGGCCAGCGCGCCGGTGTTGGCCGAACTGCGTCGCCTGCTGGCCGAGAGCTAAGACCGTGGGATTGAGCACGGATGAGCTGGCGCAGATCAGCGCGCTGACCCTGCGCCATTATCAGGACTGCGCCGAAGACTTTCGTGAGGGTACCCGCGATCACGATGTCAGCCAGAATATCGCCGCCCTGCTCGCGCATATTCAGGCCACTGCGCCCTACCAGATTCTCGATTTCGGCTGCGGCCCGGGACGCGATCTGCGCACCTTTAGCGCCATGGGCCACAGCGCCGTCGGTTTGGACGGCTGCGCGCGCTTTGTCGAAATGGCCCGCGCCGACAGTGGCTGCGAGGCCTGGCAGCAGGACTTTCTTGCCCTGGATCTGCCGCCTGAGCGCTTCGATGGGGTGTTTGCCAATGCCTCGTTGTTTCATATTCCCCGCCAGGAACTGCCACGGGTGTTGCAGCAGCTGCATGCCACCCTTAAACCCGGCGGTGTGCTGTTCAGCTCCAACCCCCGTGGTGAGAACCAGGAAGGCTGGAATGGCGAGCGCTACGGCGCCTATCACGACCTGGCCAACTGGCGCCTACTGCTTAACGCCGCAGGCTTTAGCGAACTGCAGCATTACTACCGCCCGGCAGGCTTACCGCGTGAGCAGCAGCCCTGGCTGGCCAGCGTCTGGCGGCGCAGCTAACGCTCGGCTGTAGCCTGGATTAGCGCAGCGTAATCCGGGAAAGGGGGCTCGGTGATGCCGTGATACCCGGATTGCGCCTTCGGCTTATCCAGGCTACGAAACAGGGGCAGAGCCTGGCTCAGTCCGTAGGGTGGACGTCGTTTTTCACGTCCACCGCAATGGTGGATCGATGAAGCGTGATCCACCCTACTCAATACACATCACGCAGATAACGCTTCTGTTCGGCCAGACGGCGGATATGTTCGGCGGCTTTTTCCTCGCTTAAACCACCGTGCTCGCGCGCCACATCCCGTAGCGCCCGCTCGACATCCTTGGCCATGCGGTTGGCGTCGCCGCAGACATACAGCTGCGCACCCTCCTCCAGCCAGCGCCACAGCTCGCCGCCCTGCTCGCGAATACGATCCTGCACGTAGATCTTCTGCGCCTGATCGCGGGAGAAGGCCAGGCTGAGGTGGGTCAGCAGACCGTCGTGCTGCATCGCCGTCAGCTCGTCGCGGTAGTAGAAGTCGCTGGCCGCATGCTGCTCGCCGAAGAACAGCCAGTTCTTGCCGGTATCGCCGCGCGCACGACGTTCGTGAAGAAAGCCGCGAAACGGCGCCACGCCGGTACCGGGGCCGATCATGATCATCGGCACGTCGCCATCTTGCGGCAGGCGGAAGTATTTGTTGCTCTGCACAAACAGCGGCACCTCGCGGTTATCCGCACGGTCGGCAAGAAAGGTTGAGGCCACACCCTTGCGCTTGCCGTAGCGCACGGCGGAAACGGTCAGGTGCACTTCGCCGGCATGCGCCTTGGGGCTCGAGGAGATGGAATACAGGCGTGGTTGCAGGCGCTTGAGGCTGCCCAGCAGCTCGCCAGCCGTGTGTTCGGCCGGATAGGCCTGCAGCACATCGGCCAGTTGGCGGCCCCACAGCCAGTCCTTCAGCTCGGCCTTGCGCTCGCCAAGCAGGCTGTGCAGCTCGCTGCTGGCGCTGCGTTCGGCGACCAGGGCGAGGGCTTCGTTGCTTGGTCGGGCGATTTCGAAATGGCTGCTCAGCGCCTCGCGCAGCGGCAGGTCGCCGACCTTGGCCACGTTGACCCGTTGCTCGCCGTCAAGGCGCGCCAGTTCGAGCACTTCCTCGACCAACTCCGGGCAGTTGCGCGGCCAGATGCCGAGGGCATCGCCGGCTTCGTAGGCTAGGCCGGAGTCGCCCAGGGCGAAGGCGATCTGGCGAGTGTCCTTGCTCGCGCCTGCTGCGTTCAGGCGCAGGTTAAGCGCCAGACGCGCAGGAAGCGGCTGGGTTTTGTTCACCGTGCTGACGGGTTCAGTTGAAGCGGCGCTGTGTGGAGGAACTGCCGTTGCCGCCGGGCGCAGCAGTGGTAGCAGTTCGTTTAGCCAGGCTGAGGCGGCCTCGTCGAAGTCGCTGTCGCAATCCAGGCAGGCCCGCATTGGTGTGGCGCCGAGTTCGGCCAGGCGACGGTCGAGGTTTTTGCCATGCTGACAGAACTGCTCGTAATTCGGGTCGCCAAGTGCCAGTACCGCATAGCGCAGATTTTCCAGGCGCAGGTCGCTGGTCTGCAGGGCATTCCAGAAGGCTTGGCCGTTGTCCGGCGCATCACCGTCGCCGAAGGTGCTACTGAGCAGCAACACCGAGCCGGCGCTGGCCAATTGTTGCGGTGGGTAATCGGCCATGCAGCTGAGCGCCACGGCCACTCCGGCTTCGCTCAGGTACGCGGCCAGGCGCTCGGCCAGCGCTTCGGCATTGCCGGTCTGCGAGGCCCACAACAGGGTTACCGCAGGATTTGTTGCCAGCACCGCGGGTGCGACGCGGCTGAATATTCCGGCGAGCATGCCATCTAGCCACAGGCGGGTCGGCTCGGCCAGGGGCGCCTGGCTTGGCAGGCTGGGCACACCGCCGCCGGGGTTGCTGCGCAAGCCGCTGATAAAGCCGGCCATATAGCTGCGCTCGCTTTCGCTGAGGGGCGGCGGCGCGCTGCAATCTACGCCGACCAGGGCCGCAAAGGTGTCGATGCTGGACATCGCAAGTTCCTCGGGCGGGAGAGATAGGCGAGTGCTGTCGACTGCCTCGGCGGTGGGCGTATCGAGGCGTTGATGGGCGATCAGCTCGATACGCCGCAGGCTGACGGCGCAGAACTTGAATTCCGGCTGCTGCGAGATGGGGTCGATGGCGTCGCTGGTCACCGCGTTGATCGCCAGGTTATCGCCGTACACATCGTTCCAGTGAAACGGCGCAAAGCAGCCGCCGGGCAGCACGCGGTCGCTGATCTGCACCGGCAGCACGGCATGGCCACGCCGCGAGCGGACCTCCAGCTGGTCGCGGTCGCGCACGCCGAGGGCGGCCGCGTCCTGCGGGTGCACTTCGATAAAAGGGCCGGGGTTGAGCTTGTTCAGCGTGGCGACCTTGCCGGTCTTGGTCAGGGTGTGCCACTGGTGCTGCAGGCGCCCGGTATTGAGTACGAATGGGAAGTCGGCATCGGGCATTTCCGCCGGGTCGAGGTGCGGGCGCGGGAAAAACTGCGCCTTGCCGCTGGGCGTGGCAAAGGCCAGGCGCGGCGTGCTGCCATCTTCGCGGATGTGCAGCGTCTGGCTGATGCCGTCGTTTTGATAGCGAATCGGCATACGCCCGTCGCCCTCTTCACTGGCGCAGGGCCATTGCAGCGGCGTTTGGCGCAGGCGCGGGTAGCTGGCGCCGCGCAGGTCATAGCCGGTTTTAGGGTTGTGGAAGCGTTTGATCTCTTCGAATACCTGCTCGGCCGAGCTGTAGCTAAAGCCGTCGGCGAAGCCCATGGCGCAGGCCACCTTGGCGATGATCTGCCAGTCGGCCATGGCCTCGCCGGGCGGCTCGACGGCTTGCGGCATCAGGGTCAGGTTGCGCTCGGAGTTGATCATCACCCCTTCGGCTTCGGCCCACAGTGCGCCGGGCAGGAGGATGTCGGCGTAGCGGTTGGTTTCGGTGTCGAGAAAAGCGTCCTGGGCGATCACCAGTTCGGCGGCCTTCAGCCCTTCGATCACCTTGCTACGGTTGGCCATGCTCGCCACCGGATTGGTGCAGATGATCCAGCAGGCCTTGACCTTGCCGGCTGCCAGATCCTCGAACAGCGTCACGCTGCCGCCGCCCAGGCGAGTGTGCAGGGTGCCGGCCGGCACGCCCCAGACTTGCTCGACAAAGGCGCGGTCGTCGTCCACCAGCACGCTGCGCTGGCCCGGCAGACCGGGGCCCATATAGCCCATTTCGCGGCCGCCCATGGCGTTGGGCTGGCCGGTAAGGGAGAACGGCCCGCTGCCGGGGCGGCAGATCTTGCCGGTGGCCAGGTGCAGGTTGCACAGGGCGTTGGTGTTCCAGGTGCCGTGGGTGCTCTGGTTGAGGCCCATGGTCCAGCAGCTCATCCACTCGCCGGCTTCGCCGATCCAGCGTGCGGCCTGGCGGATCGCTGCTTCGCTGAGCCCGGTGTGGACGGCGACGTATTCGGGGGTGTAGCTCTCAAGGAAGTCCGGCATGACCTCCCAGCCTTCGGTGAACTCGGCAATAAAGCCTGGATCGGTGTGGCCGTTCTTGTGCAGCAGGTGCAGCAGGCCGTTGAGCAGCAGCAGGTCGCTGCCCGGTTTGATCTGCAGGAACAGGTCGGCTTTGTCCGCCGTGGCGTTGCGCCGGGGGTCGACGACGATCAGCTTGGCGCCGGCCTTGACCCGCGCCATCAGGCGTAGAAACAGGATCGGATGACAGTCCGCCATATTCGCGCCGATCACCAGCAGCACATCCGCGCGGTCGAAATCCTGGTATGAGCCGGGTGGGCCATCGGCACCCAGCGACAGCTTGTAGCCGCTGCCGGCGCTGGCCATGCACAGGCGCGAGTTGGATTCGATCTGGTTGCTGCCCAGGTAACCTTTGACCAGCTTGTTGGCCAAGTACTGCGCCTCCAGCGACATCTGCCCAGAGACATACAGGGCGATGGCGTCCGGGCCGTGTTCGTCGAGTATCGCGCGCAGGCGGGCGGCGGCGGCGCTGATGGCGGCATCCATGGCGATTTGCCCAGGGTCACGGTTACGTTCGCTGCGCAGGTAGGCGTGATGCATGCGGCCGGATTCGTTCAGCGGCTGGGCGCAGGTGCTGCCCTTGGTGCACAGGCGGCCGAAGTTGCTCGGATGCTGTTGGTCACCGCTGACCTTGGCGATCTTGCCGTTTTCCACTTGCATGACGATGCCGCAGCCGACGCCGCAATATGGACAGACACTCCGAACCGTTTTGTTCGCCACACCCCTCTCCTGCACCTGAAACGCAAAACGCCATGCAACCCTCCGTCGAAACGGGAGCGGCACGGCGTCTTTGTCGTGGATGGGCAATCAGCGTTGATTACCTGGGTGAGTCTATAGCAAGGCACGCGCCAGGGTTCGCCAGCGCGGCTCGAATGCCCGCGCGGCAAGGCCTGGCGAGGTGTGTGTGGGGCTGCTGGGCGGGTTTTACGCGACTCATAATGGGGCGCAGGCTGCCCTTATCGCCTCTTTTTGGGTCTTTATCGCGCCGGGCAGGTGAGCCTGCAACTGCGCCTGTAGCCCGCTGCAATGCGGGCCGCAGGCCGCTGCGGGGAAACTGGCACAAGCGCTGCATGAGCCCCGGCGAGCCCGCCACATTCGGGCCGCCCATTCGATCAATGGCGATCGCCAGCCTCTATAGGTAATGGGTATCAGGTGCCATGCAGGCACCGCACAGAACAGGCAAAGGCGCCTGAAACCGCAAGGTTTCAGGCGCCTTTTTTATTGCCGCAGAAAAACCTGATGAGCTTCGGCCGGGAAATGCCATGAACAGCACAGATACCTCCACAGACCAGCAACGGCTGATCATCATCGGCAACGGCATGGTCGGCCATCACTGCGTCGAGCAACTGATCGAACGTGGCGCACTCGCCCGCTATCAGGTCCATGTGTTCAGCGAAGAGCCGCTGCGCGCCTATGACCGCGTGCACCTCTCCGAGTATTTCACTGGCCGCGATGCCGAATCCCTGGCCCTCAGCGGTGCCGAGTTGTACCAGACGCCGGGCGTGACCCTGCACCTCGGTGTGCCGGTGCTGGAGATCGACCGCGAACGCCGCGAAGTGATCACCGCCGAAGGCAGCTTCCCCTACGACCAGCTGGTGCTGGCCAGCGGCTCCTACCCGTTCGTGCCGCCGATTGAAGGCGCCGAAGGCGATTCGCGCCTGGTCTACCGCACCCTGGCCGACCTCGACACCATCCAGGCCGCCGCCAAGAGCGCGCGCCGTGGCGTGGTGGTTGGCGGTGGCCTGCTCGGTCTGGAAGCGGCCAACGCGCTGAAGTCCCTGGGCCTGGAAGCCCATGTGGTGGAATTCGCCCCGCGCCTGATGCCAGTGCAGCTGGATGATCACGGCGGCCTGGCCCTGAAGGCGCAGATCGAAGCCCTGGGCGTCAGCGTGCACCTGTCGCGCGGCACCCAGTCGATCACCCCGGGCAGCGAGTACCGCTATCGGATGAACTTTGCCGGTGATGAATTCCTTGAAACCGACCTGATCGTGTTCTCCGCCGGTATTCGCCCGCAGGACGCCATCGCCAAGCAGTGCGGCCTGGAACTCGGCCCGCGCGGCGGTGTGGCCATCGACAGTCAGTGCCGCACCAGCGACCCGGCCATCTACGCCATCGGCGAATGCGCGGCGTGGAACGGCGGCATCTTCGGCCTGGTTGCGCCTGGCTACCAGATGGCCCGCAGTGTCGCCACCCAGCTGTGCGGCGAAGACAGCGAGCCGTTTATGGGCGCGGACATGTCGACCAAGCTCAAGCTGCTCGGCGTCGACGTCGGCTCCATCGGCGATGCCCACGGCGCCACCGCCGGTTCGCGCAGCTACCGCTTTATCGACGAAGCCAACGCCAGCTACCGCCGTCTGGTCGTATCTGCCGACGGCAAGCAGGCCATCGGCGCCGTGCTGGTCGGCGACAACAGCTACTACGACACCCTGCTGCAGTACGTGCAGAACGGCATTGCGCTTCCGGCTGACCCGTCCTGCCTGATCCTGCCGCAAGGCGAAGGCGCCCCGGCGCTGGGTGCCGATGCGCTACCGGACACCGCGACCATCTGCTCCTGCCACAACGTCAGCAAGGGCGCGATCTGCTCGGCCATCGATGCCGGTTGCGGCGACCTCGCCGGGCTCAAGTCTGCTACCCGCGCCGCCACCGGTTGCGGCGGCTGCTCGGCGCTGCTCAAGCAGGTGTTCGAGCACGAGCTGACTGCGCGCGGCGTGGTGGTGGACAAGAGCCTGTGTGAACACTTCGCCTACACCCGCCAGGAGCTGTACGGCATCGTTCGCGTCGAAGGCATCGAGAGCTTCGAGGCGCTGCTGGCCAAGCACGGTCGCGGCCATGTCGGCTGCGACATCTGCAAGCCGGCGGTGGGCTCGATCCTCGCCTCCTGCTGGAACCGCTCGATCACCGACCCCGCGCTGGTGCCGCTGCAGGACACCAACGACACCTTTATGGCCAACATGCAGAAGAACGGCACCTACTCGGTGGTGCCGCGTATTCCCGGTGGCGAAATCACCCCGGACGGCCTGCTGGCCATCGGCGCGGTGGCGAAAAAGTACGACCTCTACACCAAGATCACCGGCGGCCAGCGCATCGACCTGTTCGGCGCGCAGCTGCACGAACTGCCGGATATCTGGGCCGAGCTGATTGCCGCCGGCTTTGAAACCGGCCACGCCTACGGCAAGTCGCTGCGTACGGTGAAGAGCTGCGTGGGCAGCACCTGGTGCCGTTACGGCGTGCAGGACAGCGTGGCCATGGCGCTGCTGCTGGAGGACCGCTACAAGGGCCTGCGCTCGCCGCACAAGATCAAGTTTGCGGTCAGCGGCTGCACCCGCGAATGCGCCGAGGCGCAGAGCAAGGACGTTGGCGTGATCGCCACCGAGAACGGCTGGAACCTCTATGTGGCGGGCAACGGCGGCATGCGCCCACGCCATGCCGAGCTGTTCGCCACCGATCTGGATGATGAAACCCTGATCCGCTATATCGACCGCTTCCTGATGTTCTACGTGCGCACCGCCGACCGCCTGCAACGCACCTCGGTGTGGCGCGAGTCGCTGGAAGGCGGCCTGGATTACCTCAAGGAAGTGATCATCGACGACAGCCTCAATCTCGCCGCCGAACTGGAAGCGCAGATGCAGCTGGTAATCGACCGCTACGAGTGCGAATGGGCCAACGCCCTGAAGGACCCGGAGAAGCTCAAGCGCTTCCGCACCTTCGTCAACCAGCAGGGCGGCGATCCGGACATCCAGTTTGTCGAAGAACGGGGTCAGCGCCGCCCGATCAGCGCCGCCGAACTGCAACTTATTCCAGCCGAGGAGGTGGTCTGATGGGCCAGTCGAGCGCAACCGCAACAATCGAACACACCAGCGTGCAATGGCGCGCCCTGTGCAGCCGAGCCGATCTGGTGGCCAATTCCGGCGTGGTCGCCTGGGTCGACGGCGCCCAGGTGGCGCTGTTCTATCTGCCCAATGAGGCCAGTGACAAGCAGCTGTATGCCGTCGATAACCGCGACCCGAAGTCCGGCGCCAACGTTATCGGTCGCGGTATTGTCGGTAGCCTGGCTGGCGACTTGGTGATCGCCGCGCCGCTGTACAAACAGCACTACCGCCTGGAAGACGGCAGCTGCCTGGAATATCCCGAGCAGCAGCTGCGCACCTGGCCGGTGCGCTTGCAGGGTGACCGGGTGGAAATTGGCCTGAGCTAAAACCACTGGGCAAGCCGGGCTGAATAGGGCGCTACTTGACTATTGAGTCAGTAATTGGCTTGATGCAGCTCAGCCCGCAGGGCTGTCGATTCTTTCGGCAGCCCTATTTTTGTTGCTCTGCCAAGCCCTTATTACGCAAATCGCTGTATATCGCGAGATATAGCGAAGGTAGAGTAGCCAGGTGAATCAGCGTCGACAGCACCGCCGTTGCAACGCGGTCGCACACCCAGGAGTTATCCATGCAAGCGCGTATCGCGGCGCTGTTCGCCGCTCTGATTTTCAGTAGCCAGGCCCTGGCTGAGCAGGTGCAGGTCGCGGTGGCGGCTAACTTCACTGCGCCGCTGCAGACGATTGCCGCCGAGTTCGAGAAAGATACAGGTCACAGCGTGGTCGCTTCCTTCGGCGCGACCGGGCAGCTGTATGCGCAGATTCAGCACGGCGCGCCATTCGAGGTGTTGCTCAGCGCCGATGCAAGCACCCCGGCCAAGCTCGACAGCGAAGGCCTGGGCGTCAGTGGCTCGCGCTTTACCTATGCAATTGGCAGCCTGGTGCTGTGGTCGGCCACGCCGGGTTATCTGGATGGCAGCGACGCGGCGCTCAAGGCCAACCAGTACCGGCACTTGGCGATTGCCGACCCGAAAACCGCACCCTATGGCCTGGCAGCAACCCAGGTGCTGGATAAGCTCGGTTTGACCGAAGCTGTGCAGGGCAAGCTGGTCACGGGGCAAAGCATCGCCAAGGCACTGCACTTTATCGCCACCGGCAATGCCGAGCTGGGCTTTGTCGCGCTGTCGCAGGTGTATCAGGACGGTCAGCTCAGCAGCGGTTCGGCCTGGATCGTGCCAGCCGAGCTGCATTCGCCGATCAAGCAGGATGCGCTGATCCTCAAGCAGGGCGAGCGCAACCCAGCCGCTGCGGCTTTTATGGATTACATGAAGGGCGAAAAAGCAGCCGCAATTATCAAGTCCTATGGCTACCAACTCTAAGAGGCGGTTGCGATGCCACTGACTAAAGCCGATCTCGCTGCGGTACTGCTGACCCTTGAGCTGGCATCGCTGACCACCCTGTTGCTGCTGTTGATCGGGACGCCGATTGCCTGGTGGCTGGCGCGCACTGATTCGCGCTGGAAGCAGCCGATTGGCGCCATCGTCGCGCTGCCGCTGGTGCTGCCGCCGACGGTGATTGGCTTCTATCTGCTGGTGAGCATGGGCCCGCACGGTTTTATCGGCCAGCTGACCCAGAGCCTCGGCCTGGGCACCCTGACCTTTACCTTTGCCGGACTGGTGATCGGCTCGGTGTTCTATTCCCTGCCCTTTGTTGTGCAGCCGCTGCAGAACGCCTTCGAGGCGATTGGCCGGGGGCCGCTGGAGGCGGCGGCGACGCTGCGCGCCGGGCCTTGGGATGCGTTCTTCACGGTGGTGCTACCGCTGGCCAAGCCGGGCTTTATCACGGCGGCGATTCTCGGCTTCGCGCATACCGTGGGCGAGTTCGGTGTGGTGCTGATGATCGGCGGCAATATCCCCGGCAAGACCCAGGTGGCGTCGGTGCAGATCTACAACCATGTGGAAACCATGCAGTACGCCCAGGCTCACTGGCTGGCGGGCGGCATGGTGCTCTTCTCCTTTATCGTGCTGCTGGCACTGTATTCCGGGCGTAGCCGCACGCGGGTGTGGCAATGATCTGGCCATTGGCGCGGCGCAATCCGGTGATTCGTACAGTCGCCGGGGCGGGCGAAATCCACGCGCGTTTCAAGGTGGCGTATGCCGGTTTTACTCTGGATGTTGAGCTGAACCTGCCCGGTCGCGGCGTCAGTGCCCTGTTCGGCCATTCCGGCTCGGGCAAGACCAGTTGCCTGCGCTGTTTTGCCGGACTGGATCAGCCGAGCGCAGGCTACCTGCAGGTCAACGGCGAGCTGTGGCAGGACAGTGCCCAGGGCATCTTCGTGCCGGCGCATCAACGCGCCGTGGGTTACGTGTTTCAGGATGCCAACCTGTTTGCCCACCTCACGGTGCAGCGCAATCTGCAGTACGGGTTGAAGCGCATCCCCGCTGCGCAGCGGCGGATTGCCCTGGAGCAGGCAGTGGAATTGCTCGGCATTGAGCATCTGCTGGAGCGCCTGCCGGGCAAGCTGTCCGGCGGCGAGCAGCAGCGCGTAGGCATTGCCCGCGCCCTGCTGACCAGCCCGCGCTTGCTGCTGCTGGACGAGCCGCTGGCGTCCCTCGACCTCAAGCGCAAGCAGGAGGTGCTGCCCTATCTGGAGCGCCTGCATCAGGAGCTGGAGATTCCGATTGTCTACGTCAGCCACTCGCCGGATGAAGTGGCGCGTCTGGCTGATCACCTGGTGCTGCTCGAGGACGGCAAGGTCAGCGCCAGTGGCCCCTTGAAGGAAACCTTGTTGCGCGCCGACCTGCCGTTTGTCTTCGAGGACGATGCCGAAGCGGTGGTCGACGGCGTAGTTACCGCGCATGACCAGGCTTACGGGCTGCTCTACCTGCAATTGCCGGATAGCCAGATCAACCTGCGCTTGCCCCATGGGCCGCTGCCGCTGGGCCAGTCGGTGCGGATCAAGGTTAAGGCGCGGGATGTCAGCCTGAGCCTGCAGCAGGCCGAGGACAGCAGCGTGCTCAACCTGCTGCCGGCGCGGGTGCTGGACTGGATCAACGTCGCCGAGCAGGCGCATGTGCTGGTGCGCGTGCAGGTGGGTGGCGAGCAATTAATAGCCCGCATCACCCGTTACTCCTTCGACCGCCTGCAGATCCAGCGCGAGCAATCGCTGTGGGCGCAGGTCAAGTCGGTGTCATTACTGAGCACCAACTGATGTCTGGGCAAACGCGCCGGGGACGACCTGCGAGCGCTTCAGGCCGATCAGCTCCAGCTCGATAAACACCAGCACGGCCACGGCCTGGACGATCACGAAGGCGTAGCCGAGCAGGTTCGGCGTGACCCAACCGCTGAGCAGCAACAGCACGCTGTGCACCACCCACAGCGCGTTCAGGCCGATCACCGTGTAGACCGCCGCCCGCGCCATGCTTTCGCGGCGCGATAGCCAGAGTAGAAAGGCCGCCAGCGGCAGCAGCACCAGGGCGGCGCCGAGCAGCAATTCACGCGGCAGGGCCAGCAGGCCGCTAAGCCAGTCGGCCAGCAGCAGAAGTTGCGCGGCAGTGGCCACACCGACCAGCCCATCGGCGAGCAGGGCGCGGCGCAGTAACAGCGAAGGTTGCAAGGTGGTCATGGCGAAGTCTCCACAAAGGACCGCCGAAATGGCGGCTTGCCCTTAGATTTCGCCGATCCGCGCGCCGCGTCGATTACCTCGCAGGTAATGGCTGCAATGACCTCGCTGGTCTATCGTCGATGCCCATGAACAGTCAAATCCAGCCCGTCGGGGCCCTGCTGCGCCAGTGGCGCCAGCACCGTCGTCTTAGTCAGCTCGACCTCGCCTGCGAGGCCGATATTTCCACCCGCCACCTGAGTTTCGTTGAAACCGGGCGCGCCCAGCCCAGCCGCGAGATGCTGCTGTTGCTCGCCGAGCAGCTGGATATTCCGCTGCGCGAACGCAATCGTCTGCTGAGTGCTGCTGGTTATGCACCGCTGTTTACTCAGCACGCGTTGTCCGAGCCGGCCATGGCGGCCGCGCGAACCGCCATCGAGCTGCTGCTTAAGGCTCACGAGCCCTATCCGGCGTTGACCATCGACCGCCACTGGAACCTGCTGGCGGCCAACAGTGCCATCGAACCTTTTCTGGTCGGCATCGCTCCAGAGTTGCTGGAGCCGCCGATTAATGTCATGCGCCTGAGTCTGCATCCGGGCGGGCTGGCCCCGCGTATCGTCAACCTTGGGTCGTGGCGCGCCTACCTGCTGGCGCGGTTGCAGCGCGATATTCAGGCCAGCGGTGATGCCCAGCTGCAGGCGCTGTGGGATGAGCTGAATGCTTATCCGGGGCCGGCGGCGCCCGCGCAGTTCGACAGCGACACGGTGCTGATGCCATTGCAGTTTGCCAGCGAGCAGGGCGTGGTCAGCCTGATCGGCACCACCACGGTGTTTGGTACTGCCAACGACATCACCCTGGCGGAGCTGGCGCTGGAAACCTTTTTCCCGGCCGATGCCTTCAGCGCGCAGTACCTGCGTGACTTGGCCGAATCGGCGCATCTTTCCGACGAAATCACTCTTTAGGCTGCTTTTCTCCAGTATTCAGTGCAGTACCCTGTGGCGCGCGATTGTATAAGCTGACCTGGTTCAGCACTGCTCACAAAAATAATAAGGAGCACCCCACGTATGCGTTCTACAACGCTGTCTCGCTCGCTATTGCTCGCGGTTATTGGGTTGTTGGCCGGCCTCTCGCCGCTGACCTTTGCCCAGGCCGTTACTCCCCAGGAACAGGTGCAGGTGCAGGCCAGCCGGGTTACCAGCAGCCTGATGCTGTTACGCGGTGAGGGTTTCCAAAAGAAACACCAGGACGCCCTGGAAACCGATCTGCAGGCCTTGGCCGCAGCGGTGCAAAGTCTGCCGCAAAACAGCGATGCCCTGCGCAGCGCCCATCAGGAATTGGTGGTGCAGATTCGCCGTGGCGTGGCCTTTGGCCCAAGCGAAGATGACATGCCCTGGCGCTACCCCGAGGACCTCAGCAAAGCCCTGCTCGGCGTGCTCGAGCAAACCCGCAAGCTGGCCGGCCCGGATGACAGCGAACTGTCCGCCAAACTCGAATACCTCTCGGTGCAGTACCTCAGCCGCGCCTACTTCGGCAATTTCGAAACTGCCCGCGAACAGCCCGACACCTACCTCGGGCAGGACGAACGCAAGATCGTGCCCTCAGTGGATGCGCAGCTTGCCGCGCTGGATGGCAAGGCCGACCCGCAGGTAGGCAAGCTGAAAACCCGCTGGGAATACCTCAAGGCCGCGCTGGTCGACCTCAACAGCCAGAGCAGCGCCTTGCAGAGCGCCTCGGGCCGGCCATTTGCGCCAATCACCGTGCACCGGCAAACGCGCTCGCTGACCACGCAGTGGATGGCGATGTACTAAGTCCGTCTTCGATCTGCTGCGCGTTGGTGATCGGGGTTAAGCAGGTGAGCGGCTGCTTTGTAGCCCGGATGCAATCCGGGACGTTTGGGTGAGCAGCATCACCGCTCCCGGATTACATCCGGGCTACGGCTTAATGGTCTTGGCAGTCTCAGGCAGTGGCTTTCTTCTCGCGAATACAGGTCGGGCCGGCGCGCTCGACGATCGCCTGTTCAACCTCTTTGCGCAGGCCCAGCAGGAAGGCTGCTTCGGCGGCGACGAACAGTGGGCCGATCACCAGGCCCATCACGTCATCGACAAATGCCGGTTTGCGCCCTTCGTAGTAATGGCCGACAAACTGGATGATCCAGCCGATCACAAACAGGCCGATGCCGCTGCTCAGCCACACCACTGTCGATTGCACGGCCAGGCCCGCTGCCGCCCATAGGCTGAGCACCAGCAGCAGTGCCATCAGTAGGCCGAAACGCAGGTCCAGGCGCAGGTAAAACACCCCTGCCGCCAGAGCCACCAGCAGGGCTGGGGACAGCCACAGACCGAGCAGCTCGAAGCCGGGGCGCGATAGCAGCACGGCTACCGCCACAACGATCAGTGGAATACCGATAAAGTGGCTGAGAATATTGCGTTGGTCGCGGTGATAGGCCGCGTATTGAGCCAGATGATCAACCAGGGTTTTCATTATTATTTTCCTCATGCAAGACAGGTGGCCAGCATGAACCCTCGCCCGCGCAGCGCTCTGTCAGCTAGCCGACAAACCTCTTGGAACCGTCGATGAACAGCGGCCACAGCTATCAGGCGCGCCTGCGTCAGGGCCACTGGTTCAGCGCCCTGCCCGCTGCATTGCAGGAGTCCCTGCTGGCCGCTGCCCAGGTGCAACAGCTGGCACCCGGGCAGGTGCTGTTTCGCCGGGGCGATAAGCCCTGCGGCCTGTATGCGGTGGTTGAGGGCGGCATGCGCATCGGCGCGGTCAGCGCCACCGGCAAGGAAGCGCTGCTGACCCTGGTCGAACCGCCCTACTGGTTTGGCGAGATTTCCCTGTTCGACGGCCAACCGCGCACCCACGATGCCTTTGCCGAAGGCCCCTCCACTCTGCTGCTGGTGCCGCAGGCGCGGCTGTTGGCGCTGCTCGAACAGCAGCCGCAGTATTGGCGCGACTTCGCCCTGCTGATGAGCCATAAACTGCGCCTGGCATTTATCGCCCTGGAAGAAATGAGCCTGCTGCCCGCCGCCCCGCGCCTGGCCCGGCGCCTGCTGCTGATCGCGGAAAACTACGGCGAAGGCGAGCCGCGTCGGGTTCTGCATCTGCCCCAGGAACAGCTGGCGCTGATGCTGGCGATCTCCCGGCAGACCACCAACCAGATCCTCAAGGAACTGGAAGGCCGGGGCATTCTGCGCCTGACCTATGGCGAGATCGAAATCCTCGATCTGCCGCGCTTGCGTCAGGCGGCGCAGTGAGCCAAACCGGCCGGGCAGGCTGCAAAGACTGAACCTGTGGCGCAGAATGGCGCTCTATTGCCGACCTGCATGCCACCAGAGCCCGATGTCCTGATGCCGATAACCGCTGTTACCCCCACTGTCGCCCACGCTGACCTGCCCCTGGTGTTGGCCGGCCCGCTGCTGCGCCGCATGGAGTCACAGCGCCTGGTGTTGTGGCTGGTCGGCAGCCGGCCGCTGACCCTTACTCTGCAGCTGAGCCATGGCGACGCGCCTGAGCCACAGCGCTTGCCGCTGACTGGCGACAGCTGCCAGGTCATCCAGATCGGTGAGCAGGCGTTTATCCACCTGCTTGATCTGGCGCTCGACGCCCCGCTGCCCTGCGATATGCAGATTGATTACGACCTGCTGATTGAACAGCCGGATCAGGCCGCGCTGGGCATCGCCGACTGGGCGCCGCACTTGCTGTACGACGGCGCGACCCAGGCGAATTTCGTGCTGCGTGCGCAGCTGGATCATCTGCTTCACGGCTCCTGCCGCAAGCCGCATCACCCGGCGGCCGATGGCCTGCTTTGCGCCGACCGCCTGCTGGCCGAAGCACATGCCCCCGAACAGCGCCCGGCGTTGTTGTTGATGAGCGGCGACCAGATCTACGCCGATGATGTTAGTGGGCCGATGCTGCGGGCGATTCATCAGGTGATCGAGCGCCTGGGTCTGTTCGGCGAGCACCTGGAAGGCGCAGTGGTCGCCGACAGCACGGCGTTGTACCAGCACCCGGCCAGCTACTACCAACGCGCCGAGTTGCTGCCAGCGCTGAAGAGCAACGAAACCCTGCGCGAGCGCTTTTTCGGCGGCGTGGAAAAGCCGGTGTTCACCACCAACAGTGCCGACAACCACCTGGTGACCTGCGCCGAGGTGCTGGCCATGTACCTGCTGGTCTGGTCGCCCGTGCCCTGGACGTTGCTGGATGCCGAAATGCCGGCGCTAAGCGCCGAGGAAGTGCCGCGCTACCAAGCTGAGCGCGGGCGTATTGAAGCCTTTCGCGGCGGCCTGGGCCAGGTCGCCCGCGCCCTCGCCCATTTGCCGACGCTGATGATCTTCGATGACCACGACATCACCGATGACTGGAACCTCTCCGCGCAGTGGGAAGAGACGGCCTACGGCCACCCGTTTTCCAAGCGCATCATCGGCAATGCGCTGATCGCCTACCTGCTGTGTCAGGGCTGGGGCAACAACCCCGATGTATTCGCCAAGCCGTTGCAGATGATCCGCGCGATGACCGAGGGACGCGATGCCGCCAACCATATGGACTGTCAGCCGCAGGACGCGCTGATCGACGAGCTGCTGAGCTTTCATCAGTGGCAGTTCGTGCTGCCGAGCACCCCGGCGCTGGTGGTGCTGGATACCCGCACCCGGCGCTGGCGCAGCGAGCGCAACCTCAAGCGTCCGTCCGGTTTGCTGGATTGGGAAGCGCTGTGCGAATTTCAGCAGGAGCTGCTTGATCATCCGTCGGCGATCATCGTCTCCCCCGCGCCGATATTCGGCGTCAAGCTGATCGAGACCATCCAGAAGGTCTTCAGCTGGGCCGGCCATCCGCTGATGGTCGATGCGGAAAACTGGATGGCCCACCGTGGTGCGGCGCAGGTGATGCTGAATATCTTCCGCCACTCGCGCACGCCGGGGAACTACGTGATCCTCTCCGGCGATGTGCATTACTCGTTTGTCTACGAGGTGCTGATCCGCCAGCGCAAACGCGGCCCGCAGCTCTGGCAGATCACCAGCAGCGGCCTGAAAAACGAATTCCCGCCGCGCCTGCTTGACTGGTTTGACCGCCTCAACCGCTGGCTCTACGCGCCCTGGTCGCCGCTCAACTGGCTGACCACGCGTCGGCGCATGCAGGTCAAACCGCGCATCCCCTCGCGCAGCAAGGCCGGCGAACGCCTGTGGAATGGCGCGGGGCTGGGTCAGGTGTTCTTCAACAAGCAAGGCCAGCCGAGCGCGATCTATCAGCTAAATGCCGATGGCTCGCCAGCGGTGGCTTTTGTTGATGACCGGGATAAGGCACCTGCTCCGCAAACCGCACTCAGCCCCGCAGGAAGAGGCTAAAGGCTCGCGGGCATGGCCCGCTCCTACGATATGCGTAAGCCTGTAGGAGCGGCTGGGCGGCACTCCGCCATGCCCGCGATCTGTTATGGCGAATGGCTTAACGCAGCTTTTCCAGCATTTGGTAGTACCACATGCCGGCCGCCAGCATCGGGTTGCCAAACACGTCGCCCAGCGGCACCTTGATCTGTGAGCAGGCGGCAAAGGTGTCGTAGTGGCCCATGGTGCCGGTCAGGGCGTTGGCCATGATCTCGCCCATGATATGGGTGGTGGCGATGCCGTGGCCGGAGTAGCCCTGGCAGTACCAGACGTTGTCCGAGAGCTTGCCCAGCTGCGGGATGCGGTTGATCACGATGCCCATGGCGCAGCTCCACTGAAAATCAATGTTGACGCCCTTGAGCTGCGGGAAGGTCTGTTCGATGCCGGGGCGTAGTTCACCGGCGATATCCCGCGAGTCGCGCCCGGAGTAGTTGCAGCCGCCGCCGAACAGCAGGCGGCCATCGGCGGTCAGGCGGTAGTAGTCGAGGACGAAGCGGCAGTCGTACACGGCCAGGTCCTGCGGGTTGATCTGCTTGGCCAGCTCACCCAGCGGCGCGGTGGTGACGATGCCGCCCATGGCCGGGAAGATCATGCCCTTGAGCTTTTTCGGCTCCAGCTTGTGGTACACGTCGCCGGCCAGCAGCACCTGCTTGGCATTGATCCGGCCTTTGGCAGTGACCACCGCCGGCTTGGCGCCGTGGATGATCTCCAGCACTTCGGAGTGTTCGAAAATCAGCGCGCCCAGGCTGGCGGCGGCCTTGGCTTCACCGATGCACAGGTTCAACGGGTGCAGGTGCATATTGCGGGTGTTCTTCAGCGCACCGTTGTACAGGTCGCTGGCCAGGTGGCTGCGCACGCCGTCGCGGTCGAGCAGGGTCACGTCAGCGCCCATGCCCCGGCGCTGCGCTTCGGCGTAGGTGGCTTCGAGTTCCTGCATATGTACGGGCTTCATCGCCGCATGCAGGTGGCCGTGCTTGAGGTCGCACTGGATGGCGTATTTTTCCACGCGCTGCTTGATGATTTCGTGGCCGCGCCAGCGCAGGTGCCAGATAAAGTCTTCAACCTCCTCACCCAAGGTGTTGCGCATCTGCTTGGTCATCGCCGCATCGCCCGACAGGCTGCCGGTGACCTGGCCGCCGTTGCGCCCGGTGGCGCCCCAGCCAATCTTGTTGGCCTCGACAATCGCCACCTTGAGGCCGCGCTCGGCCAACTCCACGGCAGACGCCACGCCGGTAAAACCGCCACCGATGATCACCACATCGACGCTGACCTCGCCCTGCAGGGTCGGGTAGTCGGTTTCTTCATTGAGGGTGGCGCTGTAGTAGGACGGGCAGCGCTCGGCGGCGGGCGTTACGGGTTTGATGGCGGCGTTCATAAGAGGGTTCCTGGGTGCGGCTGGCAGGGCATGAGCCAGGCTGGCTCAGCGACGGCAGCCAGGGCTGCTGGCTGCGGGGCGATCAGTGGCGTGCGGCCAGGGCATCCGGCGGGCGTGCGTGGCGGCAATGCCACAGGGCCCAGAAGGCGAGGATTTCCGGTAACAGCGGGCTGAGCCGATCAATGCCGAAACGTCCCTCGGCCTTGCACAGGCAGAAGCGGAAGACGCGGCGCAGATTGGCTATCGGTTCACTCATGCCGGCAGACTCGCACGCCGGCGACTGTTGGTTAAATCGTGTTTTTCACATATTCAGATTGCTGCTGGCTAAACAATCATGGGCACGGGCAGGCCTATGGTTGATAGCGAAACGGCACCAAGAGGCCCCGCTCGATCTGCCCGGACAGCTGATGCACGCCGGCCAGCACGCCGTGCTCGGTGCTGCGCATCAGCCCCAGCCACTCATCATCGAAGGCGGCGTTGAGGTTCTTGCGCAAGTGCGCCTCGCTGGCCGGTCGCGCGTTTTCCCGCGAGACGGCGGTAAACAGCGCCACGCCAAGGGACACGGTGGTGCCGGCCGGGCCGCCGATCAACGCCGACACGGCACCGGCCGCGCCGCTGACCGCGAGGTCTTCGACCAGGCGCTCACTGGTCTGTTGCGCCACGTCGGAGATGCCTGGGTCCGCCGACCAGTCGCCGAGGCCGCGTGGGGCGTTGCGGATGCGTTCGATAAAGGCGCTATAGGCCGGCAACTTGGCCAGTGGCTTGGTGTGCAGCAGTTCATACAGCGATGCGCCGGGTGCCTGGGTGATCGCCGGAATGGCCTTGAGGCGCTGGTGAAACTGCTCGCGCGGCAGGTCATATTGCTGGGCAATTCGCGGCAGGTTTTCATCGAGATGTTGAATGTACAGCCAGGTGCTGCGCGCCATGATCTGCTGTGGATCGTCGGTCTCGGCGACCGGTTCCAGCACGCGCTCGCGGTATTGCTCCTGCAGGTACAGGGCCAGGCGTTTGACGCTGGGGTCCTTCGCGCCACCGCTGCTGAGCCGATACCAGGAAACCTTGACGCTCATCCACTGCTGGGTCCAATAGCCGGAAAACCAGGGGATAAATTCTTCATCGGTCTGCTGGTAGACCAGGTCCATCCACTGCTCCATCGACAGCAGGGCATGTTCGCGCGCCTGCTGCGCGGCGCTGCGTGACACTGTGCTGATCTCACGGTCGACCTGCTGCCAGGTACTCGCGCTTACCGGAATCGGCGGGTTGCTGGCACAGCCGGCCACTGCCAGCAGCAGGGCGAGCAGAACGACGCGCGGACTCGACATGGCAAGCCTCCGCCTGCTGGGTGCCAGCCCCTACTCCAATGGAGTGCTGAAGTTATTCCCCCTGTGGCTTGAGTATAGGCGCGCGGCTAGCCGCTTTCGCCGCAGCAGACGGCAGGTATGGAGCTACTGACTGGCGTGCGTGTCACGCAGATTGGCCAGCACCCGCTCGGCGTTTTCCGTGCAGGGCATGCCTTCCGGTTTGCTCTCGATGGTGGCGATGATGTTGAGCAGCTGCGCTTTGTTCTGCGCCAGACGTTGCTGCATCGCCTCGATTTCGATGACCTTGCGTTGCAGGCTGTCGAGCATCTGCTCATGCGCCCAGCCCTGCGGGTTGGCATCGGGCAGCAGGCGACGAATTTCTTCCAGGCTGAAACCGGCCTGCTGGGCGCAGCTGATAATGCCCAGGGTTTGCAGTGTCTGCTCCGTGTAGCTGCGATAACCGTTGGCCTGACGCTGGGCGTTGATCAGCCCGCTGGCCTCGTAGAAGCGAATACGCGAGGCGGCCAGACCGCTGCGGGTGGCCAGTTCACCAATTTTCATCATCTGTGCTCCGGGCTATTGACCTTAAAGTTGACTTTAACCTTAGCCTTGCTTCACCTGCTACCCCGGAGTACGCCATGACTGCCTTCCAAGCGCTGCAACTGCCCAACGGTACGACCATCACCAATCGCATCGCCAAGGCGGCGATGGAAGAGAACCTCGCTGACGCCAACCAGGGCCCGTCCGCCGAGCTGCTGCGCCTGTATCAGGCCTGGGCCGAGGGCGGTGCCGGCTTGCTGCTCACGGGTAACGTGATGGTCGACCGCCGCGCCATGACCGGCCCCGGCGGCGTGGTGCTGGAAGATGAACGGCAACTGGACAAGTTCCGCGAGTGGGCGCGTATCGGTCGTGCCCAGGGCGCGCAGTTCTGGATGCAGATCAACCACCCTGGCCGGCAGATGCAGGCCAACCTTGGCCAGCAGACCGTCGCCCCCTCGGCCGTAGCCCTGGAGCTGGGCGGCCTGTCGAAGATGTTCCCCGTGCCCAAGGCGCTGGATGAGGCGGAAATCCAGGCATTGATCCAGCGTTTCGCGCGTACCGCGCAGCTGGCCGAACAGGCTGGCTTTAGCGGTGTGCAGATCCACGCCGCGCACGGTTATCTGCTGAGCCAGTTTCTCTCGCCGATCAGCAACAAGCGTACGGATAGTTGGGGCGGCACCCTGGAAAACCGCGCGCGGCTGCTGTTGGAAGTGGTCAAGGCGGTACGCGCCTTGGTGGCACCGAGCTTCTGTGTGGCGGTAAAGCTCAACTCCGCGGACTTCCAGCGCGGCGGCTTCGATGCGGCCGATGCCAAGCGCGTGGTGCAACTGCTCAATGAACTGGATGTTGATCTGGTCGAACTGTCCGGCGGCAGCTACGAAGCCCCGGCCATGCAGGGCGATGCCCGCGACGGCCGAACCCTTGCGCGTGAGGCGTACTTTCTCGAGTTTGCCGGTGAGATCGCCGCTGCGGCGACCATGCCGGTGATGGTCACCGGCGGTATCCGGCGTTTGCCAGTGGTCGAACAGGTATTGGCCAGCGGCGTGGCCATGGCCGGGATCGCCACGGCCTTGGCGATCAACCCGGCGCTGCCGAAACAGTGGCAGGCCGGGCAGTACAACAGCGCCGAGCTGGCGCCGATCCGCTGGAAGCACAAGGCGCTGGCCTCCCTGGCCTATATGGCGGTGGTGAAATTCCAGCTGCGTCAGCTCAGCCTGGGCAAGCACACCCACGCCGGGGTTTCGCCGCTACGCGCGCTGCTGCTGGAACAACTGAAAAGCGCGCGGCGCACCCGTCAGTACAAGCGCCTGATGGCGACTGGCAGCTAGTTGGGAAAATGCCCGGTCTTTATCCAGATCAGGCAGCCTTCTTCACGGTACGGCTTGTGTTGCGACAGATGCGGGCTGCTTAGCGGCTTTTCAGCAGCTTGATCAGCGCCTCGGCGGTGGCATCCGATGAGGATGGATTCTGCCCGGTGATCAGCAGCCCATCGACCAGCACATGGCTTTGCCAGTCGTTCGCGCTGGAGTAGTGTCCGCCGTTGGCGATAAGCATGTCCTGCACCAGAAATGGCACCACCTCGGTCAGTTGCACCGCGGCCTCTTCGCTATTGCTGAAACCGGTGACCTTCTTACCACTGACCAGTGGCTTACCGTTGGCCGCTTTTACATGGCGCAGCACACCCGGAGCGTGGCAGACCGCCGCTACGGGTTTGTTCTGCGCCTGGAAGCGTTCGATCAGGGCGATGGAGGTGCGGTCCTCGGCCAGATCCCACAGCGGGCCATGGCCACCGGGATAGAACACAGCGTCGAAATCATCGGCCTGCACCTGGCTCAACGGCAGCGTCGTGGCCAGCGCCTGTTGCGCCGCAGCATCCGCTTTGAAGCGTTCGGTGGCTGGCGTTTGCGCGTCAGCGGCGTCACTTTTCGGATCGAGCGGCGGCTGGCCGCCCTTGGGCGAGGCCAGGGTCAGCTGCGCCCCGGCATCCTTGAACACGTAATAGGGCGAGGCGAACTCTTCCAACCAGAAACCGGTCTTGTGCCCGGTGTCGCCCAGTTGGTCGTGGGAGGTTAGTACCAGCAGGATCTTCATAGGGTGTCCTTGGAGGCGGATGGCCGATAAATGGCCTACAGCTTAAGAACCCCAGCCAGACTCGATAATTCAAAACATTGTTGCGTCGGGTCGAGCGCCCTGAAATGTGGGCGGCAACGCCGTCGGCCGCTGGCCGAGGTGTTGCGTGCGCTCAGGGCTCTGGCTTGTAACCCAGACGTAAGCCACCCCAGTGCCGGCCCTGGAGCATGATCGGCACCGACAGGTCGTGCATCAGTTCGCCGGTGTCGCGCATATAGGTTTGTAGCAGCAGCGGCTTCTGGTGGCTGCCACAGCGGATGCCGGTGCGGTCGTTGAACAGGCGCTTGCTGCGGCTCTTCAGGGTGTCCACGGCGCGGTCGCCGCAGGGTGGGTGGTTAAAGGCGTTGTTATGCGTCGGCACGTAGCCTTCGGCGGTGCATGCGATGGCGAAGACCAGACCTTCGTGCTGGCTCAGCAGCGGCTCCTGAATGGCTGGCAGCACCTGATCGGCGTAGCTATCGAAGCGTGTTTTGTACTTGGCCGGGAAGCTGCCGGCAATCGGCTGGTAGTGGCGGTCGAACAGGTCGCTGGCGCTGATCCGGCCGCTCTGCAGGTCTGCTTCGAACTGCGCGGCAATCTGCGCCGCGGCGCTGCGCGCGAGGTCGTAGATGCGCTGGTGGTAGTCATCCAGGCCGACTTCGGCGAGCTGTTCGCTGACGCTTTCCGCCTGGCCGACTAAACGTTCGGCGGCGCTGCTGAGCTGGCGAGTCTGCCCTTCGCTGTCGCCGACATCGCCGCGCAACTGGCCGACCGCCACCGAGAGCTCGGCCAGACGTTCGTGGTTCTGTCGGGTGCCGGTGTCGATCTGGCTGACCTGACTTTCCACGTCCACCGCCAGTTCGGCAATCCCCTGCAGCTGTTCGCCAGTGTGCTCGACCTGCTGCGCGGCCAGGGTCAGCTGCTCGGCCTGCTGCTGCATATGGCTGACCACCGCTGCGCTCTGCTGGCGGATATCGCTGACGATCTGCCCGACTTCCTCGGTGGCGCTGCTGGTGCGCCCGGCGAGGTTGCGCACCTCATCGGCAACCACGGCAAAGCCCCGGCCGAGTTCACCGGCGCGGGCCGCTTCGATGGCGGCATTCAGCGCCAGCAGGTTGGTCTGGCTGGCAATCGACTGGATCACCTGGGTGACTTTCTCGATCTGCTCGGTGCGGGCGCTAAGGCCGTCAATCAGCTCGCGGCTGGTGGCAGTCTGCGCGCTCAGGTGCTGCATGGTCTCGATGGCCTGACGCAGTTCCTGCTGCCCGCTGCTGCTGTTCTGCCGCACGCTCTGCGCCGCCAGCAGGGTCTGCTCGGCGCGCTGGGCGTTATCCTGTTCGGTATAGGTGATCGCTTCGGCGGCCTGGTTGATCTGCTCGGTGGCGCTCAGTTGCGATTGCAGTTTGCCGGCCAGCTGCTGCGCGGCATGCGCCACTTCGGCGGCGGCCAGGGCGTTGTGACAGGTGTGCCGCGACAGGTTCCGGCTGAGGGTGCTGAACGTGTCGTGCTGCGCATTGGCGGGCGCTGGATGGTCTTCATGCTGGCGCTGCCAGGGCCCGAGCCATGGCCACAGGGCCAGCAGCAGAAAGGACGGAATGCTGATAAACCAGGGCAGCTGGATCTGCTGGTACGTCACCATCAACCCAGCCAGCCCGATGGCATGCAGCAGGCAGGCCTTGGGATAGGTAATAAACGCAGAGCGCATGACAAACCTCATTATTTTTATTCTGGTCGAACCACGACCAGAAACTGCCTGTGGCGCGCCGCCGTGGAGTGGGCGGGCCATGCCTGCTGGAACTGGAGTGCGTGCAGCTGGATATGCCTGGGTAGGCAATCGGCCGCTGTCGGCGAATCTATAGACCATAGCGGGTGACGCTCCCTGCGGCCAACCTTTGGTGGGAGGTTGATTCGAGCACCCATGGCGGCATTCGGCCATGGCACTTTGGTCGCAGGTGATTCGTGTTTAGAGCCGATGGCGCTGAATAAAACCCTTATCTAGAAAATCCTTCCAACGCCCGTAGAAGCGCCCGCCAGCACTGTGCCCATGCCAGTCCAGCAACGCCCCACCGTCGCCGGTGGCGAGCAGTGCCAGGCTCTGTCGTTGCGGGCGGTAGCGCTTGAGCGCCAGACCCCGTAGCGCGGCGTTGAGGTTGCTGGCCAGCACCGGGCCCTGGCGTACCGAGTACACCCCGCTCTTGCGAGCGCCGGGCAGGCTGGCGCAGTCGCCCACAGCGAAAATTGTCGGGTGGGTGTAGCTCTGCAGCGTTGGTGCGATCAACACAAAGCCCTGCTCATCGCAGCCCAGGCCGCTATGTGCCGGCCAGGCAAAGGCCTTGGCGCCGCTGGCCAGCAACAGGCGTTGACCACGCCAGACCGGCTCGTCGCCGCTGAACAGGCAGTCGTCCTCGATGCGGCTGATCGGGCAATCCTCGCGCACCCACACGCCGCGCTGGCGCAGATGGCCGAGGGCGCGCAGACGTACGCCAGCAGACAAACCATCGAGCAGATGCCCGGCGCAGAACAGCGCCAGTTGCGGCACTTTTCCGGCCAACGCCAACGCCAGCTCAACCCCCGCCGCGCCACCACCGAGAATCGCCAAAGGCTGCGGCGCGGCTTGCCACTGTTGCCAGCCGTCGAGAAATTCCGCAAAGGGTTTTACCGCCAACAGCTGCATGGCATCGCCCTGTTGCGCTGGTGCAGAAACTTGCGCGCCGACATTTAGCGACAGCCAGCTGGCGTTAAGGGTTCGGCCATCGGTCAGCTGCACCTGTTGCTGGGCGGCGGACAGGCTCTCCACCGGACTGATGATCAACTCGACCTTGGCCGCCCGGCACAGCGCCTGCAACTCGACCTGACAATCCTCCGGCCGATGCCGCCCAGCCAGCAGCCCCGGCAGCATGCCGGAATACCAAGCCACCGGCCCGGCACTGAGCAGGGCGATTCGCCCCGGCGGCCGCTCGACCAACGCCCAACGGCGCAGCACGCCGAGGTGGGCGTGGCCGGCACCGATCAACAGCAGGTCATAGTGATGAGTCACGCAGGGCTTCCATGGGTTGCGCTGAGACAGAGCCCGCATGGTAAAGACTTAAGCGCGCGGTTGTCGCCCATCAGGTTGTTGCGATTTAACTGTCCGCGCTGGGCACGGTGATGTGCTTGACCTGCTGAAACGCTGACAGTCCCCAGGGGCCCAGCTCGCGGCCGATGCCGCTGGCTTTACCGCCGCCCCAGGAGGTGTGCGGGTAGATCACCTGCGCCGAGTTGATCCACACATGCCCGGCTTCCAGCGCTGCAGCCACGCGCAGGGCGCGCTTGCGATCGGCACTGACCACCGTGGCGGCCAGGGCGAAGTCGCAGTCGTTGGCTTGCTCAATAGCATCTGCTTCATCTTTGAAGCGTCGGCTGCAGAGCACCGGGCCGAAGATTTCCTCGCGCCACAGGCGGCTCTCTGCTGGAACATCGGCGTACAACGTGGGCGCGACAAACCAGCCCGGCCCCGGCAGTTGCCGCGCGCCACTCAGGCACTGCAGGCCTTCCTGTTCGGCGATGGCGAAATATTCCAGCACCTTGTGCAGTTGCGCCTGGCTGGTCATCGGGCCCATTTCGCAGCCTTCGCTGTGCGGGTCGCTGACCTTGAGCGCGGCCATGGCGTTGGCCAGCTTGTCCAGCAGGGCGTCGGCGATGCTGTCCTCGACCAGCAGGCGCGAGGTGGCCGAACACATCTGCCCGGCGTTCCAGCAGATGCCCGCGATAATCCATTGCACCGCCTGGTCCAGGTCGCTGTCGGCGAATACCAGGATTGGCGATTTGCCGCCAAGCTCAAGAGCCACCGGCATTGTGCGCGTGGCGGCGGCCTGCATCACCTTGCGCCCCACCGCATTGCTGCCGGTAAACGACAGCTTGGCGATCTGCGGATGAGCAACCAGCGCTGCGCCGGTAGCGGCATCACCCGGCAGCAGGTTGAACACCCCCGCCGGCAGGCCGATGGCGCTGGCGATCTCGCCCAGTTGCAGCTCGATCAGCGGGGTCAGTTCGGACGGTTTAAGCACTACGCAGCAACCCGCCGCCAGGGCCGGGGCGAGCTTCCAGGCGCTGGTCACCAGAGGGAAGTTCCACGGCACGATCAGCCCGACCACGCCCAGTGGTTCCAGGCGGGTAAAGGCCTGGTAGCTATTGTCCGGCAGGCTTACTGCGGCGTTCTGCCGGGCATCCAGGCCGTCGGCCAGTTCGGCGTAGTAGGCGAAGGTAGCGATGGCGTCGCTGATATCAAGCTCGGCCTCATGCCGTGGCTTGCCGCTGTTGCGCATCTGCAACGCGATCAGCGCTGGGCTGCGTGCCTCGATCTCTGCGGCGAAGGCGCGCAGGTACTCGGCACGCTCACTGGCCGGCCGCTGGCTCCAGGCCGGGAAGGCGCGGCGCGCGGCCTGCACCGCCAGCTCGACATCAGCTGCCGAGGCGCATGCGACGCTGGCGATCTGCTCGCCGTTACTGGGGTTGAACACCGGCAGGCGGCTTGCGCAGCTGGCGGGCTGCCAGCTGCCATCGATAAACAGTTGTGCGGTCATGCGTCACCTTGAACAGCTTTTAAGGACGAAAGGGGGTTGGTTTTAGGCGTGTAAGTGCGGGTGCTCGGCAAACCAGGTGTCGATCAGCAGACGCATACGCTCGCCGGAGAAACTCGCGAAGTGGCCGCCATGCACCACGCGCACCGGCAACTCGCGCAGGCGCGCCAGGCTATGGGCGTAGTGCTGCAGATTGGAGTGGTAGGCATCCTCGATCAGTGGGCCGTCGTAGAGGATGTCGCCGGAAAACAGCGTCTGCGTCGCCGCTTCCCACAGGCTGATGCCGCCCGGCGAATGGCCGGGGGTGTGCAGCACTTGCAGCACCCGGTCGCCCAGGTCGAGCACATCGCCTTCCTCGATCAGCCGGGTCGCCGGTGCGGCGCGCACGCGGTATTCGGCATAGCACAGCGGGCAATCCGGGTGGGCCTCGAACATCTCATCGCCGACAAAGGCCGTGGCTAGGGTGTTGGCCCCGGTCGGTGCGGCGAGAATCTCGGCCTCGGCCGGGTGCACCAGGCGTTCGGGGAATTCGTGGTGGCCGGCGATATGGTCGAAGTGGCAATGGCTGGCCACTGCCAGCAAAGGTTTATCGGTGAGCCAGGGCAATTGCTCGCGCAGGCTGACCAGGCCCGAGCCGGAGTCGATCAGCACATCGCGCGCGCGGCCCTGCACATGCCACATATTGCAGCGGTAGAAGGGCCGCACAAAGGGCTCGTGAATCAGCTGTACGCCGTCATCCAGACGGCGCACTTCAAACCATTGTTCGCGGGTGACGATTTTCATCTCGGGCCCTCAACACGCTGGCGGGGCAGCCCGCCACGCTTATTCAACCTAGGCCAGCTGCGCTTTGGGCACCAGCACCCAGCGGCGCAGCACGGCGTAGCTGGCGGCGGTGATCAGAAACACCGGCAAGGAGGCACCAAAGGCCAGTGGCGCAACCCAGCCCCAGTAGTAGGCCAGCACGGCACCCAGGCCGTAAGCGGCGAAGGCCGCCGGGTTAAAGCCACTGACATAGCGATAACGCCCACCGTCCTCACTGAGCAGATCACCGACGTGGTAGTGGCCGCGATGGATCAGGTAGTAGTCGGCGATCAGTACGGCAAAGGCCGGGATAAATACGCTGCCGATTATCAGCAGAAAGCTCTGGAAGTTGTCGAGGATGCCGGGGATCTGCGAGCCGAGAATCGACAGCACGCCGATGCACAGCGCCGGTTTCCAGAAGCGCGTCTTCGGGCTGATATTCAGGTACGACAGCGAGGCGCTGTACACGCACATCACGTTGGTGGTCATCACCGAGAGGAATACGACTATGGCGGCTGGCAAGCCGAAGCCGAAACCGGCCAGCAGCACCGCCGGATCGTAGGTTTGCTCCATCCCGCCGAGTACCGAGAAGCCCGATACCGTGGCGCCCAGGCCCATGGCCAGCAGTGTGGCGGCCACATAGCCGACCCAGGTGCCGACTGCGGCCACGCCCTGGCTGCGGCAGTTGCGGTTGTAGTCGGCGGCCAGGGGAATCCAGGAAAACGCCGTGGCGATGACGATATCGAAGGCGATGCCGGGGCTGATCTCGTTGCGTGGCTCCACCGGCATGCTCAGCAAATTGCTGAATTCGAACTTCTGCCCCATTACATAGAACACCGCGCCGGCCAGAATCAGCATGCCGACGGCGGCCCAGCGCTCGACCCGCTCAATGCCCAGATGGCCGCGCAGGGCAATCAGCAGCACCAGGGTTTCACAGAGGATGGTGAACAGCGGCAGGTTGGAGTAGCCGGTCAGATGCTCGACCGCATAGTTCAGGCTCATGCCGGCCAGCAGCGCCTGAATCCAGCTCCAGGCCAACAGGGTCAGCAGGTTGACCAGTGACGGCAATTTCGCCCCCTGCGGGCCATAGCTGCCGCGCGCCAGCACCATGGTAGTCAGCCCCGAACGCTGGCCCATCAGGCCGACCAGCACCAGCGGCAGAATGCCGACGGCTGAACCAATCAGGACAATCAGCATGGCCTGCACAAACGGCAGGTCGGGCACCAGCAGCATGCCGGTGAGGATGGTGGTCACCACCACGTTGGCCCCCAGCCACAGGGCGGTGGTGCCGCCGAGACCGAGGCTGCGGTGGTCGTGGGCGGTGGGCGCAAGGCCGTCCTGCCCGAAGTAGCTGCTTAGGTTCTTGAACATGGTGTCGACTTCCCGGTGTTTGATTATTGGTCTGGGTAACGCGGCAGTCAGTGTTTGTAATGCTTCTTGTGGTTATGGCCGTAGCCCGGATGCAATCCGGGAAACGCTGTCCCGGATTGCATCCGGGCTACGGGGATTGATTCAGGGATGAAAGGGCGCGGCCTCCAGCACTTCGATAATCAGCGGGCGGTCACTCGGCGCAGTGCGCAGTAGCTCGGCCAGATGCGCGTGATCGCGGGCGCGTTCGGCCAGGCAGCCGAAGCCACGGGCGATGGCGAGCAGGTCCGGGGTGTAGATATCCACGCCAATCGGGGTGATCTCGCGCTTTTCCATATAGCGCTTGATCTCGCCGTAGCCGGCGTTATTCCACAGCAGCACGATGATGCCGACCCCGGCCTCCACCGCGCTGGCCAGCTCTGGCAGGGTGAACTGGATACCGCCGTCGCCCATCAGGCAGATCACCGGGCGCGAGGGTTCCGCCAGCTTGGCGCCGATGGCCGCCGGCAGGCCGTAACCCAGGGTGCCGTAGCCGGTGGAGGCGTTGAACCAACGCCGCGCGCCGTCCAGTTCCACTAGGTGGTTGCCGCTGTACACGGTCTGGGTTGAGTCGCCGACAAAACGCGCATCCGGCAGCACCTCAAGCACTGTGTCGAACAGCTGGCGGTAATGCGCCCAGCCGCTGAAATCCTCGGCCAGTTGCGCCTGCACGGCGGCGGTGCGCATGGCGCCGGGGCTGTTGTCACAAGGTTCGCCGGGGTTGAACTCGGCCAGCAGCATGCGCATGGCCAGGCGTGCATCGCCCTGGATGGCCAGGGTTGGGCTGAAATTGCGCTGCAGTTGCTGAGCGTCGATATCGATGCGGATCAGCGCGCCACCGAGCTTGAAGTTGCCGTCGAACACCACGTCGTAGTCGGTCTCGCCCAGTTCGGTGCCAATCGCCAAGACCACGTCGGCGGCCAGTGCCAGTTCGCGCACCGGGACCAACGCCTGATTGCTGCCCAGCAGCAGCGGATGGCCCGGCGGCAGCAGGCCCTTGGCGTTGATGGTTTGCGCGGTCGGCGCATCCAGGGCGATTGCTAGCGCGCGGGCTTCGGCCTGGGCGCTGACGCAGCCACCGCCGAGCAGCAGCAGTGGGCGCTTGGCGTTTTTCAGCATGGCTGCTGCTTCGCGGATCAGTGCGCGATTGGGAGCCGGGCGCTGGATGCTCGGTTTGGCGGCCAGCTGCATATGGCTGGCATCGGTGGTGATGATGTCCAGCGGCAGCTCGATATGCACCGGCCGTGGTCGCTCGCCTTCGAACACGGCGAAGGCGCGGGCCAGCACGCCGGGCAGCTCCTCCACGCTCATCAGGGTATGGCTGAAGGCGGTAACCCCGGCGGTCATGGCGCGCTGGTTGGGCAGCTCGTGCAGGTAGCCCTTGCCCAGGCCGAGACGGTCGCGCTGGTTGACGCTGGAAATCACCAGCATAGGGATCGAGTCGGCGTAGGCCTGGCCCATAGCCGTGAGGATATTGGTCATGCCCGGGCCGGTGATGATAAAGCACACCCCCGGCTTGCCCGAGACGCGGGCATAACCGTCGGCCATAAAGCCGGCACCCTGTTCGTGGCGCGGGGTGATATGGCGGATGTTGCTGTGCGGCAGGCCGCGGTACAGCTCGACGGTGTGCACGCCGGGGATGCCGAATACGCTGTCGACGCCCCAGGCTTCGAGTTGTTTGACGAGAAATTCGCCGCAGGTGGTCATGTCATCTAATCCTGTGCTGTCGTTGTAGGAGCGGGGGGACGCCGAGTCCCATGCCCGCGAGCCGCTGGTGCCAAGAGCATCGCGGGCATGGCCCGCTCCTACGTCAGAGGTTTTTAACCGACGATCCAATGCGCCATCAGCGCGATGATCGGCAGGGTGATCAGGGTGCGGATGATAAAGATGGCGAACAGTTCGAGGATGTTCAGCGGCAGCTTGGCCTTGATGATCAGTACGCCGACTTCTGACATATAGATCAGCTGGGTCAGGGATACGCAGGCCACCACGAAGCGGGTCAGTTCACTCTCGATACCCTTGCCCAGTACCGCCGGCAGGAACATATCGGCAAAGCCCACCAGCATCGCCGGCGCAGCCTTGGCGGCTTCCGGCAGTTGCAGCAGTTCCAGCAACGGCACGATGGGTGCGGACAGCCAGTTGAAGATCGGCGTGTACTCGGCAATCGCCAGGGAAATGGTGCCGATGGCCATCACCAGCGGCAGCAGGCCGAGCCAGATATCCACCACGTTATGCACGCCGACCTTGACCATCTGCGCCGGCGAGGGGTTGCTGTTGGCGCGCTTGACCGCCTGCAGCACGCCCCAGCGCAGCAGCGAGGTGCCGGCCGGTACGTCTTCCTTGATCTGTTTGCCGACGCCGGCGACGTAGTCGTCCTTCTTCCACGACAGCGGCGGAATGCGCGGGGTGATGATCGCCGCCGCCAGACCCGCCACCACCACGGTTAGGTAGAAAGGCACGAACAGGTGGTCGAGCTTCATAAAGCTGGTGATCAGCAGGCTGAAGGCGATTGAGGCGACCGAGAAGTTGGTGGCGATTACCGCTGCTTCCCGAGCGCTGTAGAAGCCCTTCTGGTACTGCTGGGCGGTGATCAATACGCCGACCGTGCCGGAGCCGAGCCAGCTGGCCACGGCATCGATGGCCGAACGGCCCGGCAGGCCGAAGACCTTGCGGAACACATTGCGCACCAGGGTGCCGATAAATTCCATCAGGCCAAAATCGGTGAGCAGCGGCAGGATCAACCCGGCTACCAGAAAGAAGGTGATCAGCACCGGGGCCAGGTCTTTCAGCACCACGCCGCCGGTGTTGGCATTCCACACCCATTCCGGGCCGAACTGCCAGAAGGTCATGGCGGCAAATACCGCGCCGAGTACGCGCAGGCCGAGCCACAGCGGGCTGAGGTTAAACATCTCATTCAGCGTATGGCGCTCGGTGAGCCACTTGGGCTTGAGCAGGCTGGCGAACAGGCCGAAGGCGGCGGAGAACAGCAGCAGGCCGGTGGCGATAGCCGGCAGCCAGGCGCTTAGCCCGACCTTCAAAGCATCGGCCATCACGCCCAGGCCGATGGTGACCTTGTCTTCATAGACGATGGGGGTAAGAAACAGCAGCACACCGAGCAGCGAGGGGATCAGAAAGATCAGCAGCTGGCGCAGGTTGTAGGAGCTTTGAGCGGGCGGCTGGTCGTCCAGCAGCGGCATGCTTTGTTCGTGGTTCATCGTGGCACCCTATTTATTGTTGTAGTGCACGGACACCGCACGAGGTGCCCGATCAGTATAAAAATTGCCGGGAGCGATTTTTAACGTCGCTTGCGACGGCCCGAATGGGGGCCGCCATGGATGGCAGGCCATAAAAAAGCCGGGCCCGCTTCAGCGGTGCTGAACACCCGGCAACACGCAGAGCATTTCGTAGAGCAGGTTGGCGCCCAGCAACGAGGTGTTGCCGGTGGTGTCGTAGGGCGGCGAGACCTCTACTAGATCGCCGCCAACCAGCTGCAGGCCCTGGCAGCCACGGATGATTTCCATGGCCTGGATGGTGGTCAGGCCGCCGATTTCCGGGGTGCCGGTTCCTGGGGCCCAGGCCGGGTCGATGCCGTCGATATCGAAGCTCAGGTACACCGGGCCGCCGCCGACCTTGGCGCGCACTTCTTCCATCAGCGGGGTCAGGGATTTGTGCCAGCACTCTTCGGCCTGGACTACCCGAAAGCCCTGCTTGCGGCTCCAGTTGAAGTCCTCGGCGGTGTAGCCCTGGGCGCGAAGGCCGATCTGCACCACGCGGTCGCAATCGAGCAGGTCTTCCTCCACCGCGCGGCGGAAGGTGGTGCCGTGGGCGATTTTCTCGCCGAACATATGGTCATTCACATCGGCATGCGCGTCGATATGCACCAGGCCGACCTTGCCGTGTTTCTTCTTGATCGCGCGCAGAATCGGCAGGGTGATGGTGTGATCACCGCCCAGGGTCAGCGGGATGATGCCCAGTTCGAGGATCTCGTCGTAGGCCTCTTCGATGATGCGGATGGCCTCGGCCATATTGAAGGTGTTGATCGGCACATCGCCGATATCGGCGATATTCAACGAGTCGAACGGCGCCGCACCGGTGGCCATGTTATACGGGCGGATCATCACCGATTGCGCGCGGATCTCGCGCGGGCCGAAGCGAGTGCCGGAGCGCAGCGAGGTGCCGATATCCAGCGGCACGCCGACAAAGCCGACATCCAGTTCGCGTTTCTCTTCAGTCTTCTGGATATGCGGCAGGCGCATCATGGTGGCGATGCCACCGAAGCGCGGCATCTCGTTGCCGCCCAGGGGCTGGTGCAGGATCTTGTCCACGGCTAGGCCTCAGCATTGTTGTGGTTATCAGTGGGGCCGATTCTTGGTCAGGCTGCGCTTGCGACAAATCGCTGCAGGCAAAAACTTAGTTCAGAAATTTCTAAACTAATACGCGCCTCTGTAGGATGGGCCGAACCGCGTAACCCATCCGAAGAGTCCGCGCTGATGAGCCAAGCCCTGCCCGATCTGAAACTGCTGCGCATCTTCGTCTCGGTGGTGCGTCATCAGGGTTTTGCTGCGGCGCAGCAGGAGCTGAACCTGTCCACCTCGGCGATCAGCACCTATATGAGTCAGCTGGAAAGCCAGCTAGGTTTGAGTCTTTGTCACCGTGGTCGTGGCGGCTTTAGCCTGACCAGCAAGGGCGAGCTGTTCCATCAGGAAACCCTGCGTCTGCTGGGTGAGCTGGAAGGCTTCGAGCGCTACTCGGCGGCGTTAAAGGGCGAGCTGCGGGGCACCCTAAACCTCGGCGTGCTGGACTCCACCGTCAGTGACCCGGCCCTGCCGCTGGCTGAGGTGATCGGCGCTTACAGCCAGGAGCATCCGGCCGTGCACCTGCACCTGTCGGTGGTCAGCCCTTACGAACTGCAACTGGCGGTGCTGGATAACCGCCTGGACCTGGCCATCGGTGCGTTCTCCACGCGGATGAACGGCCTGGTCTACCAGCCGCTGTATCGCGAGCAGCACTGGCTGTATTGCAGCGAGCGGCATTCGCTATTTACCGAGCGGCGCATCCCCGAGGAAGTGATAGCCCAGCAGCGTATGGTCGGCCGTGGTTACTGGAGCCAGGCAGAACTGGCCCGGCACGGCTTCAAACACAGCGCGGCGACGGTGGAGTCGATGGAGGCGCAGCTGATTCTGGTGCTGTCCGGTGCTTATATCGGCTACCTGCCGGAGCACTACGCTCAGCCTTGGGTGGAGCAGGGCCGGCTCAAGGTGCTGCTGCCGGCGACCTTCGGCTATCAGGCGCCCTTCTCCCTAATTTTGCGCCGTGGCCGTTCGCGGGAAGCGCTGATCCAGACCTTTCGCGACCTGCTTAAGGCTCAGCTTAATCAGGGGTAGAGCCTGTTTAGGGCGTCGTACTGCGCAACTGCGGCGCGGCGAAATAGCTTTCTACGGACCCCTCTGTGTTGTCGCTGTCGGCGGCAAACACCACACCAAGGATCTTGCGTGGCGCGCTGCCAAAGGCGGCGATGGCGTCCGCGTGCAGATCGCGGCTCTCGCTTAGCCATTGCCCCAGCGGCGCTTCCGGGCCACGCAGCACGTGCATTTCTACCGTCTCGGTATAGGCGCTGCGGGCATGGGTGCCGGGGGCGGCGCGGTTGTCCCAGACGTAACTCAGGGTCGCTGCTGGCAGGTCGGGATCGAAGAAAGTGCGCGCCAGGCGCAGCTTTTGCCGGGTGACAAAACTTAGCGAATCCAGCGGGTAATCCAGCAGCACATAAACCCGTGCTGCGTAGTCGTCGCCTTCGCGGGTGGCAAAGCGGGCTTGGTCCAGCTTCTGCTTGGTGCGCCACTGCCAGCTCAGTTGCCAGGGCTGGTCGCCGGGTAGATCCAGCGGATGTAGCAGGCCACCGGCTGCGGCGTCGGCCTTGATCCGCAGCTGCTGCTGTCCGTCCTGCTCGACCAGCGTGCGTTGCGATGGTTTGATCTTGGGGATATCTGCCAGGCGCCAGGGCGCTGACCATTCGCCGCTGGGCGGGCCAGCCGTCCAGGGCGTCAGTTGGTTTTCGGCTTGCGCCAGGGGCGTGGCCAGCAGCAGGGCGATTAACAGTGCGCGCACTAGCTGCGTCGCCAGGTATGAAAACGTTCTACCAGCCGCAGCAGGCCTTGCGGAGCATGGGCGCGTTTCCATTCACCGGCCGCGTATTTGTTGGCCTCGGCCATAGTCGGGTAGGTGTGGATGGTGCCGAGAATCTTGTTCAGGCCCAGGCCATGCTTCATCGCCAGTACGTATTCGGCGAGCAGCTCCCCGGCGTGTTCGCCGACGATGGTTACGCCAAGAATCTTGTCCTTGCCCGGCACAGTCAGCACTTTGACAAAGCCGTGGGCGGCTTCGTCGGCAATCGCCCGGTCGAGATCGTCGATGCCATAGCGGGTCACCTCATAGGCGATATTCTGCGCCTTGGCTTCGCCTTCGGAGAGGCCGACGCGGGCGACTTCGGGGTCGGTAAAGGTGCAGGCAGGAATCACCCGGTAATCCACCTTAAAGCGCTTGAAACCTGAGAAGAGCGCATTGACCGCCGCATACCAGGCCTGGTGCGCGGCGACATGGGTGAACTGGTAGGGGCCGGTGACATCGCCCACCGCGTAGATATTGGGAAAGCGTGTGGCCAGGTATTCGTCGACTTCCAGGGTGCCGTTGGGTCGCACGGTCAGGCCCAATTCCTCCACGCCATAACCCGTGACATTCGCCACGCGGCCGAGGGCCAGCAGCAGGCCGTCGAAGGCGATGGTCACCTCCTCGCCAGTATCCAGACGACGGGCGACCATCCGCTGTTCGCCATCCACCACTTCAAAGCGCTCGGCCTTGTGTTGCAGACGCACATCCACACCGTCACTGCGCAGGCTCTGCAATACCAACTCGCTGGCATCGGCATCCTCGCGCGGCAGCAGGCGCTCGGCCAATTCCACCTGAATCACCTGGCTGCCGAGGCGCTGGAAGGCCTGGGCCAGCTCGCAGCCAATCGGCCCGCCGCCCAGCACCAGCAGCCAGCGTGGTTGTTCACGCAGGCTCCAGATGCTGTCCGAGGTGTAACTCTGCACCTGCTCCAGGCCGGGAATCTTCGGCACCAGTGGCCGCGCGCCGGCGGCGATAATCAGGTTGCGGCTGGTCAGAGTCTGGCCATTCACTTCCACGCTCCAGGGCGAAAGGATTTTCGCTTCGCCCTGGATCACTTCGACGCCCAGCCCGCTGTAACGCTCGACCGAATCATGCGGCTCGATATCGGCAATCACTCGCTGGATACGCTGCATCACCGCCGGAAAATCCACCGTGCCCTGCACGCCGCTAAAGCCCAGGGCCGGGCCCTTTTTCAGCTCGTTGGCCAGCTTGGCCGAACGCAGCAGCGCCTTGGATGGCACGCAGCCGGTGTTCAGGCAGTCGCCGCCCATTTGGTGTTTTTCGATCAGGCTGACCTTGGCCTTTACCGCCGCTGCGATATAGGCGCTGACCAGGCCACCGGCCCCCGCGCCGATCACCAGCAGGTTACGGTCGAAACGCTTGGGTTTGTGCCAGCCGGCATAGACCCGCCGCGCCTGGATCAGGCCGAGCAGCTTGCGTGCGATCAGCGGGAACACCCCGAGCAGCACAAAGGCGCCGAGCAGGCTCGGCGAGAGGATGCCAGCCAGGGAGTCCAGCTGGCCCAGTTCGCGCCCGGCGTTCACATAGACCAGGGTGCCCGGTAGCATGCCGAGCTGGCTGACCCACCAGTAGGTGCGCGCGGGGAGACGGGTCAGGCCCATGGCCAGGTTGATCAGAAAAAACGGAAACAGCGGCACCAGGCGCAGGGCGAACAGGTAGAACGCGCCTTCGCGCTCGATACCCGCATCGATGCCGGCGAGGCGCTGGCCGAAGCGGTTCTGCACCCAGTCACGCAGCAGAAAGCGGCTGCTAAGCATGGCCAGAGTCGCGCCGAGGGTGGAAGCGAAGGACACCAGGACAAAGCCTTCGAGCAGGCCAAATAGCGCGCCGGCCAGCAGGGTCAGCAGGGTCGCGCCGGGGAAAGACAACGCCGTCGCCGCCACATAGGCGAGAAAGAACAGCCCGGCGGCCAGCCAGGGTTGCGCCGCCACCTGGGCATTCAGCGCCGTTTGCTGCGCCTTAAGCGCCTCTAAATTTAGATATTGGCCGATGTCGAAGACAAAGAAGCTGCCCAGCAGCGCGAGGATCAGGCCCATCAGGGCGAGTTTGCGGCTATTCATCAGTCAGCGCCTCCAGGGCGCAAAGGCTTTGGCACAGGCTGAAACCGGCCAGCAGGGCATGCTCGGGGCGATCGGCCAGTTGGCCGAGCACCCGTGAACGATAGGACAACTCCGCCGGACTATCGGCGGGCCACTGGCGGTCGAAGTCGGCGAGGAAGGCGTCGTGGTTGTAGTTCAGCGGCAGCGCCTCGATAAACAGGCCGTCACGCTGGCAACGGTAAAGCGCCGCTGGATGTGGCGTGGTGGCGATGCGACTGAGCAGGCCATAGCGGCCGCCGGCAAAGTTCGGCAGCCCGGCCGCGCCGTTATTGATCAGCGAGCCGTGCTCAAGGTTCAAGGCTACCGCCGAGCAGGTATGGCTGGTGGCCAGAACCGTTACGTTGTGTGTGGCAAACCAGTTATCCAGTTGCTGCTGACGCGCCGCTTCGCTGAGCGATTCCCGCGAGCAGCTCCAGCCGGCCAGGGACTGCTCGTCGCCATGGCTGATCGCCACGCGCCGCCCGGCCACGCTGACCAGTGCCGTGCTCGGCCGTGACGCCAGGCGTTCGGCCATGCCCGGCAAGCCCTGCACCGTTCGGTTCAATACCTGCTGAATGGCATTGGAGCGCTCAACTACCGCGTCATCCACTTCCATCGGATAGGCGCAGCCGCAGCCGGCGCCGCTGTCGTCGGCACGACCGAGTTCGGTTTCAACATTGCCGCGCAGGGCCAGGTGGGCACTGAGACCCTGCTCAATCTGCTGGAAAATCTCGGGGTCGCGGTCAAACCAGTGCGCATCGCCGTTAAACACCACCCGCGCCTTTGGCTCCGCCGCCACGCGTCGTTGCAGAGCGGCCAGGGCCTGGCGATTGCCATACAGGCCGCCGACCACATACAGCACGTCGCAGTCGAACAATGGCTCGCCGCTAAAGGCATCCCGCGTCAGGCGATAGTCCAGCGGGCAATCGCGGCCGGCGCGCATCAGGCAGTACCTGCGTTGCGCCGCAGCAACCAGCCGGGCAGCAGATAACCCAGCACGCAGAGGCCAAGACCGTAGAGATTGGTGCCGAGCAGCAACGCGTATTTGCCGTCGCCGATGGCCCAGCTCTGCGGAATCCAGTTCAGGGTCAGGGCTACGCCCAGGCCCAGGCCGGTCCAGAAGCTCAGGTGAAAACCCAGCCGGGTTGGCGTGGTCAGGCCGTGCAGGACAAACACCGGCGCCAGGCCAATGACCATGGTGCCGCTGATGGTGGTGGCCTTGAGGATGTCGGTGCCGGCGATCATCGGCAGATTGCCGAGTAGGGCGAACACCACCATCACCGCCATGCCGACGCCGATGGCTTTCTGCCCGAGGTCGCGGCCCGCCAGCTTTGGCAACTCGCGCCCGGCCAGTTTGGCCAGGCTGGAGAAGGTCGAATCCAGGGTCGAGCCGGCAGCCGAGACCATCACCACGGTCATGATCAGCAGCGCGCCGATGCCCAGGCTCTTGGCCAGGGCCGCCGGTACGTTATCCGAGGCGGCAACACCCACCAGCTGCGCGTGCACGCCGATCAGGCTAAAAGCCAGAATGGCGATAAAGCCGAGAATGCCGGCAATCAGAAAGGAGCGGCGCATGGCCTTCTCCTCGCTGATAAAGCCCCGGTCGGTCAAAACCGGGTCATGGAAGCCGTAGCTAAACGCCTGCAGACCGGCGACCAGCAGCAGGTCGACACCGGCATTTAGCGCCCAGTTGCTGGTACTGGCCAGCTCGCTGGGTGAATGCTGCGGCAGCACCAGGCCGAGTACCCAGACCAGGGCGATCACGAAAATCGCCGCCTGCGCCGCATCGGTGAGGATCGAGCTGCGCAAGCCGCCGCGCAGGCTGTAGGCCAGGGTTACGGCGGTAAATAGCAACGCCGAGGCAATAAACTCGAAGCTGCCCGAGTCGCCGTAATAACCGCCGACCACGGCGGTGTTGCTCCACACCTCGTTAAACAGGCGAATCAGAATCGCCGCCGAGAATGCCAACGCCGCGCCCCGGCCGTAATGGCTGCTCAAGAAGCTCACCAGGCCGGTGGCGGCAAAGCGTCGGCGCAGGCGATAGATAACAAAGCCGGTGAGCGGAATCGACAGCCAGTACATGGCATAGGCCAAGCCGCCGACCAGGCCATACGTGGCGCCGAGGTTGGCGGCGTTGGTCACCGATTTGGCGAAGATCCAGCTGATAAAGATGCTCGAAGTAATCAGCCAGGGGCTGGCGCTGCGGCCCTGGTTGTCCTCGCCATTAAAGAACCCGCCAAGGGTTACGGCGCGTGGCGATAAGGCCAACATCAGCGCGCCGTAGACCAGCAGAAAACCCCAGAAGAACAGCCCGGTCAGACTGGTTGGTTGCATGCTTCGATCCTTAGGAAGTGAGGCTGCCGCCGCAGCTGGAACCCTGTCCGGCGGTGCAGGCGTAACAGTGGTCGCGGGTAACGATGGGGTTGCCGGCAAGCGATGCGCTAAGCAGATCACGCAGATGCGGGCGCTCGCGGCCGATCAGTTGGCCTTGCAGCTCAAGTGGCAAATCGAGCATCTGGTTGAAGTCGCAGTCGTACAGGTAGCCTTGCCAGTCGACGCTGACCAAACTGCGGCACATCAGCGGTTCGAGGTTTTCTGGGCGGTAGCTGTCGCGCAGCAGCTGCATATAGCCGTTGAACTGGCCCTTGCTGACCAGGGTGCTGCCAAAGCGCGCAATCGGCTGGTTGGTGATGGTCAGCAAGTGGTTGAAGACGATGCCGAAGTCCTCGGCCAGGTGGCGTTTGTAATCGGCTTCCAGCGCCGCTTGCGGTGGCGGCAGGCTCGGGCCTTGCGGGTTGTACACCAGGTTCAGAATCAGGCCGCTGCCCGGCTGGCCATAGCCCAGGGCGTTGAGCTTCTGCAGGCCCTTGATACTGGCGTCGAACACGCCATCACCACGCTGCTTGTCGACGTTATCGCGCGAGTAACAGGGCAGCGAGGCGCTGATTTCCACGCCCTGCGCGGCGAGAAACTGCGCCAGGTCTGCATAACCCGGCTCGCTGAGAATGGTCAGGTTGCAGCGGTCGATCACCCGCAGACCTTCGCGCCGCGCGTGCAGGACTATCTCGCGAAAACGCGGATGCATCTCCGGTGCGCCGCCAGTGAGGTCGAGGGTGTGCACCGGGTGTGCATCGATCACCTGATGCAGCAGGGCCAGGCTTTCGTCGGTCATGGCCTCGGTGCGGGTCGGCCCGGCATTGACGTGGCAATGCAGGCAGCGCTGATTGCAGCGGTAGGTCAGGTTGATCTGCAGCGCTTCCAGCTGGCCACGGCGGATTGCCGGAAAGGCCAATTGGTCGAGCAAGGGCAACATTGCATGCACGGTGTTGGGTTCCTTGATGCTGGCCGCCGGCTGATTGTGTCAGCCGCTAAGTAGCCACTATAGAGAGTGGCCGAGGGCTTTTGTTACGCGTGTGGCCAGAAGAATGTTGTGCAATTAGTTATACAAATCTTATACAGATAATGCAGAATCTGCAGCTGTTACCCTGCCCGCTGCCTGCGAGGATCTGTTTATGTTAGTCCGCCTTACCTATGCCAGCCGTGCCAGCCATTCGGTTTCAGCCGAGCTGATCCGCGAAATTCTCGACAGTTCACAGCGCAACAACCCAGGCAAAGGGCTGACCGGGATACTTTGCTGCAACGCCGATATCTTTCTGCAGGCACTTGAAGGGCCGCGTGCAGAGGTGAACGCCTTGTACAACCGCCTGGCCGATGACAGCAGGCACAAGGACCTGACCATCCTCGATTACGCCGAAATCAACATGCGCCGCTACAGCAACTGGAGCATGGGCTGGGCTGGGGCCAAGCAGGCCAATCGCGAGTTGTTTCTGAAGTATTCGGCCAGCGACCGCTTTGATCCGTTCAACATGAGCGCCGAGCAGATTACTGGCCTGCTGCTGGAGCTGAGTGAGACCGTCAGCGCAATCAAATCGCCAGTTCTCAGCTAGAATTCCCGAGCGTCAACTCGCCTCGCAGGCGAGCTGTGTTCACCCTGAGCCTTGGCGCACCTCGCAGTTTATTGAGGCGCCAGGATGCTCCGTCTGCTCAACCTTCCCCTGCTGGCTGCGCTGCTCTGCTTTGCATTGGGCAGCGTCTCGGCGCATGCCGAGTTGCCATTGCTGGTGCTCAGCAGCGAGCAGCTCAAGCAACCGGTGGAGGTGCCCGCCAGCCTGGTGCTGGAAGACCCCAGCGGCAACCTGACCGCCGGCGAGGTGCAGCAGCGGATTGCTAGCGAGGGCAAGCGGATCGATGGTGTGCCGCGCCTGGGGTATTCGGCCAGCGCCTGGTGGCTGGCGTTTCGCCTCGATGCGCCGGTGGCCGAGCGCCTCGATCTGATCATCGACCGGCCCTTTCTCGACGACATCGAAGTCTGGCTGTATGACCGCGAACGGCTGATCGCACCCTTTTACAGCGGCGATCACCGCGATTTCCTCCAGCGCGGCGCGCCCTCGCCGCACTTTCTGCTCAACCTGCCGCGCCTTGGCGAAGGCCCGCACACCCTGTTGTTGCGGGTGCAAAGCGGCTCGGCGGTGAGTGTGCCAATGCAGCTGGTGGCGGCCGAACAAAGCCCGCTATTGCTGGCCGAGCACTGGATGCGCAGCGGCCTGCTGCTGGGTGCATTGCTCAGCCTGACCCTGTTCTTTCTGGTGAAATTCAGCGCCCTGCGCGAAACGCAGTTGGTGTGGTTCTGCCTGACGGTGGCCAGCGTGGCGCTGTACAACGCCAGCCTGCATGGCGTCACCAGTCTGTTGGGGCCGCAGTGGGTGTGGTTGTCGACCCAGCTGGCCAACCTGGCCAACCCCGGCATGCTGATTTTCAGCAGCCTGTTTCTCGCCAGCTCACTGAAGCTTGAACTGGGCCGCGTGCGCCATCTGCGCAACGCGCTGTTTGCCGTGACCCTGCTGGTGTGCGGCTGGACCATCGTCAGCTATGGGCACTTCCGCTCCTACCAGACGCTGAACGTGCTGATCCTGCTTAACGGGCTGTTCCAGCTGTTGCTGCTGATCCTCGGCGTGCGCCAGCGCCGGCCTTACGCCAGCGCCTACCTGCTGTGCTGGAGCTCGGCGCTGCTGCTGATGCTGTTGGTGCCACTGGGACGCAGTGGGGTGATTCCGCTGCCGCCGGGCTTCAATTACATGCACGCCTACCTGCCGGTGCTGAGCATGCTGCTGTTTGGCGGCATCCTCGACAAACAGCTGGAGCAGATCCGCCGTGCCCTGCTGCACAGCAAGGCCCAGGCCCTGGGCAATCTGCAGCAGTACCAGGCGCTGTTCAGCAGCAGCGGTGAGGGGATTTTCCGCTGTACCCGCAGCGGCGCACTGATCGAAGCCAACCCGAGTTTTGCCGCGCTGCTGGGGCTGGCGCAGGACAGTCGCGAGCTGTCCATGCAGCAGCTATTGGGCGCCGAGCAATGGGCCGAGCAGGTGGCGCAGCTGCACAACGAGCAGCCGGCGATCAGCCAGGAGTGTCAGATTCATGGACTCGATGGACAGAGCCATTGGGTCTATCTGTCGCTGCATCTGCGCCCGACCCAGGACTGCATCGAAGGCATCGTGGTCGACCTCAGTGAGCGCCGCGCCCTGGAAGAGCGCCTGCAGTACCTGGCCGCACATGACTCGCTGACCGGCCTGCTCAACCGCCGCGAACTGGAGCGCCTGTTGCGCGAAAGCCTCAAGGGGCAGGGTAAACCGCGCTACAGCCATATGCTGTGTCTGGACCTGGATCAGTTCAAGCAGGTCAACGACCTCTGCGGGCATTCGGCCGGCGATCAGCTGCTGCGCCAGCTGTCCGGCCATCTGTTGCACCAGCTGCCACGGCATGCCGAACTGGCGCGTATCGGTGGCGATGAATTCGCCGTGCTGCTGCGTGAAATCAACAACGAAGCCGCTCTGGAGCATGCGGAAAGCCTGCGTCATTGCGTCGAGCAATTTGTCTTCAGCTGGCAGGGGCGGCCGTTCCGCGTGCAGGCCAGCATCGGCATGCTGGAGCTGGACAGCGGCGTCAGCGACTGGGAAACCGCGCTGAACTGGGCCGACAGCGCCAGCCAGCTGGCCAAGCACCTGGGCCGTAATCGCGTGCAGCAGTTCAACCCGGCCGATGGCGTGTTGCTGGAGCATCAACGCCAGCTGCAATGGATCACCCGCTTGCGCGAGGCCATCGAGTTGGGCCACTTCGAGCTGTTCTATCAGCCGGTGGTGGCGCTGCAGGGCGCCAGCGACGGCCTGCGCTATGAAGTGTTGCTGCGCTATCACGACCCGCACAGTGGCGAGTGGGTCAGCCCCGGGCAGTTTCTCGGTGCGGCAGAACGCTACGGCTTTCTCGGCGCCATCGACCGCTGGGTGGTGATGCGCCTGCTGCAGTGGCTGGCGGACAACCCGCGGCATGTGCAGCAACTGGCCCAGGTGAACTTCAACCTGACTGCCAGCTCACTGCTTAACGCGCACTTCCACGATATGCTCCACAGCGAATTGCTGCGGCACAACCTGCCGGCGCACAAGCTGTGCATCGAGGTAACCGAAATGGTCGCCCTGGGTGAGCTGGGGGTGTCATCGCAGTGGATCAAACAGCTGCGCAGCCTGGGCCTGAAAGTGGCGCTGGACGACTTCGGCAGCGGCTTCGCCTCCTACGCCTACCTACGCCACCTGCCGCTGGATATCGTCAAGATCGACGGCAGCTTTATCCGTGGCCTGGAGAGCGACCCGATCAACCAGGCCATGGTTGGCTCAATGCAACAGATTGCCAACCAGCTGGGCCTGAGCACCGTGGCCGAGTTTGTCGAAACCCAGGCCACCCTCGACTGCGTACGCGGGCTGGGGCTCGACTATGCCCAGGGTTATTTTATTGGCCATCCGCAGCCGTTGACTCAGCTGGCCGATAGCGCCCAGGGTGAAGTGCAGATGCAGCTGGTTCTTGACCGCCCTTGATAGTGCATCACTGGATGCGTTCGGCATAACTGCAGGCGGAGTAGTAGAGGTCGCAGTTGGTCGTAGTCTTTTCACAATTACGCAGCGCTGTCTCTTCCGCATCCTTCAAATCGGGTGAGCGGGTCATGCGACTCCCGGCATCACCCCAGGCGACCGCAACGCACTGATTGTAGTAGGCGATGCGGACCTCACAGGCCTTGCCAGAGGAGTGAGCCTGGCATTCGGAAATCGCCTGCTGTTCAGCGCTTTCTTGGGATTCCTGTCCGGCCGCAACGCCCATCGCTCCATCTGTAGTAGCGACCGCGCCCCAACGCGTTTCCCACTGAGGCTCCGGCTCCTCCGACGGCCCTGCCCCAGAGTTTGGTCCCATCGGCGCACAGCCTTCCCAGCCGGCGCTACCGCCACCAATCGGGAAATAGCCATCCGGGCAGCGCCCTTCTGCGCGGGCATCTGCATGCATCAGCAGAACCAATAGCAGAGGGAGGTGAGGGAGCAGTTTTTTCATGGCATCAACACCCCGATGAGTGACCGCGCAAATCATCAGCGCGGTCGAGTGTAGTGAGCGCAATTCCCGGCCAGGGCTGACCGGGAAACCCGGGCAATCAGCAGCGTCCGGCTGCCTGCAGCAGGGCATTGCAGGTGCTGCCGGAATTGTTGCTGCGTTGCCCGCTAGCGGCTGGCGTACCTGCCATGGCCGTGCAGACGGCGTCCGAATGTGGCGTCTGGCCAAAGCTCATGGCCTTCTGGAAGCCAGTGGCCGAATACATGTAGCAGCGGTAAGTGCCGCCGTCCTTGGTGTTGACGTTGTAGTTGATGCGCCCGCCGGTTTCCTCGGTGCGCTCGGTGATGGTGAATTGCCCGGTGGGTTGGCCGATGGCCTGGGCCGTGCGTTGTTCCAGACCACTTTGGTTGATGGTGGCGGCGCAGCCGGACAGTAGTAAAGCGGTGGTCAGTGCGGTGATTGGGCGAAGGTACATGGCAAGCTCCAATGTTTTTTTGGGGTGCAACATAGGGACGGACCAGCAGGTCCGGGTGGTGAAAATCGTCAGTTAGGGCGAGGTATGCAGGCGTTGATCAGACCGCCAGCGGCGGGGCATCGGGCTTGCGCGCCACGATAAACACCCGCCAATCTTTGCCCTTGCTGCCATGGCGCTCGACGGTCAGGATTTGCAGACCTTGCTCGGTCATGGCCGCCTGTAACTGGTGGGCGTCGAAACACAGCACAGGCGGCGCTTTGCCGATGGCGCGCATCAGCGGCAGGGCCAGCTTGGGGATCAGTGGGTTCATCTCATTCAGGCAGGGTGTCTTCGAGATCAGCAAGCCGCCTGGTTTCAAGGCATTGATGGCTGAACTCAGCGCCTGCGGCAGATCTGTCACGAGATGCAGCAGGTTGAACGCCAGCACGGCATCGTAGGAGCCTTGTTCGGCCACCGGTGCATCGGCGTCGGCCAGCCTGAAGTGCAGCTGCGGCAGTGTGTGGCTGGCGAGCTTTTCGCCTGCGATGGCAATCATCTGCTCGGCTACATCGGTGGCCACCAGCCGCCGCGTAGCGGGAGCCAGACGCAGGGCGGTAGTGCCCGTGCCACAACCGATTTCCAGCACCTCATGTTGCGTAGACAGCAAGGCTTGTACGCGCTGCAACGTCCGTTCGTAACCGGCCAGGTCGGCAATCGGATCGTTCGCGTATTTACGTGCAATCCGGTTCCAGAAGCGTGCCTTGTCGGTCATGGCAGCCGGTGTTGCAGCTGCAGAGCAGTGGCCGCTGGCAGAGGTGATGGGTGAGTGCATGGTGCGCGTCCTGTGCATGGATGTAAGGCGAAAGCCAACACAGTGCGGATGCTATCCTTGCGAATCACCACGGGGTATTGCGATAAATTGCAGACAACATATGCATTTACGTATGGATAAGGTCGACTGGAATCAGTTGCGTGCCTTTCTCGAGACGGCAGAGACCGGCTCGCTGTCAGCGGCTGCACGTAAGCTCGGGCAGTCGCAACCGACCCTCAGTCGCCAGGTCGCAGCCCTTGAGCTGGCGCTAGGGGTGACGCTGTTTGAGCGGGTGGGCAAAGCCATGGCGCTGACCACCACCGGGCAGGAGCTGTTGGGCCATGCCCGCGTGATGGGCGCTGCGGCGCATGAACTGGGCCTGGCCGCGACCGGGCGCTCAGAAGAGGTGGCGGGCGTGGTGTCCGTGGCCACCAGCGACGCCGTGGCGGCGTACCTGATGCCGAAGATTCTCCTGCAGATCCGCGAGGCGGCACCCGGCATCCAGGTCGAGGTGGTCGCTTCGGACGGTTTCAGCGACCTGCTGCGCCGCGAGGCCGACATCGCCATCCGCCATGTGCGCCCCGAACAACCAGAGCTGATTGGCCGTTTGGTACGGCAGAGTTCTGCCTGTTTCTATGCATCCGAAAGCTGGGTGCGCGTACATGGCCTACCGCGTACCGCCGAAGAGGCTTTGCAGCACGACTTTATCGGCCTGGACCGCGCCGGCCATTACCTGCAACACCTGCACGGCCAAGGCCTGCTGCTGAGTAACACGAATTTTCGCAGCTACGCAGATAACTCCGTCACCTACTGGGAAATGGTCCGCCAGGGCCTGGGCATCGGCGCAATCATGGAGGAGATCGCGCGGGAAACCCCGGGTATGGTTCGCGTGCTGGAGGATGTCAGCCCCTTCCAACTGCCGATCTGGCTGGTCACCCACCGCGAGCTGCGCACGGCCCGGCGTATCCGTATCGTCTTCGATCTGCTGGCCGAGATCCTCGCCTGATCCGTGTTCGCGGCTGCTGTTGTCAGGCCGCGGCAGCCAGAGGCATGCGCTCCAGCAGGCTGAGGTCCAGGCGCAGCATGCGTACACAGCGCTCCTCGCGCAGCTCTTTGGGCGACTGGTTACTGCGCAGGCGCAGAACCTGGCAGACCAGGTTGAGCACCAGCGCCTCGCGGCTAAATACGCCACTGCCGAGGTTGTAGAACGCCGCGATCAGCTCGCGCAGGCCAAACGGCAGGCGCCAGCGGATGCGCAGCGCCGAGCCGAAGCTGGCGGCGCGTTGCTGGAAGCTTTGGTGAATATCCTCATCACGCAAGGCGCCGCCGGCGTCCTGCCAGTCCTGCAGGCTGCGCAGCAGGGCCAGCTCGCCGATGTTGTGCAGCAGCGCGGCGGTAAAGCACAGCTCGGCATCCAGTTGCAGCTCGCCCGCCAGCCAGCGCGCCAGTTCGGCGCTGCGCTGAGCGCTGTCCCAGGCACTACTGGCCAGCTCGGCCAGGCGTGGGTCGCTGAGTAGCGCATTGCGTTGCACGGCCATGCCCAATACCAGATTCAGCGTGCGCGCCAGGCCCAGGCGCGGCAGCGCCTGGCTCAAGGTCTGGCAGGGTGCGCCCTGGTGCTGCGCGGCGCTATTGGCGGCGGCGATCAGGCGGGCGGTGATCTGCGGGTCGCGGGCGAACACCTCTTCCAGCTCGCGCAGGTCGCTGTCGTCACCGTTGAGGCACTGGCTCACCGAATCGCGTACCGAGGCCAGCAACGGCGCGCCCTGACCTTCTTCGCGCACCGCATTGAGGTAATCATCCAGGCTGTCGACCAGCAAGGGTGCCGCTACCGCTGTCTCGCTGGCGGCGGCGCTGCCGAGAATGCCGAGCAGGCGCTGGCGCAGTTGTTCGGCATTGAACGGTTTGGCCAGGTAGGCCGCCGGTGCCAGTGGTCGTGCAGCGCGCACGCTGCTGGCGTCCAGGCGGCTGCTGATCAGGATAAATGGCAACGCCGGAGTACGTGGATGGCGGCGTAGCTGACGCAGCAATTCCAGGCCATCCAGGCCCGGCAGGTCGCCGTCGGCAATCACCAGAGCCGGTAAACGGCGTTTGCATTTGGCCAGCGCCGCCTCGCCGTCGGTGACTCGGATAACCCGCGCATCGGCGCGTACATCAAGTACCAGTTGCACGAGCAGATCGGCAGTCCAGGGGTCTGCTTCGGCGATCAGAATCTCCGGAGCGTTGGCCAGGGCAGTCATGAAAACCTCAGGGAAAAGCGTGATGGCAAAATAATGGCGTCAGCGATGTGACGGCGCGCAGTGTACGGGCTGGCCACTTTAAAACCAGCGTCGGCCGACGAAGTGCTGAACAACTCGTCAACTTTCTTATGCGGCCTGAATAGGCCGTGATAGAGCGGTCTGGTTGTCCTACAAAGCGCTGTAGAGACCGTGAGTAAGGCTGTGCCGGTCGGCATGATGCAGGCTATGGCTTGCTGCCTGCCAATAACACCTGACTATCAGCTCGATGGCCTGCTCAATCGCCGAAAGCGAAAGACCCGCCGAAGCGGGTCTTTTTTATTGCCGGGTTAACGCGGCGTGCTTAGGCCAGTTCGGCGAAGCACTCGGCGATAATCGCCAGGCCCTTGTCGAGCAGGGCGTCTTCGGCGGTCAGAGGTACCAGTACGCGCAACACGTTGCCGTAGGTACCGCAGGACAGCAGGATCAGGCCCTTGTCGCGTGCCTTGGCCACCACCGCGGCGGTCAGGGCGGCGTTTGGCTTGTGCAGGTCGCCGCCTTCGAACAGCTCGACAGCGATCATCGCACCGAGGGCGCGTACATCACCGATGGCCTTGTGCTTGGCCTGGATGGCCTTGAGGCCAGTGACCAGACGCTCACCAACGGCCTTGCAACGATCCAGCAGCTTCTCCTCTTCGAACACTTGCATCACGGCCAGGGCCGCGGCGCAGGCAATCGGACTGCCGGCATAGGTGCCGCCCAAACCGCCTGGAGCGATGGCGTCCATGTATTCAGCCTTGCCGCACACGCCCGCCACCGGGAAACCGCCGGCGATGGATTTGGCGAAGGTGGTCAGGTCGGCAGCGACGCCCATCTGTTCCATGGCGAAGAAGGTGCCGGTACGGCCGGCGCCGGTCTGCACTTCGTCGGCGATCAGCAGGATGCCGTGCTGATCACAGAGGGCGCGTAGGCGCAGCATGAAGTCTTTCGGCGCGACGTAGAAACCGCCCTCGCCCTGCACTGGCTCGATGATGATCGCGGCGATATCGCGCGGCTCGGCGTCGTTCTTGAAGATGCGCTCGATGCTGGCGATCGCGTCATCTGTGCTCACCCCGTGCAGCTCGCATGGGTACTGGGCGCGGAAGATACCGCCGGGCATCAGGCCCATGCCGGCCGAGTACGGCACGACCTTGCCGGTCAGACCCAGGGTCATCATGGTGCGACCGTGGTAACCGCCGGTGAAGGCAATCACGCCAGCACGGCCAGTGGCAGCACGGGCAATCTTCACGGCGTTTTCTACCGCTTCGGAGCCGGTGGTGACCAGCAGGGTCTTCTTGGCGAAGTCGCCCGGGACCTTGGCGTTGACCTTCTCGCACAGCTCGACGTACGGCTCGTAGGCCAGCACCTGGAAGCAGGTGTGGGTCAGCTTGGTCAGCTGTTCCTGTACGGCGGCAATTACTTTCGGGTGCAGGTGGCCGGTGTTGAGTACCGCGATGCCACCGGCGAAGTCGATAAACTCGCGGCCTTCAACGTCGGTAACGGTGGCGTTCTTCGCCGACTCGGCGAAGATCGGGTGGATCTGGCCCACGCCGCGCGGAACGGCAGCGGTGCGGCGTTGCATCAAAGATTCGTTGGTTTTGCTCATGATGTCCTCATTCGCCGGTTAATCTCGGCGTGGTTCAAGGATGTGTCACCGGCGGCGGCTTGGCAGTATTCGATGATCGACTGTCACAGCACGCCCGGCCACAGCTATGTCCATATAAAGCCGAAGGCGCAGCGCTCTCGTGCGTCTTCGGCGGGGTTACTGCTACTTCGCCAGGATTAGATACCCAGGCAGAGGTATTTGATTTCCAGGTAATCCTCAATGCCGTACTTCGAGCCTTCACGGCCGAGGCCCGAGGCTTTCACGCCGCCGAACGGCGCGACTTCATTGGAGATCAACCCGGTGTTAACGCCGACCATACCGTATTCCAGGGCTTCCGCTACACGGAACACGCGACCCAGGTCACGGGCATAGAAATACGAGGCCAGGCCGAACTCGGTGTCGTTGGACATGGCGATCACTTCGGCCTCGTCCTTAAAGCGGAACAGCGGCGCCAGCGGGCCGAAGGTTTCTTCCTTGGCCACTGCAGCGTTGTTCGGCACGTCGACCAGAATGGTCGGTTCGAAGAAGCTGCCACCCAGCGCATGCGGCTTGCCGCCAGCGAGCAGGCGCGCACCTTTGCTCAGCGCGTCGGCGATGTGTTCCTGGACCTTGGCCACAGCCTTGTCGTCGATCAGCGGGCCGGTGGTGGTGCCTTCATCCAGACCGTTACCGATCTGCAGCTTGGCTACGGCGGTGGCCAGTTTTTCGGCGAAGACGTCGTACACGCCGTCCTGAATGTACAGGCGGTTGGCGCAGACGCAGGTCTGGCCGTTGTTGCGGTATTTGGAGATCAGCGCGCCTTCGACGGCTTTATCCAGATCGGCATCGTCGAACACGATAAACGGCGCGTTGCCGCCCAGCTCCAGGGAGACCTTCTTGATGTCCTTGGCGCATTCGGCCATCAGCTGGCGGCCGATTTCGGTCGAGCCGGTGAAGCTCAGCTTGCGCACGATCGGGTTGCTGGTCAGCTCACCGCCGACTTCGCCGGCGCTGCCGGTAACCACACTCAGCACGCCTTTCGGAATACCAGCGCGCTCGGCCAGAGCAACCAGAGCCAGAGCGGAGAACGGCGTCTGCGAAGCCGGCTTGATCACCATGGTGCAACCGGCGGCCAGGGCCGGGCCGGCTTTACGGGTTATCATCGCCGCTGGGAAGTTCCACGGGGTGATGGCCGCGGTTACGCCAATGGGTTGTTTAATGACGATAAGCCGCTTGTCCGGCTGGTGACCAGGGATTACATCGCCGTACACGCGTTTGGCTTCTTCGGCGAACCACTCGATAAAGGAGGCGGCGTAGACAATCTCGCCCTTGGCTTCGGCCAGCGGCTTGCCCTGCTCCAGGGTCATCAGGCGGCCGAGGTCGTCCTGGTTTTCGATCAGCAGTTCAAACCAGCGGCGCAGCTTGTTCGAGCGCTCCTTGGCGGTCAGGGCACGCCAGGCCGGCAGCGCACGGTCGGCGGCTTCGATGGCGCGACGGGTTTCCGCTGCGCCCATCTTCGGCACGCTGCCGATGATTTCGCCGGTGGCCGGGTTGTTGACCTTGATGGTCTGGCCGTTGTCGGCGTCCAGCCAAGTGCCGTCGATATAAGCCTGCTGACGGAACAGCTGGGTGTCTTTCAGTTGCATGGCAGTCTCCTAAATTCCGACACCCTGGTATCGGCACTTGCGCTGGGTGCGCCGCCAAGCGGCGCGTGTAGGTTCGGTGTGTGCACCCATGCTGCTGATGTATGCCCCTCGGATGACCAATCACCCGGAATTGCACACAGTTTTAGCAAGAGCGTTTGAAATCTCAAACGAATCCTAGGGTCAAGAGGGTTAAAGGGCAATAGCCTGTTCGAAAAAATTAACGGAATATTGCACGTATTCACCCGCTTTATATGGATAGACAGCTAGCCAGTCGTCACCGTGCAGAATTGCGAACAAGGCAGCGGCATGGACGCCCGCCAGCGAGATGCGTATGATTGCGCCCGCGCTGCACCAGTAGCTCAGCTGGATAGAGTACTGCCCTCCGAAGGCAGGGGTCGTGGGTTCGAATCCCGCCTGGTGCGCCACTTCTTTTCCCTTGCTCATCAAGGGGTTAGCGCTTCTGACAGAAACCTGTCCTAGTCCTGAAAGTCGTTTTTGCCACAAATTTGCCACACTTGAACGTGGCGGGAATGGTCGAAATGGCAACAATCAGGAATCGCGGCGAGTCTCAGTGGGAAGCGCAAATTCGCCGTAAGGGCTATCCAGCCCAGCGCAAAACCTTCGAAACCAAAGCCGACGCCCAAGCCTGGGCCCGCATCATCGAAAGTGAAATCGACCGGGGCATTTTCGTCTCCCGTGTGGAAGCCGAACGCACGGCGTTTCATCAGCTGATCGATCGCTATATTTCCGAGGTAGCCCCGAAGCACAAAGGTGCCTATTCGGAAATCAAACGCCTCGAAGCGTTGAAGCGTCATCCACTGGCTACCCGAATCGTCGCCACCCTCACCTCGTCCGACTTCGCCCGCTACCGAGACGAGCGCTTGAAGATACGCAAGGGCAATACGGTCAAGCGCGAGCTCGCACTATTTCAATGCGTGCTGGAAGTAGCGCGCCGCGAATGGGGTATTCACCTGGCCGAGAATCCGGTTCGGATGGTCAGCCGGCCGAGCTACAACGACGAGCGCTCCCGCCGCCTGGCCCCGGACGAAGAAGAGTATCTGCTGGCCGCCCTGGAGTATTTCGAGCGCCGCGCAGATGGCACCTACGCCGACGGCTCACATAACCCCTGGATACGTCCTATCGTGTTGCCGCTGACCGAAAACTGACCCAGTAGAGGCTGTTCTGCCGACTGAAAACTGACCCAGGTGTTCAACTGCTTCTGCTCAATTTTTGAGCAGGAGAACACAGGGTGATCAGTATGGAAATGATGGGCAAAATCCGC
>NZ_JAUYGD010000090.1 GCF_030690725.1 Pseudomonas sp. | reverse complement strand
GGCTTTGTTCACTGCTTGTTTGTCTTTCAGGCTGATGCCTTCGGCGGGCAGGGCGAGCAGGGAAGAGCCGCCACCGGACAGCAGAAAGATCACCTTATCGGCTTCGCTGAGGTTGCTGACCAGTTCCAGCACGCGGCGCGCCACTCGCTCACCGGCGTCGTCCGGCACTGGGTGCGCCGCTTCGACCACTTCGATCTTGTTGCAGTTGGCGCCGTGCTCGTAACGGGTGACCACCAGGCCGGAGACCTCGCCTTGCCATTCCTGCTCAATCACTTCGGCCATGGCGGCGGCGGCTTTGCCGGCGCCGATCACGATAACGCGACCGCTGCGATCTGCCGGCAAGTAATCTGCCAGAACCTGGCGCGGGTGGGCGGCGTCGATGGCGCTGGCGAACAACTCGCGCAGCAGGGACGTTGGATTGAAAGACGGATCGATGGACATGGTGATCTCTCTTGGTCTGGATCAACTGCTTATGACTGACTTCGATTCTAGTGCGCAGCGTCCGCCATGCAGGCGCTGCGCACTAGAATCGACCCACCCGGCAGGCAGGCCGTGACACCGCCTGCCGGACAGATCGAAAGGGTTGTTTCAGGGCGGCTGACCCCGCCCTGAAACCTGTTACTTACTCACCACGGATGTTGAAGTTGGCCATGTGTTCCAGGCCTTTGATCAACGCCGAGTGGTCCCAGTTGCTGCCACCGATGGCCGTACAGGTGCTGAACACTTGCTGGGCGTTGGCGGTGTTGGGCAGGTTGAGGCCCAGTTCGCGCGCGCCGGCCAGGGCCAGGTTGAGGTCTTTCTGGTGCAGGCTGATGCGGAAGCCTGGGTCGAAGGTGCCTTTGATCATGCGCTCACCGTGCACTTCAAGGATCTTCGAGCCAGCGAAACCGCCCATCAGCGCTTCACGCACCTTGGCTGGATCGGCACCGTTCTTCGCGGCGAACAGCAGGGCTTCAGCCACTGCCTGGATGTTCAGGGCCACGATGATCTGGTTGGCGACCTTGGCGGTCTGACCGTCACCGTTACCGCCGACGCGGGTGATGTTCTTGCCCATGGCCTGGAACAGCGGCAGCGCGCGTTCGAAGGCATTCGGGCAACCGCCGATCATGATCGACAGGGTGGCCGCCTTGGCGCCCACTTCACCGCCGGATACCGGCGCGTCGAGGTAGGCGGCGCCAGTGGCTTTGATCTTCTCGGCGAAGACCTTGGTGGCGGTAGGGGAGATCGAGCTCATGTCGATCACTACTTTGCCAGCGCCCACGCCTGCGGCAACGCCGTCGGCGCGGAACAGAACGTCTTCAACCTGCGGGGTGTCCGGCACCATGATGATGATGAATTCGGCTTCCTGCGCCACTTCGCGCGGGTTGGCCAGGCCGATGCCGTTGTCGCCCAGTAGGTCGGCCGGGGCCTTGTCGAAGTGCTCGGAGAAGAACAGGGTGTGCCCGGCTTTTTGCAGGTTCTGCGCCATAGGCTTGCCCATGATGCCGGTGCCGATAAATCCGATTTTTGCCATGAGAAATATCCTCTGATTCAGATTGCGTTGTGCGCTTTCATCCAGCCGAGGCCGGCAGCGGTGGTGGTTGCCGGCTTGTATTCACAGCCGATCCAGCCCTGGTAACCGATGCGGTCCAGGTGCTCGAAGAGGAAGCGGTAGTTGATTTCGCCAGTGCCCGGCTCGTTGCGGCCCGGGTTGTCGGCCAACTGCACATGGTTGATCACAGACAGGTTGGCCTCGACGGTACGCGCCAGGTCACCTTCCATGATTTGCATGTGGTAGATGTCGTATTGCAGGTACAGGTTGCTACTGGCGACTTTGTCGCGAATGGCCAGCGCCTGCTTCGTGGTGTTCAGGTAGAAGCCGGGGATGTCGCGGGTGTTGATCATTTCCATGACCAGCTTGATGCCCGCGGCCTCGAGCTTGCCGGCGGCAAACTTGAGGTTGTCGACAAAGGTCTGCTCGACGGTGGCGCAATCCAGACCCTGCGGACGGATACCGGCCAGGCAGTTGATCTGCTTGTTGCCCAATACTTTGGCGTAGGCGATGGCCTGGTCGACACCGGCGCGGAATTCTTCAACGCGGTCTGGGTGGCAGGCGATACCGCGCTCGCCCTTGGCCCAGTCGCCAGCAGGCAGGTTGAACAGCACCTGCTCCAGACGGTTGGCATCCAGGCGCGCCTTGATCACTTCGGCAGCGAAGTCATAAGGGAACAGGTATTCGACACCGCTGAAGCCTGCGGTGGCGGCAGCGTCGAAACGGTCCAGAAAGTCCACTTCGGTGAACAGCATGGACAGGTTGGCGGCAAAACGGGGCATGGTGATGCTCCTATTTTCGTAGCCCGGATGTAATCCGGGGGTGGCCGTTAAAGCTCCCCGGATTGCATCCGGGCTACGGGGTTGGTCTTAGTCCAGCAACGAGATCGCAGTCGGGGCGTCGGCACCGCGTTCGGCGAGTTCTTCGAACTCGTTGACCGCGTTGATTTCCACACCCATGGAGATGTTGGTGACACGCTCCAGGATGATCTCGACCATGACCGGTACGCGGAACTCTTCCATCAGCGCCTTGGCCTTGGCCAATGCCGCCTGGATGTCGTTCGGCTCGAATACACGTACGGCTTTACAGCCCAGGCCTTCCACCACAGCGACGTGGTCGACGCCGTAACCGTTGATCTCCGGTGCGTTGATGTTCTCGAAGGCCAACTGCACGCAGTAGTCCATCTCGAAACCGCGCTGCGACTGACGGATCAGGCCCAGGTAGGAGTTGTTCACCACCACGTGGATGTACGGCAGGTTGAACTGCGCGCCCACAGCCAGTTCTTCGATCATGAACTGGAAGTCATAGTCGCCGGACAGCGCCACTACGTTGCGGGTTGGATCAGCCTTGACCACACCCAGCGCTGCTGGAATGGTCCAGCCGAGCGGGCCGGCCTGGCCACAGTTGATCCAGTGACGCGGCTTGTACACGTGCAGGAATTGCGCGCCGGCGATCTGCGACAGACCGATGGTGCTGACGTAGCAGGTGTCCTTGCCGAAGAACTCGTTCATCTCTTCGTAGACGCGCTGCGGCTTGACCGGCACGTTGTCGAAGTGGGTCTTGCGCTGCAGGGTGCGCTTGCGCTCGCGGCAGGATTCAACCCAGGCGCTGCGGTCTTTCAGCTTGCCAGCGGATTTCCACTCGCGGGCCACTTCGATAAAGGCGTCCAGAGCGGCACCAGCATCGGAAACGATGCCCAGGTCCGGGTTGAACACGCGGCCAATCTGCGTCGGTTCGATGTCGACGTGAATGAACTTGCGGCCTTCGGTGTACACATCGATGCTGCCGGTGTGGCGGTTGGCCCAGCGGTTACCGATACCGAATACCAGATCGGATTCCAGCAAGGTGGCGTTGCCGTAGCGGTGTGAGGTTTGCAGACCGACCATGCCAACCATCAACTTGTGGTCGTCCGGAATCGCACCCCAGCCCATCAGGGTTGGTACAACCGGCACGCCGGTCAGCTCAGCGAATTCAACCAGCTTGTCGGCCGCGTCGGCGTTGAAGATACCGCCGCCGGCAACCAGCAACGGACGCTCGGCGTCATTCAGCATGGCCAGGGCTTTTTCAGCCTGAACCCGGTTGGCCGCTGGCTTGGCCAGTGGCAGTGGCTCGTAGGCGTCGATGTCGAATTCGATCTCGGCCATCTGCACGTCGAACGGCAGGTCGATCAGCACGGGGCCTGGGCGGCCGCTGCGCATTTCATAGAAGGCTTTCTGGAAGGCGCGCGGTACTTGGCCCGGCTCCATTACCGTGGTTGCCCACTTGGTCACCGGCTTGACGATGCTGGTGATGTCGACGGCCTGGAAGTCTTCCTTGTGCATGCGGGCACGCGGCGCTTGGCCGGTGATGCACAGAATCGGGATGGAGTCGGCCGATGCCGAGTACAGGCCGGTCACCATGTCGGTGCCAGCAGGGCCGGAGGTGCCGATGCACACGCCGATATTGCCGGCATTGGTGCGGGTGTAACCCTCAGCCATGTGCGAGGCACCTTCGACGTGGCGAGCCAGGACGTGGTCGATACCGCCGACTTTCTTCAGTGCAGCGTACAGGGGGTTGATGGCGGCGCCGGGGATGCCGAACGCAGTGTCAACGCCTTCGCGGCGCATCACCAGTACGGCGGCCTCGATTGCTCTCATTTTGGCCATTGTCTTGTGCCTCGTTTGTTATCAGATTGTATACAAAACAGCTGGCTTGGATTCTATTCATGGCCTGACCTTCTGGTCAACACGTTTTGTTGTCGAGGCGCTGTCTGGCAAAAAATCTTTTAAAACAACCGTTTTAGCTGGGGTGCTTGATCTGCTGCGGAAACGCTTGCGAGTAACTGTATACAAATAGTGTTTGTATTGTATTCGTCTATTGAGTTTTTTGTTTCTAGTGAGATAGTGGTGGCGAGCTTTGGATTGCCCGGCCGCTGTCAATCGCCCTGTAGGCGCTGTGGTTCCGGGTGTTTCGTAGGATTTATCAGCATCGAGGAAGACCCAACATGAGTACGTTGAATCTGCAAATCGCCACCACCATCAGCAACCGCGCCCTGGCGGTCGGCCGGGAAATCTCTGCAGCACCGCTGACCGTGGCTGTGCTGGACGCCGGCGGACACCTGATCAGCCTGCAGCGTGAAGACGGCGCGAGCCTGCTGCGCCCACAAATTGCTATCGGCAAGGCCTGGGGCGCGCTGGCACTGGGCAAGGGCTCACGCCTGATCGCCGCCGACGCACAACAGCGCCCGGCATTTATCGGCGCGGTAAACAACCTGGCAGACGGTCAGCTGGTGCCGGCACCGGGTGGTGTGCTGATCCGTGATGAGCGCGGCGAGGTGATAGGCGCAGTGGGTATCACTGGTGATACCTCGGATATCGATGAGCAATGCGCAGTCAGTGCGGTGGAGTCGGTCGGGCTGAAGCCGGATGCGGGTATCGCTGCCTGATAATTTGTGGGGCTTTCGGCTCTGGCGTCCTGCTTCGCCCTACCTCCTGCGTCCATGCAGTCGCAGCCGCGACTGGTGCGATTAAAAGCTCGCCGCTAAAGCGCCACCCACAGGTTTCGTAGGTAATAAAAAAACGGTGAATGCTTTACAGCATTCACCGTTTTTTATTGCGGCCTTAAGCCAAGGGCAGGGCGGCTAACCAAGCTTAGGCGTTGGTGACCTGCTCGGATGAGCTGGGCTGGGTTTCGTCGATTTCGCAGCCTTTGATCACCAGGCGGATGATGGTCTGCGCGGCGGCTTCGTAGTCGGCTTCATCCAGGCTGGCTTTGCCGGTTACGGTGGAAATCTGCCAGTCGAAGTCGGCGTAGGTCTGGGTTGCGGCCCAGATGCTGAACAGCAGGTGGTGCGGGTCAACCTTGGCCATCAGCCCCTGGTCGATCCAGCCCTGAATGCAGGAGATGTTGTGTTTGGCCTGGGCATTCAGCTGCGCAGTCTGGTCGGCGGACAGATGCGGCGCGCCGTGCATGATTTCGCTGGCGAACACCTTGGAGGCGGAGGGCAGTTCGCGGGAGATGCGGATCTTCGAGCGGATATAGGCGCGCAGCACGTCGGCGGGTTTGCCGGGCTGGTTGAACGGCGAAGAGGCTTCCAGCAGAGGTTCAATAATGCTTTCCAGCACTTCGCGGTAGAGGTTTTCTTTCGACTTGAAGTAGTAGTAGACGTTGGGCTTGGGCACCCCGGCCTTGGCGGCGATATCGCTGGTTTTGCTGGCAGCAAAGCCTTTGTCGGCGAACTCCTCACTGGCTGCGCGTAAAATCAGCTCTCTGTTACGCTCGCGAATACTGGTCATAAGCCTCTTTGCTTCTGTCGAACGCCCGTCGCTGGGCAGCGGCGCGATGGTAGCACCGGCTTTGCGCGGCGCTCAAGGCTTGTGGCCTGGGCTCTGGCGGGCTATCTGACTTGCAGGTCAGGTTGTTGTATACAAAATTTAATTTTTCTGTTTTTATCTTGCCCTATGCATTCATAACAAAAAGTCTCGGCTCGATGAGCTCCAGGAGACACGTAGTGAATAATCAGCTGGTTGACCCCTTCGGTCGGCGCATCACCTATCTACGGTTATCGGTTACCGATCGCTGTGATTTCCGCTGCACCTATTGCATGAGTGAGGACATGGTGTTCGCCCCGCGCGAGCAGATCCTCAGCCTTGAAGAACTCTATGCCGTGGCGGACGCCTTTATTGGCCTGGGGGTCAAGCGCATCCGTATCACCGGCGGCGAGCCGCTGGTACGCAAGAACCTGCTCAGCCTGCTGACCCGCCTGGGCCAGCGCCCCGAGCTGGAAGACCTGGCCATTACCACCAACGGCTCGCAACTGGCCGAGCTGGCGTCGCAACTGCACGCAGCCGGGGTCAAACGCCTGAACGTCAGCCTGGATTCATTGCAGCGCGAGCGTTTTGCCGCCTTTACCCGACGCGACAAGCTCGATCAGGTGCTGGAAGGCATCGAGGTGGCGCGCGCCGCGGGTTTTCGCAAGATCAAACTCAACGCCGTGGTGCAGAAAAATCGTAACGATGACGAAGTGCTCGACCTGGTCGAGTTCGCCATGGCGCGCGGCCTGGACATCAGCTTTATCGAAGAAATGCCGCTGGGCAGTATTTCCAGCCACCAGCGCGAACAGACCTTCTGCTCCAGCGACGAGGTGCGTGAGCGCATCGAACAGCGCTATGCCCTGGTGCGCAGCAGCAAGCTGACTGGTGGGCCGTCGCGTTACTGGCAGGTGGTCGGCAGCGATACCCAGGTTGGTTTTATCTCACCGCACAGCCACAACTTCTGCGGTGACTGCAACCGCGTGCGGGTCACCGCCGAGGGCAAACTGGTGCTTTGCCTGGGCCATGAGAATGCCCTGGACCTGAAAGGCCTGATGCGTGCCCACCCCGGCGACAGCCAGCGCCTGAGTGAAGCCTTGATGCAAGCCCTGCAACTGAAACCCGAGCGTCATCACTTCGAGAGCGATGCCCAGGTGCAGGTTATTCGCTTTATGAGCATGACCGGTGGCTAGCCCCTAGCCGCTTCCTCACCGCCTTGGGCGGTTTTATTCGTTCCTCTCTCTCACTTTAAACAGGAGGTTTGCTGTGAAGCCCTCGCACGTCTGCAGTTTGTTCGCTGTTGTCTGTTCCAGCGCGGTCAGCGCTGAAAGCTATGTGATTGGTGTAGAGAAACTGGCCTTTGCGCCGCACTACAGCATCGATGCGCAAGGCCAGTACCAGGGCTTTGCCCGTGAGCTGTTTGATCTGTTCGCACAGACCAGCGGGGTGGAACTGAGCTACAAGGTGCTGCCCGTGGAGCAGCTGTTGCCCGCGCTGCTCAGCGGTCAGGTGGATTTCAAATACCCTGACAGCGAAACCTGGGCGCAGGCGCAAAAGGCCGGTAAGGCCCTGAGCTACAGCCAGGGCGTGGTCGAGTATGTTGATGGTGTACTGGTGGCGCCGCAGCGCCATGGTCAGCCTATTGAGCAGATCAAGCGCCTGGCTATGGTCAATGGCTGGACGCCCTGGGGTTATCAGGAGCGGATTGATGCCGGGCAGATCGAGCTGACCTACAGCGATGATCTGCGTCAGATGATTCGCCAGGCGCTGAAGAAGGACACTGACGGCGCTTACTTCAACGTGGTGGTGGCCACCCATTATCTGGACAACATCCGCGCACGACCGGGCGCGCTGATCTTCGATGCGCAGTTGCCGCATAACCGTGGCAGCTTCAAGCTGTCGACCCTCAAGCACGCGGCGTTTATGCAGCGTTTCGACCGCTTCCTGGTCGAGCAGCAGAGTGAAATTGCCGCGCTGAAAAGCCAGTACAAGGTCGAGGCCAATCTGGATGCCGAGCGCATCGGCCTGGAGCAGTGGAAGCTGGAGTTTATCGAGCGGCAGAAGCGCAAAGACGCACAATCGCAGTAATGTGCTGAGCGAACAAAAACCGCTCCTGGTGAGCGTTTTTTTCTGCGTGCAAAAGGGCAATAGGTGTAGGAGCGGGCCATGCCCGCGAAAGGGTGATCGCGGCCATGGGCCGCTCCTACAGGCTGTGCGGTAACAATAAAAAAGGGGATGGCAACAAGGCCATCCCCTTTTTGTGCGGGTGCCGCCTACCCGGCGATCCGCATCAAGCGCATAGGCTTAGAAGTGGTACTTCACCAGCGCTTGCACGGCAGTCTGATCAAAACCATCGGTGGAGCCGTCGATTGGCCGGATACCGTACTTGTTGTGCCACATGTTCAGCTCGGTACCGACATACAGCTTGCGGCCTTCACCGAACAGCGCCTTGCCAGCATCCCATTTGATCTGGATCGAGGAGCCGACCGAGGTCTGGGTGCCGGCATCCTTGGATGGGGCGCGCCAGTCGATATAGCCGTCGACCACGAAGTCCTGTTCGCCAATGGCAAACGGATAGGCGCCGCTTACGGTCAGCTGGTAAGTGTGGCCGTTGCCCTTGTCCGATGCCTTGAAATCATGGTCGAAGAAGATGTGGTTGTTGATCTTCACCGCATACAGGTTGGCGTTCAGATAGGCGAAGCCTGGGGCATTCCAGGCGGTGCCGATGCCGTACAGGTAGTTTTCGGTGCCAGGGCCGCCGTTGCCTTTTTCATAGGTGAAGGCTGCGTAGACATCCTTCAGCGGGCCTACCGAGAGGTCCTGGCCGGTCAGCCAGCTGAGGCTGACGCGTGGCGAGAATTCCATGTAGTAGAAACTGCTCTTCTCGTCGACATCCAGGTTGCCGAAGTTGCTGCCGCGCGCCTGCGCGTTGTCGGCGTCGATGTAGTCGAGGAAGAAGAAGGTATCGCCCCAAGTCCAGCCGCTGGCGTTTTCCAGGGTGAAAGTGCTCTGCGAGCGCTGCTCTTCAGCGTTATTGTTCAAGCGCTGGAAGTTGCTGCCGTAGAGGTAGGAGAGGCTGGTGTCTTGCCAGAGAAAGGCATCGCTGGCCAAGGCCTGTTGACCGGAAAACAGTCCAGCCGAGAGGACGATGCCGTGGGGCAGGTGCTTAAGTTTCATCATGGTTTCCTTATTATTGGACTTACAAGGTTTCTCGAACCTGCAGCGAACCGCAGGATCTGTCAGGCAAAGGGGCGGTGACTCAACTGGTACGCGGGGCCACGTTGAGTTCGTTGCGGCTGCTGTTGGGCGCATCTTCGGCACTGTCGTCCTGCGGGTTTTGCAGCACGGTGTGCAGGTGGGCCTCGGGGTCGTAGTCGTTTTCTTCCAGCTGCAGATGCTCTTCCGGCAGGAAGATGTTCAGCAGAATGGCGCTGAAGGCACCGATGGTGATGGGTGAGCCGAAGATGTTCTTCAGCGTATCCGGCATCTGCGAGAGCACTTCTGGCACGGCTGCAACACCCAGGCCGAGGCCCAGGGAGATGGCCACGATCAGCACGTTGCGACGGTGCAGGCCGGCCTCGGTAAGGATCTTGATACCCGCCACGGCCACGGTGCCGAACATGATCAGCGTGGCGCCGCCGAGAACCGGTTTCGGCATCAGCTGCAGCACCGCGCCCACTGCCGGGAACAGGCCCAGCAGCACCAGAATGCCGGCGATATAGAAGGCCACGTGGCGGCTGGCCACGCCGGTCAGCTGGATCACCCCGTTGTTCTGGCTGAAGGTGGTCATCGGCAGGCTGTTGAACATCGCCGCCATGGCCGAGTTGCAACCGTCGGCCAAGACCCCGGATTTGATCCGGCGCATATACAGCGGACCTTTGACCGGCTGCTTGGAAATGATCGAGTTGGCCGTCAGGTCGCCTGCAGTTTCCAACGGGGTGATCAGGAAGATCACCGCAATCGGCACAAACGCCACCCAGTCAAAATTGAAGCCGTATTTGAACGGCACCGGCACGCTGATCAGCGGCACCTGAGCCATGTTGGCGAAATCCACCTTACCGGTGAACCAGGCCACGCTAAAGCCCAGCACCAGGCCGATGATCACTGCCGACAGGCGTACGACCTGCGACGGGAAGCGGTTGAGAATCACGATGGTGACCAGCACCAGGCCGCCGAGACCCAGGTGGTGCAGGGCGCCGAGGTCCGCTGCGCCGTAACCGCCGGCGATATCGGTCATCGCGACCTTGATCAGCGACAAGCCCATCAGACAGATGATGGTGCCGGTGACGACCGGGGTGATCACCCGGCGCAGCTTGTTGATGAACTGGCTGAAAGCGATCTCGACAAAGGCTGCGCAGAAGCACACGCCAAAGATCGTCGAGAGAATTTCCTCCTCACTGCCGCCGCGGCCCTTGACGATAAACCCGGCGCTGAGAATCACGCTGAGAAAACCGAAACTGGTGCCCTGTAGGCACAGCAGGCCGGAGCCGACCGGGCCAATGCGCTTGGCCTGGATAAAGGTGCCGAGGCCGGACACGAACAGCGCCATGCTAACCAGATACGGCACATAAGCGCCGAGGCCGAGGACGCCACCGACAATCAGGGTAGGGGTGATGATGCCGACGAAGCTGGCCAGTACGTGCTGCAACGCGGCGAAGATCGCCGGAGCAAAGGCCGGGGTGTCGTGCAGTTGGTAGATCAGGTCGTTGTTTGCCACAGGCGGAGCCGTGGTCTCTGTGCTGCGAGTCGTGGTCATATCAGAGCCTGCCAGTTGTTTTTATACGGTCATGGGCTTGGCGAGGCTTCACGGCGCCTCTGTTCTGTACCGGAGTAGAAGTTGTCCACCTGGTCAGAATGGATCGACTATAGCAACTTGTTCACAGTGATAAAAACAATTTATTTTCAGATTGTGCACAAAAAATGAACCGTCAGTCAGATAGCTCTGCAGCGAGCTCGTTATGCGCTGAAGCGGCCTGTTCTAGACGGGTTTACTGGTTTTTGCAGATGGCGCGCAGCGGCCAGCAGCCCGGCGTACCGGGCTGCGCTCTTGTGAGCAACGAGGGTCAGTGCTGCGGGTGTGGATGGGTTACGCCAGCGCGTTCCGGTCCGCCGAGGATATTGAACAGCAGGTTAAGCAACACCGCGCTGATGGTGGCCATGGCGATGCCGCTGTGGGTGATCGGCTCCAGCCAATGCGGCAAGTGCGCGAAGAACTCCGGACGTACCACCGGGGCCAGGCCCATGCCGATGCTGACCGCGACCAGCAGCTGATTGCGCCGGTCGGCAATATCCGCCTCCTGCAGAATCTTGATGCCCGTCGCCGCGACCATGCCGAACATGGCAATCCCCGCGCCGCCGAGTACCGCCGGCGGAATCGAAGCTACCAGGTAGGCGGCTTTGGGCAGCAGGCTCAAGCCGATCAGCAGCAACCCGGCGGCGGCTGTAACGTAACGGCTGCGCACACCGGTCATTTGCACCAGGCCGATGTTCTGCGCAAAGGAAGAATGGGTGAAGGTGTTGAAAATGCCGGCGAAGAACGACGCACCGGCATCACACAGCAGGCCACGGCGCAGCATGACCGGGGTGACTTCCTTACCAGTGATCTTGCCGAGGGCGAGGAACATGCCGGTGGACTCGACAAAGATGATCACCACCACCAGACACATGGAGAGGATCGGCGCCAGATGAAACTCCGGCATGCCGAAATGCATGGGTTTGACCACGGCAAACCAGTCGCTTTGATTAAGGCCGCTAAGGTCGACCATGCCCAGGCCGCCCGCTACCAGGTAGCCGACCAGCATGCCGATCAGCACCGAGACATTGACCCAGAAACCGCGCATAAAGCGGTTGATCAGCAAAATGGTGCCCAGCACCAGGGCGGCAATCGCCAGGTACTGCAACGCGCCGAACTCAGTGGCAGCGCTGCCACCGCCGGCCCAGTTAAGCGCCACCGGAAACAGTGACAAACCGATGGCGGTAATCACCGTGCCGGTCACCAACGGCGGGAAGAAATGCACGATGCGTGACATAAAGGGCGCAATCAGCATGCCGAAGAAGCCTGCGGCAATGGTCGCACCGAAAATCCCCGGCAAGCCGATGCCGGGCGAGCCGGCCATGGCCACCATGCTACCTACGGCGGCAAAACTGGCGCCCATCATCACTGGCATGCGGATGCCCATGGGGCCGATACCGAGTGACTGCACCAGGGTGGCAATGCCCGCCACCAGCAGGTCGGCGGTAATCAGAAAGGCGATTTCTTCACGGGACAGGCCGACGGCTTCACCGATGATCAAGGGCACCGCAACCGCGCCGCCGTACATCAGCAGCACATGCTGCATGCTTACCAGAATCATCTGCAGCAGGGGCAGGCGTTGGTCGACCGCGCAGGTCGAGGTTGAATTCAACTGGGTCATGCAAATACCTCAGGCGCTTTTATTGTTGTAAGTCGCTGTTCGGTGCAGGCGTTTATCGGCCTGTACCGGAGAATTCTTGCAGGGTGCAGATAAACAAATGCCGCGCCCTTGCGGGCGCGGCATTTGGGTGGATCAGTTGAGCTGTGCGCCCTGGTCGATCCAGGCTCCGATCAGCTCACGCTCTTCCTGGGTCATCTGGGTGATGTTGCCCAGCGGCATGATCTGCGAAGCAACGCTTTGCGCGTGGATCTTCGCGGCTTGCGCCTTGATCTGCTCCGGCGTGTCGAGGACAAACCCAGCAGGCGGCGCGCTGAACATCGGGCTGCTCGGCGTGGCCGAGTGGCACACGCTGCAGCGTTCCTGAATCACGCTGTTGACCTGGGCAAAGTCGCCAGCGCCAGCTGCGGCTTCAGTCGGAGCACTGGCCTCAGGGGCCGCTGCGGTTTCTGCCGGTGTGCTGGCTGCTTCGGCAGCCTTGGCGGCAACTTCCGGGTGGCCGCTGATGCCAGTGGCCGGCACCGGGGCGTATTTGATTACTGCGGCTTTTGGCTCCTGCGGTGCAGCAGCCTTCATGCTTGGGCCGGTGACGAACGCCAGGCAGATCATGCCCAGTGCCGCAGCAGGCAGAGTCCAGACGTAATTGCTGCTGTCATGACGGGTGTTGAAGTAGTGGCGCACCAGTACCGCCAGCATCGCGATGCCCGCCAGAATCAGCCAGTTGTATTGGCTGCCGTAGGTGCTCGGGAAGTGGTTGCTGATCATGATGAACAGCACCGGCAAGGTGAAGTAGTTGTTGTGGCGCGAACGCAGCAGGCCTTTGGCCGGCAGGGTTGGGTCTGGCGTGGTGTTGTCTTCGATAGCCTTAACCAGCGCGCGCTGGGCCGGCATGATGGTGAAGAACACGTTACCGACCATGATGGTGCCGATAATCGCGCCGACATGAATGTAGGCAGCGCGGCCGCTGAAGATCTGGCTGAAGCCATAAGCGGCAGCAATGATCAGCACGAACAGCACGGCGCCAAGCAGGGCCGGGCGTTTGCCCAGCGGCGAATCGCAGAGGAAGTGATAGGCCACATAGCCAGCCACCATCGAACCGAAACCGATGGCAATGGCCATTTCCGGTGCCAGATCAACGCCAGGCTTGACCAGGTACAGGCTTGGGTTGAGGTAGTAGACCACCAGCATCAGGGCCACGCCCGACAGCCAGGTGGCATAGGCCTCCCATTTGAACCAGTGCAGGTTCTCCGGCATCTGCGGCGGGGCCAGTTTGTACTTTTCCAAGTGGTAGATACCGCCACCGTGAATCGCCCAGAGGTCACCAGATAGGCCTTCGCGGGGATTGCTGCGGTTGAGGTTGTTCTCCAGCCAGACGAAATAGAAGGATGCGCCGATCCAGGCGATGCCGGTGATCATATGAATCCAGCGGATACCCAGGTTCAGCCACTCAGTCAAATGCGCTTCCACAATCAGTACCTCTTTCCCAGTGCCGACACGCCGGTGCTGGGCTTCTCTTATTGGTGGGGGGCGAGGAGCAATTGCTCGTCGTCGGTAAAGAAATGCTCATCGCAGTTGTTGCCAGAACCACTGCGATCAACCACCAGGAAGTCATCCCGCTTTTCGATCGTCAGCACCGGGTGGTGCCAAACGCCGCGATGGTAATTAATGCCCTGCCTGCCGTTGCTGCGGAAGGCGCGGACCAACTCCGATTGAGGTACATCGCCAAGTGGCGCGACCACAATCAGAAAGGGGTTGCCGAGCAGCGGCATAAACGCCTGGCTGCCCAGCGGGTGGCGCTCCAGCATGCGCACGGTCAGCGGCATCTCCAGGGCCTCGGCACTGAAGATGCTGATGATCGCCTGATCCTCTGGCTGGTCGGTCGCGACCGTGGCCAGTTTGTGATGGCGGCGAGTGGAGCCGTTATTGATCATGAAGAACTCGCTGCCTTCGGTTTCGATAACGTCACCAAAGGGGGCGAAGGCTTCTTTGCTTAAGGGCTCGATGATCAATGTGCGCATGT
>NZ_JAUYGD010000086.1 GCF_030690725.1 Pseudomonas sp. | reverse complement strand
CTGGAGTTCAGCGAGGGCGAGAAAGCCGATGTCGACCACAAGTCGCTGTTTGGCTAGGCCGTGGATATTCAAGGACAGGTTGTCGGGCTGGCCTGCAGCGTGGCGGTCAGTGCGGGCGGGGCGTGGTGGTTCTTGCGGCGTTTCTCCCAGGCGCGGCATCTGCTCGATACGCCGACTTCGAAGATTCGTTCGGCTGCTCAGGGCTATGTCGAGTTCTACGGCGTACTGCATGACAGCGCCGAGCCTGCTCTGCTCGGTCCGCTGACCAATACGCCTTGCCTGTGGTGGCGTTACAAGATCGAGGAGTACACCTCAAGCGGCAAGAAACGCAGCTGGCGCACCCTGGAAAGCGGCAGCAGCGAGGCGTTGCTGCGACTCGACGACAGCACCGGCAGCTGCCTGGTCGACCCGCGCGGTGCACAGGTGCGGCCGCTGACCCGTGAAGTGTGGAAAGGCAGCTTGCGTCATCCGCTGGGCGCGGCAAAAGCCGGTTGGCGCGCGCTGTTCAGCAACGACGAGCGTTACCGCTATACCGAAGAACGTTTGCATGCCGGCCAGCCGTTGTATGCCATTGGTGATTTTCGCAGCAGCGGTGGTGGTCGTCAGGGGCTGGATCTGCCAGCCGCTCAAGGTGCGGTAATCCGCGAATGGAAGGGCGACTTCGGCGGCCTGCTGCAGCGCTTCGACAGCGACGGCAATGGCCAGTTGGATGAGCGTGAATGGCAGCGCGTACAGCTGGCGGCGGGCCTGGAAGCCGAAGATCGGCATCGTCGGCAAAGTACCCAGCCCGTGCAGCATCAGCTGGGCAAACCACGCGAGGCGCAGCCGTTTATCTTGTCCTGTGCCGGTGAGGATGAGCTGGTGCGGCAGTTCTACTGGCAGGCAGCTGGCGGTGTTGTGCTGTGCCTGGCCGGCGCCTTGGCAGCAGCCTGGTTGCTTGGTATCAACAGCTTCTAGGTGAAAGCGCCGCGCATAAAAAGCCCGCCAAATTTGGCGGGCTTTTTTGTAGGTGTCGGCGCTAGAGCGTGGCGGGGTTGGCGGCGCTGTTCAGTCGTCTGGCCTGCTTCAGGTAGGCAGTCAGCTCGCGTGCCGGCAGCGGCTTGCTGTACAGGTAGCCCTGACCCTCGTTGCAGCCCTGGGCGATGATGTAAGCCTCTTGCTCGACGGTTTCCACGCCCTCGGCGATGACCTGCATGCCGAGGCTCTTACCCAGCTGGATAATGGCGCGCACGATGGTCGCGTCGTCTTCGTCTTCCAGCAGATCCTGTACGAAGCTCTTGTCGATCTTGATTTTGTCCAGCGGCAGGCTCTTCAGGTAGCTCAGCGAGGAGTAGCCGGTACCGAAGTCGTCAATCGCAATCAGCGCGCCAGAGCGACGCAGGCTGAGCAGGTGCTGGGCGGCGGTGTTGATGTCTTCCATCAGGCCGGTTTCGGTAACTTCCAGTTCCAGGCTGCGCAGTGGCAGGCGGTAGACCTGCATCAGGTTGTTGACCACCCGTGGCAGCTCGGCGTGGTGCAGCTGCACGGTGGACAGGTTGACCGCCATACGCAGCTCGGTGAAGCCCTGATCGTGCCATTCGCGCAGTTGGCGGCAGGTCTGGTCGAGAATCCATTCGCCAATCGGGATGATGGTGCCGTTCTGTTCGGCCAGAGGGATAAACAGGTCCGGCGGCACGAAACCATGTTGTGGGTGCTGCCAGCGCAGCAGCGCTTCAACGCCAACCACGCTGTGGTCGCGGTAGTCGACCTGCGGCTGGTAAACCAGATGCAGTTGGTCCAGCGCCAGGGCGTCACGCAGGTCTTTTTCCAGCTCGCGGCGGCGGCGCATTTCGCTGTCGACGCTGGCGATATAGAACTGGTAGCGGTTGCGTGAGCGGCTTTTGGCCAGGGTCATGGTCTGTTCGGCTTTCTGCAGCAGCTTCTCGGTGCTGTCGCCATCTTCCGGGAACAGGGTAATGCCGATGGTGGCGCGTAGGCGCACTTGCTGCTGGTCCAGCATAAACGGGTTGTCGAGGTCGTCGAGTACGCTTTGCGCCAGCTCGGCGGCCTCGTAAGGCTGCTCGATATCGGCCTGCACCAGGGCGAACTGGTCACCACCCAAGCGGGCGAGGGCGCCGAGACGACCGCTGTGGCTGCGCAGACGGTCGGACAGGGCCAGCAGCAACTGGTCGCCGGTCTGATAGCTGAACTGTTCGTTGATCCCTTTGAAGTCATCCAGGCCTACGCAGAGCACCGCCACGCGGCGGTTTAGGCGGCCGGCGTCTTCGATAATCTGGTCGAGTTGCTGTTGCAGTTGCTGACGGTTCGGCAGGCCGGTAAGGAAGTCGTACTGGGCCATGCGCAGCAGGCTGTTTTCCGCTTCACGGCGCAGGTTGGTGTTGCGTTCGATGGAGGAGAGCAGCTGGTTGGCGGTATTGATCCACAGCCCCAGTTCGTTCTTCTCGTTGCCCTTGAGCATCGGCAACTTGTGCTCGCTGGGGCGGTCCGGGTTGATATTGGTCAGGTGCTCGATGATCTTCGACAGCGGTTTGGTCAGCAGCCAGTGGTAGACCAGGTACAACACCAGCCCCATGGCCAGGGCGCGCAGCACACCGGAGATAAAGATGATCACCGAGTTGGTGACAAAGCTCTCGCCGTAGGGGGCCGTGTCGAGGGTGATGCTGAGGTCGCCGTAGTATTCGCTGTAGGGGCCGCGGCCGACCAGTTGGGTGGTGAAATTCTGTTCTTTACCAAGGATCGGATCGGTCAGCCAGCGCGTGGGGATGTCGACTTGCTCTCGGGCTTTTTCCGCCAGCATCGGCTCGTTGGGGTGGCCGATGGCGGCCATGCGTACCGACTCGTGCTGGAACAGGCCTTCGATCACCTGCATGCCCATTTCCCGGTCCAGGCTGTAAACCGCCTGGGTGGAGGGGTCGCGGAACATGCCGAGAATCCGGTGCGCGTCGTTGGCCACTGCCTGACGTGTTTTGTAAACGTCGAAGACGATCTGGGCAAGACTCAAGACCACGCCGACGATCAGTGCCGAAAGCAGCACTACGCGGAGCAACTTAAGTGACAAGCTGTTTTTGAGTTCCAGCTTCAAATGACGGTTCCTTGTTCGAGGCCTTCGGCGTCAGACGCTAGTGAGTATTGGCAAAGTCGCGCTTGCAGTCAAAGGGCCATTACCAAACTTTGTCGAACAAATTATCTGCGCGGCGATGGCGCGACCACTGGCAGCGGTGTTGGCTGCTTGCACTGTGTCGGTGCGAGTTGCTTGTGGCTTGAGCACCGTTGGGCGGTTTTTTATGCGCTGCCATCCCTGGTGGCCACCCTTCGGGCCGTTGCTAGGCAAGGTTAAAACGCGCGCCCAGCTATTTTTTCCTTTGGCATGAGAGTTGCGAAGGCCCCGGTACTCACCGTCATGGGGGACGCTGCGATGAAAACTCGACTGTTAGGGATAGCTGCATTTGCGGTTTCACCGCTGGCACAGGCGGCCAGCGATGAGGCACTCAACACCGCTTGGCTGGTGTTGGCCAGCGTGCTGGTGTTCTTTATGCAGGCCGGCTTTGCCTTGCTGGAAAGCGGCATGTCGCGAGCGAAGAACGCGGTCAATGTGATGATGAAAAATTACATGGACGGCTGCGTCGGCGGCATCACCTTCTGGCTGCTGGGTTTCGGCCTGATGTTCGGCAGCAATATCACCGGCTGGTTCGGCATGAGCCATTTCGCGCCACACGATGGCGAACCCTGGGATTTCACCTTTCTGTTGTTTCAGATGATGTTCGCCGCCACCGCGGCAACCATCGCCAGTGGCGCTATGGCCGAGCGTACGCGTTACTCGGCCTACCTGATTGGCGCGGTGGTGATCAGCGGGTTTATCTACCCGGTGTTTGGCAGCTGGGTGTGGAGCGGCATCTATGGCGGCCAGGGTTGGTTGGCGGCGCTGGGCTTTATCGACTTCGCCGGCTCGACCGTGGTGCACAGCATCGGCGCCTGGTGTGCGCTGGCCGGCATTCTGGTGTTAGGGCCGAGACTGGGCCGTTTTGCAGCGGACGGTACGCCGCGCAGTATTCCCGGGCACAACCTCAGCCTGGTCGCGCTGGGCGGCTTTATTCTCTGGGTTGGCTGGTTCGGTTTCAACGCCGGCAGCAGCCTGGAGATGAATGTCAGCCTCGGTCTGATTGCCCTGAATACCCATCTGGCAGCCTCGGCCGGAGCACTGGGCGCCTTTCTGGCGCAGCGCAGCACCTCCAGCCCGGTGCTGCTGACCACCACGGTGAACGGCTCGCTCGGTGGGCTGGTCGGCATCACCGCCGGTTGCGCGACGATGTCGCCGCTGTTTGCCCTGCTGACCGGGCTGGTAGCCGGTTTTGTGGTGGTGTTCGGCATGCGCCTGCTGGAGCGCTGGCAGCTTGATGATGTGGTCGGCGCCGTGCCCGTGCATGGCTTTGCCGGCGTCTGGGGCACCGTGGCGGCCGGGCTGTTCTTCAGTGGTGATCTGTTCAACTGGGAGCGGGTTGGCGTGCAGCTGCTCGGCGCCGGTGTGGCGTTTGTCTGGGCCTTCCCGCTGGCGCTGATGCTCTATTTATTGCTGGCGAAAACCCTCGGCCTGCGTACCTCGACCCAGCATGAGCAGCGCGGCCTGGATTATGCCGAACATGCCGAGGTGGGTTACCCCGAGTTCAACCTGACCGTGACCTTCGACAGCCACGACCTGCCGAGGAAGGTGTGAGATGAGCCTGGCAACTCGCCGACGGGCGATCTACACCGGACTGGCCGGGCACTTTGCCGAAGACGAACTGCTGGCCGTGCTGGCGCTGTGGGAAAGCAAATATGCCGACAAACCGCCGTTCGCCCTCAATGAGTTTCTCGGTGAAGTGGCCGCGACCACTGAACGCAAGCTGGAGCGCGCCAAGCTCTACCGTGAACTGGTGGGCGCGCTGACCGGGCCGTTATCGGCCTTGCTGCCTGACCCGGAGCCGCTGCTGCTCAGCTGGCGGCAGCGGATGGGCGTGGCGGCTCCGTTACGGGGCGGCCCTGATAGTCAGGCGCGGCATACCTTCGAGGCGCTGAGTCGTGTGTTGTTCAATGAGCTTGAGGCCGAGCTGCTGCCGCGTTTGCGGCGCTTTGCGGCGGGCAATCTTGCCGGGTTGAGCGTGGCTAACGAACAGCGCCTGCTGGTGCGTGCCTGGCTGGAGCAGGGCGCGGCGCTGGAGGCCGCTGGCTTGGGCCTTGAGCAGTTACGGCAGTTGCTCAACCTGCTGTATATCGGCCTGTGCGAGTACCTGGGGCCGGTCATCGCCGATCAGCGCCTGAGTCAGGCAGTGCAGCAAGTAGAGGCGTTGCACTTGGCTTTTCCCCCGCGCAAGCTTCTGTAAAACGCTTATCCACATAACAAGAAACCCGGCGCAGAGCCGGGTTTCTTGTGGGTAACGCAGGTACTTAGGCGGCGTAGTTTTTCGCTACGAAGTCCCAGTTGACCAGGTTCCAGAACGCCTCGACGTACTTCGGACGCATGTTGCGGTAGTCGATGTAGTAGGCGTGTTCCCATACGTCGCAGGTCAGCAGCGGGGTGTCGCCGCTGGTCAGCGGGCAGCCGGCGCCGATGGTGCTGGCCAGAGCCAGGGAACCGTCAGCCTTCTTCACCAGCCAGCCCCAGCCGGAACCGAAGGTGCCGATGGAAACTTTGCTGAACTCTTCCTTGAACTTGTCGAAGGAACCGAAGGCCGCGTTGATCGCGTCAGCCAGGGCACCAGTCGGCTGGCCACCGGCGTTAGGCGCCAGGCAGTTCCAGTAGAAGGTGTGGTTCCAGACCTGAGCGGCGTTGTTGAAGATGCCACCCGAGGAGGTCTTGACGATCTCTTCCAGAGTTTTGCCTTCGAACTCGGTGCCAGGGACCAGGTTGTTCAGGTTCACGACGTAGGTGTTGTGGTGCTTGTCGTGGTGGAATTCCAAGGTTTCCTTGGAAATGTGCGGCTGCAGGGCGTCATGTGCGTAGGGCAGCGGCGGCAATTCGAAAGCCATTGTCTATCTCCTAATCAGGTCAGGTGCGGTGTGCGCGAGGCCGATCACGGGCGGCCATCTCAGCGGCGTGAGTTATCTCTTTGCGCCGCAAGCCCTGGATCATAGCACTCGCCCCGCGCCTTAAACACGCGGCAACTGTGTGGAAAACCACCTCGGCATGTTGCTTCAGGGCCGTTTTAGAGCATGCCGGGGTTGCTCAATAGCTGCCAGGCAATGCTGAACATCATCAAGGCCACGCCCAGGTCGATAAAGCGCCAGGTGCTTGGGCGCGCCAGCCAGGGTGCAAGCCAAGCCGCGCCGAGGGCCAGGCAGAAGAACCACATTAAAGAAGCGCTGGCCGCACCGAGGGCATAGGCACCGGGCACCGGCTGCTGGGCGCCGAGTGAGCCGATCAACAGCACGGTGTCGAGGTACACATGCGGGTTGAGCAGAGTCACGGCTAAAGCCGCCAGCAGCACCGCGCGACGTGAGCGCGGGCCGCTGTCGCTAGTCTGAGCCAACGCCTGCGGGCGACTGGCGCGAACCAGCGCCTGGGCGCCATACCAGAGCAGAAAGGCCGCGCCACCCCAGCGTGCTACGCCCAGCAGGATCGGGCTCTGCGCCAGCACGGCGGCCAGGCCGAACACCCCGGCAGTGACCAGCAGGGCATCGCAGACCACGCAGAGCAGCGCCACCGGCAGGTGATGCTCGCGGCGCAGGCTTTGCGCCAGGACGAAGGCATTCTGTGCGCCGAGGGCGATGATCAGCCCGGCGGCGATCAGTAAGCCATTGCTATAGCTCTGCCACATAGCGGTTACTCCGCCTGCTCGCTGAGCTGTTGTAGGACGGCCAGCGCACGCGGCCCATCGGCGTGGGCGACGAACAGGTGGTCGTGATAGAAACCGGCGATCACGTTGCAGCTGATCCCAGCGTGCGCCAGTGCGCTGGCGACGGCAGCCGTCAAGCCGACGGCTTCGAGGGCCGAATGCACATGCAGCGTCAGCCAGGCGGCCACGTAGCTGTAGGGCAAGAGCAGGAGTTCGGCCTGCTGGCGCTGCACGATCACCGTGAGGCCTTCGGCTTCCTGAAAGCTGCCCAGCGGCTGCACGCCCTTCAGTTGCGCGGCATCGCTTAAACAGCAGAACACGTAAGCGCCATCGTTCAGCTGCGGGCTCATGCTGCGCAGCAAGGTTGTCAGTGAGGTTTCGCCGGCCATGCGGACTGCCTTGTTCAGAGTGGTGATGCTGGCCAGTCTGCTGTGGCTGGGTATATAAGAGAAACCAATAATCCTGATCGCTCATTAGGAAATCTTATTTTGCTGGATTACAAACTACTCGCCGCCCTGGCCGCGGTTGTGGAGCAGGCCGGCTTCGAGCGTGCGGCGCAGGTGCTGGGTTTGTCGCAGTCGGCGGTGTCGCAGCGGATCAAGCTGCTGGAAGCGCGGGTCGGTCAGCCGGTGCTGGTGCGTGCGGTGCCGCCTGCGCCGACGGAAATCGGTCGACGTTTGCTTAACCATGTGCAGCAGGTGCGTTTGCTGGAGCGCGATATTCAGGCGCAGGTGCCGGGGCTGGATGAGGGCGGTTTGCCTGAGCGTTTGCGTATTGCGTTGAACGCCGACAGCCTCGCCACTTGGTGGGCCGGCGCCGTGGGCGCGTTCTGCAACGAGCAGCGTTTGCTGCTGGATCTGGTAGTGGAGGATCAGGAAGTCGGCCTCAAACGCATGCGCGCCGGCGAGGTGGCGGCCTGCGTATGCGCCAGTGAGCGCCCGGTGGCCGGTGCGCGTGCCGTGCTGCTGGGAGCGATGCGTTATCGCGCCATGGCCAGCCCGGCGTTTATCGCCCGGCATTTCCCGGCGGGTGTGACGGCGCAGGCGCTGGCTCATGCGCCTGCCATCGTCTTCGGTCCTGATGACTTGCTACAGCACCGCTACCTGTCCGGCCTCGGCGTGGAAGGCGGGTTTGCCCACCACCTGTGCCCGTCATCCGAGGGCTTTATCCGCCTGGCGCAGGCCGGGTTTGGCTGGGGGTTGATCCCCGAACTGCAGGTGCAGGGGGAGATGGCCCGTGGCGAGCTGGTCGAATTGATCAGCGAGCGGCCCATTGATGTGCCGCTGTACTGGCACCATTGGCGCAATGGCGGTGAGCTGCTTAATCAGCTGACGCGCCACCTTACCCAGGCCGCCGGGCAAAGCCTGGTGACGCTTAGCTGATAACCACCTTGCCTGAGCCAGGCAGCTGTTCCACGCAGCGCTCGCCGAGCAGTTTGCTGGGGGTGAAGTAGCCGCCGGGGCCGTTGTAGTCGAGCAAGTGCCGTACGGCCAGCAAGGCGCCGTGCACGGTGACGTCATAGCCGTTGGCAGTTTCCAGTCGCGCGGTTTTTACCACGCCTGCGGCATTGCGTGCCTCGCCCCACAGCCAGGTGCGTTGGCGCGTGCGACTGGCTTCATCGGGGCCGCTGACACGTTTTTCGATCAGCCGCTTGAGCCAGTTCTGCACCGCATCCAGGCCCAGCAGGGCGCGTAGCGGGTCGATCAGGCGCATCACGATTGCGGCCACTGTCGGTGTCGGCAGGTACACCTCGATATTGTCGATGCCGGTGGAGTGGTAGGCGGTGGAGACATCGCCCCAGGGAATCGTTACCGCCGGCTTTTCACCGCGGCCAAAGTTGATGGCGCGGCGTTTATAGCCCAGCGGCACATCGGTGATAACGCCCGCGCGGCGCACCTTGCCGCCATGTTTAAGACCTTCCACCGAGGTTTTCGCGGTCCCGGGCGACAGCCCGCTGCCAGAGTCGAAGCCCAGCGCCAGGTGCGTGGCATCGGGCAGGGCCTGATGCAGACAGGCGGCCAGGCAATCGCTGGGGATCACATCGAAGCCCACGCCGGGGCAGACCACCACAGCCAGTTCGCGCGCTTGTTGATCCCGTTGATGGGCCGCTTCGAATACGCTGATCTCGCCGGTGATATCGACGTAATGGGTGGCGCTGGCCAGGCAGGCGTAGAGCATCGGCGCGCTGGTGGCAGAGAACGGTCCGGCGCAGTGGGCGACCACGGCTATATCGGCCAGGGCTGCCTTGGCGCGATCCGGCTGATGGATATCGAATATCCGGCACTCCAGGCCCAGCAGGCTGCCCAGGGCGTGTACGGCGGCCGGGTTGCGCCCCGCCAGAATCGGCGTGAGGCCCTGACGCTTGGCTTCGGCGGCCAGCAGGTGGCCGGTGTAGCCGTTGGCGCCGTAGATCATCCAGTGCGTGGCCATCCAGTGCTCCTTTGTTGTGTGGTGTGGGGGCAGCTTAGTCGCTATGTGCGGCCCTGTTGGCCTATCGCAGGGTGTGTGCGGTCGTTGTTCTGGCTTGCAATGCCACGGCAGCGCCCGGTGTGCGCTGCTAGAGTGGCCTGCAATCACGGCAGAGGGGGCGGCAATGAAGATTCTGGTAACCGGAGCCAGTGGCTTTATCGGTGGGCGTTTCGCCCGCTTTGCCTTGGAGCAGGGCTTGAGTGTGCGGGTCAATGGTCGGCGCGCCGAGGGCGTTGAGCACCTGTGTTCGCGTGGCGCAGAGTTTGTGCAGGGCGATCTGTCTGACCCGGAGCTGGTGCAGCAACTGTGTCAGGATGTTGAGGCGGTGGTGCACTGCGCCGGCGCGGTCGGCGTCTGGGGGCGTTACGAGCACTTCTATCAGGCCAACGTAACGGTCACCGAGAATGTGGTGGATGCCTGCCTGAAACAGAAGGTGCGCCGTCTGGTGCACCTGTCCTCGCCGTCGGTGTATTTCGATGGCCAGGCGCATGTTGGCCTGCGTGAAGAACAGCTGCCCAAGCGTTTTTCCGATCACTACGGCAAAACCAAGTTTCTCGCCGAGCAGCAGGTGTTTGCCGCTCAGGAGTTCGGCCTGGAAGTGCTGGCGCTGCGTCCGCGTTTTGTCACCGGGGCGGGCGATACCAGCATCTTTCCGCGCCTGATCAATATGCAGCGCAAGGGACGCTTGTCGATTATTGGCAACGGCCTCAACAAGGTCGACTTCACCAGCGTACACAACCTCAACGAAGCGCTGATGAGCTGCCTGTTGGCGGCCGGGCCGGCGCTTGGGCAGGTCTACAACATCAGTAATGGCGCGCCGGTACCGCTGTGGGATGTGGTCAATTATGTGCTGCGCAAACTCGACCTGCCGCCGGTGACCCGCCATCTACCCTATGGCCTGTCGTATGGCGCGGCGGCCCTGAATGAGGGCGTGTGCAAGCTGCTACCCGGTCGCCCGGAGCCGACCCTGTTTCGCCTGGGCGTAGCGGTGATGGCCAAGGATTTCTCCCTGGATATCAGCCGCGCGCAGCAGTATCTGGAGTACGAACCCAAGGCCAGCCTATGGAGTGCGCTGGATGAGTTCTGCGCCTGGTGGCAGGCGCATCATCCGAGTTGATTGCGGCTAAACAGGTTTCAGGCGTAGACGCGCTGCCCGCGATACATGCGCACCGAGGCGCTGGGCGGGCGATGCGCGCTTTCTTCTACCAGCAGCGGGTGGCCGGCCTGCATACGTGGTGTGCTCGCGGGCTCGCCGAAGGGGCGGTCGCTGTACTGGGCCAGCAGTTGCCCGAGTTGGCGGGTTTCCTCGCTGCTTGAGGTGAGGCAGGCGCTGAGCATGCTGTTGATCGCATCAGGCTGGCTCATGCGAATGTCCACCGTCAGTTCTTCGCGCAGCCTGCGGCGCAGGCTCATCATGCAATCCAGTACTTCTCTATTCAGCTCCATGGACCTTTCCCCCGTTAGTACAAGTGGGCTAGGCGTCATCCATCCGGAATGCCACCTGCCTGGTCTCGCCGCGTTTGCCGCGTGCGGATCGCGCCTGCAGCCCCTTTGCTCCCTGGTGCTGCGATAACGTCGCAAATAGACAAGTGCAAAGCGCATACCAGTTCACACTCTGTGGAACTGCGCGGCCTGCAGCGAGTCGATGGCCTGTGCCGTGCCCTTCGTCGGTGCGTTTCGCACTGGCATGGCGCGACACTGAAGCGCTGCGCGCGAACCGTTATACTGCGCGGCAATTTGCTATCCCCGCGCTTTCTTGAAGGTTGACCCATGCGTAACGATGCCCACGACGAACTCGATCACGTGCCCAGCCTGCGGGCTGATCAGCGCGATCACGATGACTACGCCACCGATCACCCGGAGCCAGCACGCGGCAACACTTATGGCCGCGCGCCGGCCGCCGCACCGGTTAAGTCGGCCAGTACCGGCCCACTCTGGGCGCTGGTCGGTGCCTTGATGATTGCCCTGGGCGGGCTCGGCTGGTGGAGCTTTCAGCAGATCAGCCTGATGGAGCAGCAACTGGTGGCCACCCAGGAAAGCTTTGCGCGTATTAGCGAAGAAGCGGCTGGGCGGATTCAGGATATTTCCGGCAAGGTGGTGGCCACCGAATCCACGGTCACCAGCGGCAGCGAAGCGCTGAAGCTGCAGGTCAAGCAGCTGGAAAGCAAACTGGCCGAGCTGAGCAAGCAGCACCAAGGCACCAGCAGTAAGCAGGGCGATCAGAACAAGCGCCTTGAGCAACTGGCGGTGCAGCTGAAAGGCCAGGAAGGTGGTGGCGAAAAGCTCGAAGCCACTTTGAAGAAACTCACTGCCGAGCAGGCCGCGCTGAAAAGCGAGCAAGCCACCCTGAAAAGCGCGCTGGCCGGGCAGAGCAAGCTCGACGAGAAGCTTGCCAGCTTGAGTGGCGAGATTGATGCGCTGAAGAAGCAGGGCAACCCCAACCAGGCCATCGCTCGTGTCGAGCAGGACCTGCTGGTGCTGAAAAGCGATCTGGAAACCCGTTCCGCCGGCAGCAGCACGGCTGAGTTCGACGCCTTCCGCGCGCAGATGACCCGCAATATCAGCACCCTGCAGGCGCAGGTGCAGAACCTGCAGCAGCAGATTGACGCACGCTAAGTTAGCCGCAAACAAAGAAGCCCGCCGATTGGCGGGCTTCTTTTTTGAGGCGTTTAAACCTCAGGTAGATACTGGCGAGCCTCTGTGGGAGGCGCTTTAGCGGCGAACGTTCGATAACGCTATCGCGGCTAAAGCGGAATGCCGCCCAGCCCCTCCTACGACAGAGCGGCAGCCTCAGGCTTACAGCGTCGGGTAGTCGAGGTAGCCGACCGGGCCTTTGCCGTAGAAGGTTTCCGGGTGCGGGGTGTTCAGCTCGGCATCCTGCGCCAGGCGCGCCGGCAGGTCCGGGTTGGCGATAAACGGAATGCCGAAGGCCACCGCATCGGCTTTGCCTTCAGCCAGCCAGGCATTGGCTTGATCCTTGGTGAAGCGCTCGTTGGCGATAAACACGCCGCCGAAGGCTTGTTTCAGGCTTGGCGACAGGCTGTCGTCAGCTTCCTTCTCACGGGCGCAGATAAAGGCGATGCCGCGTTTGCCCAGCTCGCGAGCGACATAGGTGAAGGTCTCGGCGCGGTTGGCGTCGCCCATGTCATGGCTGTCGGCGCGCGGTGCCAGGTGCACACCTACGCGGCCTGCGCCCCAGACTTCGATCGCCGCATCGGTGACTTCCAGCAGCAGGCGCGCGCGATTTTCCAGGTTGCCGCCGTAGCGGTCAGTGCGCTGGTTGGTGCTGCTCTGCAGGAACTGGTCGAGCAGGTAGCCGTTCGCGCCGTGGATTTCCACACCGTCAAAACCAGCGGCCTTGGCGTTTTCCGCGCCCAGGCGATAGGCCTCGACGATATCGGCGACTTCCTCGGTTTCCAGGGCGCGCGGGGTGACGAAGTCCTTCATCGGGCGCACCAGGCTGACGTGGCCCGCGGGCTGGATGGCGCTCGGTGCGACCGGCAGTTGGCCGTTCAGGTAGATCGGGTCGGAGATACGCCCAACGTGCCACAGTTGCAGAACGATCTTGCCGCCAGCAGCGTGTACGGCCTTGGTCACATTGCTCCAGCCGCGGACCTGGTCAGCCGACCAGATACCTGGGGTGTCCGGGTAGCCGACGCCCATCGGGGTTACGGCGGTGGCTTCGCTGATAATCAAGCCGGCGCTGGCGCGCTGCACGTAATACTCGGCCATCAGCGCGTTGGGCACGCGGCCTTCATCGGCGCGGCAGCGGGTCAGCGGAGCCATGATGATGCGGTTGGCCAGTTGCAGGTCGCCGATCTGGATAGGGTCGAAAAGCGTGGTCATGGGAGAGTCCTCTCAGGTTATTCGTTGAGTGCAAGTTCGGGTTCAGGGCTACGGGTACTAAAGGTGAGCAGGGTGGCGAGCAGCGCCAGTACAGCCAGTACGGCGGCGGCCAGCGGTACACGGGTGAGGGCGAAACCTTGGGCGATCACCAGGCCGCCAACCCAGGCACCGAGGGCGTTGCCGAGGTTGAAAGCGCCGATATTCAGGGTCGACACCAGGTTCGGTGCGCCGCTGCCAAAGGCCACCACGTTGACCTGCAAGGCCGGCACCGCCGCGAAGGCTGCGGTAGCCCAGAGGAATAGGGTGATTTCGGCCGGGATCAGTGCCTGGCTGGTCCAGCTGAACAGGGTGGAGATCACTGCCATGGCGACGAACACGCCGAGCAGGGTGGCCTTCAGACTGCGGTCGGCCAGGCGGCCGCCGACTACGTTGCCGAGGGTCAGGCCGAGGCCGATCAGCAGCAGGGTCCAGGTCACGCCGCTGGGCGACACGCCAGTAACCTCGCCGAGCAGCGGCGCGATATAGGTGAACAGGGCAAACATCGAGGCGGAAAACAGCACCGTGGTGCTCAGCGCCAGCCACAGGCCGGCACCGCGCAGGGCGCGCACTTCGCTGGCGAAGTCGGCCTTGGCTTCATCGGTTTTGCTCGGCAGCACGCGCCACAGGCCGATCAGGGCAATCACGCCAATCAGGGTTACTGCCCAGAAGGTCGAGCGCCAGCCGGCGTACTGACCGAGGGCGGTGCCCAGCGGTACGCCCAGCACGTTGGCCAGGGTCAGGCCGGTAAACATCAACGCGACGGCCGAGGCGCGGCGATTGGCCGGCACCAGGCTGGCGGCAACCACCGAGCCGATGCCGAAGAAGGCGCCATGGCAGAGGGCGGTGATGACCCGTGCGAGCATCAGCATCTGGTAATCGCTGGCCAGGGCGCAGAACAGGTTGCCGGCGATAAAGATGCTCATCAGCGTCAGCAGTGAGGCTTTGCGCGGCCAGCTGGCGGTGGCCAGGGCCATAAACGGCGCGCCGATGGCCACGCCCAGGGCGTAGCCGGTGACCAGCCAGCCGGCGCCGGGAATCGACACACCGAGGTCGCCCGCGACTTCCGGCAGCAGGCCCATGATGACGAATTCCGTGGTGCCGATGGCAAACGCGGACAAAGCGAGGACGAGAAGCGCTGCAGGCATGCCGTCAGCTCCTGAAAAATGGTGAATGTAAGAGTTGGTTTAGAGCGCTTGGCTGATGTGGTTAAGGAACGCCTGGATGGTTTCTTCATTGCGTTTGAAGAAGTTCCACTGGCCGACCTTCTTGCTGCTCACCAGGCCGGCGCGCTGCAGGGTCGCCAGGTGCGCGGAGACTGTTGATTGCGATAGCCCGGTGCGCTGGTCGATCTTGCCGGCGCACACGCCGATTTCCAGCGGGTGATCCTGGTCGGCGAAATACGCCTGCGGGTCTTTCAGCCAATGCAGGATGTCGCGCCGCACCGGATGGGCCAGCGCCTTGATCACTTCATCAATGTCGAGTTGCATACGGGTTATCCCCTGTGCGCTGTAACGCCATATCGCGATGAGGCGAACCTTATATCGGTTTCTGGCGATATACAGATCGTTCGTGGCGATAGTCATCATCACGCCTGCTGATGTGTAAGCTGAGGCCATGAACTACCTCGCACATTTACACCTCGGCGGCGACGCGCCGGCACAGCTGCTCGGCAGCCTGTATGGCGATTTCGTCAAAGGGCCGCTGGCCGGGCAGTGGCCGGCGGATATCGAAGCGGCGATCCGCCTGCACAGGCGCATCGATGTATTCACCGACAGCCACCCGCTGCAAGCGCAGGCGCGGGCGCGTTTTGCTGCCGAGCGGCGGCGCTACAGCGGCATCTTGCTGGATGTGTTTTTTGATCACTGCCTGGCGCTGCACTGGGCCGATTACGCCAGCGAGCCACTGCCGCGCTTTACCGGACGGGTGTATCAGGTGCTGGCCGCTGAACCGCGCTTACCCGAGCGCCTGGCGCTGATCGCACCGCGCATGGCGGCGCAGGATTGGCTGGGTAGTTACCGCGAGTTTGCCGTGCTGGAGCAGGTGGTGGCGGGGATTGATCGGCGGCTGTCGCGGCCGGGGTTGTTGGCGGGCGGTGCGGCCGAGCTGGAGCGGCTGTATCAGCCGCTGCTGGAGGATTTTCGTCAGTTCTATCCTGAGTTGCAGGCCTTTGTTGCCCGCGAGCGCGGACTCGCCGATTAGGCCGCCTGGCTCTCTGCTTCCGTCCGTTCTGTTTCCGTTGCGTCAGCTGCGCCAAACAGCGCCTGACTGATCGCCTGTTGCGCCGCGCGGGCCAGGGCGTTGCGGTTCAGCTCGCTGCTGGCAATCGGAGTCAGCAGCTGGATCTGCACCTCGCTCAGCTCGCTGCTCAGCAGGCGCAGCAGGTGCGAGAGCATGTCGTCATCACCGATAAACGGCGCCACGCTGCACGGCTTGCCATCGCGTAGGTAACGGATGGCCACCGGCTGCACCGATACGCCGCTATCGATGGCGCTGCTCAGCAGACGGCCGTGAAAGGTGCGCAGGCCCAGGCCGTCGGTGGTGGTGCCTTCCGGAAAGATCAGCAGGTTACGCCCGCGCTGCAAATGCCGACCGAGCTGCTGGTTAAGCAGGCTGCTGTCGCCTGAGCCGCGGCGGATAAACAGGGTGCCGGCCTTGTGCGCCAACCAGCCGGCCACCGGCCAGGTACGCACCTCGGCCTTGGACAGAAAGGACAGCGGGGTGAGCATGCCGAGCAGTGGAATATCGGTCCAGGACACGTGATTGCTGACCCACAGCATCGGCTGACGCGGCAGCTCGCCCTGTACCTGCAAGCGAAACGGCAAGGCCGCCGCCAGGCGCGCGAGAAACCAGCGCGTCAGGCGTTGGCGGGTTGGCATCAGGTCATGCCGGACCAGGCGTTCGAACAGGGTGATACCGCCGGCCAGCAGTGTGCCGAGGCTGATCACCGCCAGCAGACGCGCCAGGCGCAGGTATAAACGCACTTTCTTCATCGAACTCTCTCGCTGCAAAAACACAAACGCCGGCACTGTCTACAGAGTGCCGGCGAGTTGTGCAACATTACTCCGACCTGCTGTTAGACGGCCGCCTTGAAGTGCCGTGCATAGCGCGGGCAGAGCTCGTCACGCTTGAGCAGGATAAACACGTCGGCGACCTGGAAGTCCTGGTCCCAGCACGGCTCGCCGCAGATCTTTGCGCCCAGGCGCATATAGGCCTTGAGCAGCGGTGGCATTTCGGCGATCACGTTGCTCGGCACATCCAGCGCCGGCAGCGGGGTTTTCGGTTCGGCGCGCAGGTGTTCGGTGCACAGGTAGCGTTCGCGCAGGCGCTGCATGATCGCCTGGGCCTGGATGCCGCCGTCCTGCATGGAGATGCTGGCGCAACCCATCAGGTAGCGGTAACCGCCCTCGTTAAGCACTTCGGCCAACTCGCCCCAAAGCACGGCGATGGTTGCACCGTTGCGGTAGGCCGCGTCGACACAGGTGCGGCCGATTTCCAGCACCGGCCCTTCGAGGTGCGGCAGGCCGTGCAGGCTGAATTCTTCTTCGCTGTAGAAGCGCCCCAGGCTGGCGGCCGCGCGGTGGTCGAGCAGGCGCGTGGTGGCCACCAGCTCACCGCTGTTGAGGTCACGCACGCCAATGTGTTGGCAGTGAATGTCGTAGTCATCCATGTCCAGGCCCAGTTCGGCACCCTTGAGCTTGGCATCGAATTCGGCGCTGAATACGCGAAAGCGCAGTGCTTGGGCTTCGCGTAGGGCGGCAGCGCCGTGTAAGCGCTCGGCCTGCAGGCGACGAGCTGGGGTAGTGCGGTCGCGGGTGATTGCCATCTGGGTCATGCCGTCATCTCCGTAAGCCGGCTTTTTGCCTTGCAGCCGGTCGATCTTGTTGGGCAAGCTCAGGCTAGGTAGCGGCGGTGTCACCTCCATGAAGATTTGGTGATGCTTGTGTGACAGTGACTTCGATAATTCCAACAAGGAGCAATGCATGCCCTGGCAACAGCTGTTGAGCCCGCAAACGCGTCTGCCGGTCACGGGTCTGGAGGCGTGGTACGCCAGCCTGCTCGAACGCATCGGCAACCCAGCCCCGTTGCAGCTGGCTTTGCTCGGCGGGCGTTTGGCAGCTACGCCAGGGCTGGCGTTTCTTGCCGGTTACCAGGGCGCGTTGCGCGCACTCTGGCCGGCCGCGCCCTGGACCCTGGGCGCGCTGTGCGTCACCGAGAATCGCAGCACCCGTCCGGCCGATATGAGTACGCGGATCAACGCGCTGACCCTCGATGGCCGCAAGGATTTCGTCACCGCCGCCGAGGCCGCCGACTGGCTCTTGGTGGCTGCGCGTGAGGAAGCTGGCGGCGCGCCGGTGCAACTGGCCCTGGGTGTGGTGCGCAATGGTGCGCCGGGTGTGCAGATCGAGACGCTGCCGGCGTTGCCGTTGATGCCCGATGTCAGCCATGGCCGCCTGCATCTGCAGGGCGCGCAGTGCGAACGGCTGGCCGGCGATGGCTGGGATGATTACGTAAAGCCTTTCCGTACTCTGGAAGACACCCATGTGCTGGCAGCGCTCAGCGCCTGGCTGTTTGGCGTGGGCCAGGAATTAGCCTGGCCGCAGGCCCTGCAATTGCGCCTGCTTGGTCTGCTGGCGGGCTGCGCGGAAGTGGCGCGGCAATGCCCAAGTGCAGCGGATAGCCACCTGATGCTGGCCGGGCTGTTTGCTCAGTTCGACAGCCTGCGCAGTGATCTGGACAACGCCTTTGCCGCCGGCGATGCGCACTGGGCGCAGCTCTGGCAACGCGACAAAGGCCTGCTGGCGATTGCCGGCAGTGCGCGTAGCAAACGTCTGCAGAAGGCGCAGGCGCTGCTCGGCATAACCTTCTAGTAGCCCGGATGTAATCCGGGTCGCTTATCAGCGCCGCATGTTGCCCCGGATTGCATCCGGGCTACGGGTTTAGCCAGCGCATGTCAGCCGGCTTGATTCAGATCAGTAAGGCCGGGTCGCTGCGCCAGTAAGCTCGCGGGCTTTCGGGAGAGAGCCTGCCATGCGACGCGAGCCCATAGTGCTGTTCGATAACGGCGAGCATCAATGCATGATGTTCGATGACCTGGTCAGCGGGGAGGGCGTGCAGTCCAACCAGTTTCTGATCACCGACAACGAGCAGTACCTGCTGCTCGATCCGGGCGGCGATTTGACCTACACGCCGTTGTCGCTGGAGCTGTCCAAGCACATCCCGGTGCAGGACCTGACCTATATCTTCGCCTCGCACCAGGACCCGGACATCATCGCCTCGCTGGACAAATGGCTGCTGCATACGCGTGCACGGGTGATCTGCTCCAAGCTCTGGGCGCGCTTTCTGCCGCACCTGACGGCCAACTACCTGGCACTCAGCCGTGGCATCAACACCTTTGACCGGATCATCGCGCTGCCGGATCGCGGCCAGTCCTTCAGCCTGGGCAAATGCACGCTCAAGGCGGTGCCCGCGCACTTTCTCCACTCGGTGGGCAACTTCCAGTTGTATGACCCGGTGAGCAAGATTCTGTTTTCCGGTGACATGGGCGCCTCGATGGTCGATGACGCGCACCCAGTGACGGACTTCGTCAACCATGTGCCGAACATGCTCGGCTTTCACCGTCGCTATATGGCCAGCAACAAGGTCTGCCGGCTGTGGGCGGCGATGGTGCGTGACATGGATGTGGCGATGATCGTGCCGCAGCACGGCCGGCCCTTTGTCGGCGCGGAAATGATCAATGCCTTCCTCTACTGGATCGAGAACCTTGAGTGCGGCATGGATCTGATGGGGCCTGATGATTACCGCTTGCCGAAATAAGAACTTACATGAAGTCTGCTGCGCGTCGGCCCTGCTGCGTTAAAAACAGGTCTCTCGTTCGCGAGACTTCAAACAGCTTTTCGCACAGTGACTTTTCGCGCCGAATCACCGGGTAAACCGGCGTGTTCGGCGCTTTTTGTCGTCATCAGCGCCATGCTAGGGTGCCGCCTTCGATCCCAGCAGAGGCGGCTCCATGTCCTTCACTCCCTTTCCCGCACGGCGGCTGATGCTGGCGTGCGTCTTCGCCCTAGGCTGCGCTACGGCGCACGCCGAGAACTGGCCTGGCAGTGACTGGGACAGCCAGTTGGCCGCGCCCAGCGCCGCGCTCAGCGAGCTGGAAAACTATGCCTTCCCGGCCCGCGATGACGCCACCCGCAAGGGTGTACGCACCGATGCCCTGTTGGTGATCCGCGATGGCCAGGTGGTTTACGAGCGCTACGCCGCGCCGACCACTGCCGCCACGCCACACCTGACCTGGTCGATGGCCAAAAGCCTGTTGGCCACCACCATGGGTGTGGCCTATGGTCAGGGCCTCTTCCGTCTGGATGCGCCGGTGGCTGATTACTACCCGCCGTTTTCTGCACACCCGCAGATCAAGGTCGGGCATTTGCTCAATTGGGCATCGGGCCTGGATTGGCAGGAAGACTATGAATATGCGCCGCTGAAATCCTCGGTGGTGGCGATGCTCTACACCCGCGGCCGCAGTGATATGGCGGCGTTCACCGCCGCGCACAGCGCTGATGCCGAGCCGGGCGAGCGCTTCCGCTATTCCAGTGGCGATACCAACGTGCTCGCCGCTGCGTTGAAAAACATCGTAGGCGAAGCGGCTTACGCCGATTACCCCTGGACTGCATTGTTCGATCCGCTCGGTATTACCACCGCCGTGTGGGAACGTGATGCCGCCGGCACTTTTGTCGGCTCCTCTTATGTGTATATGAGCGCCCGCGACCTGGCCCGTGTTGGCCTGCTGATGCAGCGTGATGGCCGCTGGGGTGAGCAGCAGTTGTTGCCCAAGGCCTGGGTCGACTTCAATCGCACGCCCTTTGCCAACTATCAGCCGCAGGCCGAACAGCCTGGTGAGGCGGTGCCTGGCGGCCAGTGGTGGTTGAACGCTGCGGTGGCCGGCGCAGGCAAGCCGTGGCCGGATGTACCAGAGGACACCCTGGTGGCGTCTGGGCATTGGGGGCAGGGGCTGTATGTGATCGCCAGCGAGAACCTGCTGATCGTGCGCTACGCCGATGACCGCGATGGCAGCTTTGATCGCAATCACTTCCTCAAGCTGGTTCTCGCCGCGTTGGCCCAGGAGGTGCAGCCATGATTCGCCGTCGTCCATTCAGCAGCCTGTTGCTGCTTATTCTGATGTTGCTCGCCGCCCTGGCCTGGCAGAACCGCGCGCACCTGCAAGCCTTCCCAGGCATCATCGGGGCCTACTCGGCCAAGGAATATTGTTCGTGCCGCTATGTGGCGAACAACCCGGCTGACTACTGCGAGGCTTATGTGGCCCAGTATGTTTCGCTCTCCGGCTTCTTCGATGACCAAGCCAATAAGCGCGTGACCGCGCGCGGTCTGGGCAGCACCCAGAGTGCGCAGTGGCTCGGGCCGCGTCAGGGTTGCCAGCTGTTACCGGAACCGGCGCAACTGCCTAAGTCATAAAGCACCAACGGTTCGCCCGGCAGGGTTTGCAAGGCCCTGCCGGGCGGCTATGGTGGCGTCTCCATTTTTCATGCGTGAGACGCAATGCGCAGAATCAACTGCAACGTGAACTGTCATGCCGCATAACGTCTTTCCCTGGCGGCGCGGTAACACGCTGACGTTGCTGATCGACGGGCCGCAGTTCTTTGTGCAGATGCTGGCGCGCATCGACGCCGCGCAGCAGCAGGTCGAACTGGAACTCTATCTGGTGGAAAGCGGAGCCTGTGGCAAGGCCATGCTCGAGTCGCTGTGCGCGGCTGCCCAGCGTGGCGTTGCCGTGCGCTGCCTGCTGGATGCCTTTGGTGCGCAGGGCCTGCAGGTGGCCGATCGGCAGCAGCTGCAGGCGGCCGGCGTGCAGGTGCAGTGGTACAACCCGCTGCGCTGGAAACACGGCGTGCGCAACTTTCACCGTGATCACCGCAAGCTGCTGCTGGTCGATGGGCAATTTGCCTTTGTCGGCGGCACCGGCGCGACCGATGAATTCTGGCAGCCAGAGCAAGACAGCAGCCGTTGGCATGAAGTGATGGTGGAAATCAGCGGGCCGCTGGTGGCCGACTGGCAGCAGTTATTCGAGCGCCAGTGGCAGGCGAGTCAGGCCTGGATCGCCTGGCGACCGCGTATGCCGCTGCGCCTGAAGAATCTGCCGGCCTTGCCGGCGCAGGGGCAGGGCTTGGGCCGGGTGGCCTTTGCCGATGCCTCGCAGCACCGCGACATCCTTCTCTCGCTGGTCCGCGCCCTGCGTGGCGCCAAGCAGCGTATTTGGCTGGCCACGCCATATTTTCTGCCGACCTGGCGCGTACGCCGTACCCTGCGCCAAGCGGCCAAACGCGGCATCGAAGTGCGGCTGCTGCTGGCCGGGCAGCATACCGATCACCCGCCGGTGCGCTTTGCCGGCCAGCGCTATTACGCCAGCCTGCTTAAGGCGGGAGTGCAGATATTCGAGTACCAGCCGCGCTTTCTGCACCTGAAGATGGTGCTGGTGGATGATTGGGTCAGCGTCGGCTCGTGCAACTTCGATCACTGGAACCTGCGCTTCAACCTGGACGCCAACCTGGAGGCGCTCGACCCGGTCTTTACCGCCAGTGTGGCGGCGAGCTTTCAGGCGGACTTTGCCGATAGTCAGGAAATTACCCTGGCCGATTGGCGCGCGCGGCCCTGGTGGCGGCGCTTGCAGCAGTCCATCTGGGGCGCGTTGGATCAGCTGCTGGTCAACCTGCTCGACCGTCGCCGCTGACCCGCACTTTTTCGGCCCGCACTTTTGTCTGGTGTGAGCCGGGCAAGGCACCGCTATGCTCGGCCCATAACTCGAATAAGGATGCTGTCGATGCGTGGTCTGCCCTGGCTTGCGGTGCTGTTGGTGGTTGCCTTGAGTGGTTGCTCGACCCCTGGGGCGTTTTTTGGCGCAACCGAAGGCGCAGCCTTCCGTGAGCATGTGCTCAGCGATGACAACCACGCGCAGGTTTATCTCTACCGGCCGCAAAGCGACTGGGCCGATCAGGAGCTGGAAGCGCCTGCGCTGTTTCTGAATAACGCGCGCATCGGCAGCCTGCCGAGCAATGCCTATATGGTGCTGGAGTTCGATATCGCCAGTTATCAACTGGAGATGCGTCGGCCGCTGTTTGGCACGCACTGGACCTTCTTCGCCGACGGCCCGCTGGACTTCACCCTGATCAGCAGCTTTACCCTGGATGCCGAAGCCGGCGGTATCTACTACCTGCGCTATGACGAGCTCAACCCGCCGCCAGTCAATCAACAGGCGCCCAGCCAGGGTGATGGCCCGCTGCAACTGGTTTCCCAAGAGGTGGCCGCAACGGAAATCGGCGCCACCCGTGAAATCCAGTCTTTCGAACGGATTGCCGCCAGTGGCGAAACCGAGCGCATGCAGCGCAGCTTCTGGCGCAAGGTCGGCAAGTCGCTGGACAAGATCGGGATTTAGTGTCGCGAGCAGCCCGCATCATTTGCTGCGCATCGCGGCTGAAGCCCCTCCCACGGAAATCTGCGTCTTTGTGGGAGGGGCTTTAGCCGCGAGTTTTTTGCAACGCGTAGCCCGGATGAACTCCGGGGCGTGTTACCCGCTTAGACCAATTCCACAGCCACTGCTGTCGCTTCGCCGCCACCGATGCACAGCGAAGCGATGCCACGCTTGCCGCCGGTGTTTTTCAGCGCGTTGATCAGGGTCAGGATGATCCGCGAGCCGGTAGAACCGACCGGATGGCCCTGGGCGCAGGCGCCGCCGTAGACGTTGACCTTGGCGTGATCCAGGCCGTGTTCACGGATGGCCAGCATGGTGACCATGGCGAAGGCCTCGTTGATCTCGTACAGGTCAACGTCGGCCTTGTCCCAGCCGGTTTTCTTCAGCAGATTGCTGATCGAGCCAATCGGCGCGATGGTGAACTCGCTTGGGTCCTGGCTCTGGGTGGCGTGCGCAACGATTTTCGCCAGCGGCTTGAGGCCACGCTTGGCGGCTTCTTCGGCAGTCATCAGCAGCAGTGCCGAGGCGCCGTCGGAGATCGAGCTGGCATTGGCTGCGGTGATGCTGCCGTCCTTGCGGAAGGCCGGCTTCAGGCCGGGGATTTTCTCCAGATTGGCGTTCAGCGGCTGCTCGTCATCCTTGACCACGACATCACCCTTGCGGCCACTGACGGTGATCGGGACGATTTCCGCATCCAGCGCACCGCTGGCGATAGCGGCCTGAGCGCGTTTCAGCGACTCGATGGCGTAGGCATCCATCTGCTCACGGGTGATGCCATACTGGTCGGCGGTTTCCTGGGCAAAGGAGCCCATCAGGCGGCCGGTGCGCGCATCTTCCAGGCCGTCGAGGAACATATGGTCCTTGATCTCGCCGTGGCCCATGCGCAGGCCCGCGCGGGCTTTGCTCATGATGTAGGGCGCGTTGGACATGCTCTCCATGCCGCCGGCGATCATCACGCTATTGCTGCCGGCCTTGAGCGAATCAAACGCCATCATCACCGCTTTCATGCCCGAACCGCAGAGCTTGTTGATCGTGGTGCAGCCAGTGGCGGCGGGCAGGCCAGCGTTCAGCGACGCCTGGCGGGCCGGGCCCTGTTTGAGGCCGGCAGGCAGCACGCAGCCCATGATCACTTCCTGCACATCGGCAGGTGCAACACCGGCGCGTTCAACTGCCGCGCGAATGGCGGTCGCACCTAGGTCAACCGCAGCAATGCTCGACAGGCTGCCTTGAAAACCACCCATCGGCGTACGTGCGCCGCTGACGATGACGATATCGGACATCAGGAAACTCCTCGTTTTTGTAGTAGATCGCAGGCCAAGCACATCGAATGCGAGCCGCCAATTCTACTGCGTGACTAAAAATGCCCAAAGAGTCACGCGAAAAATCATTCTTTGGGCTGATTTGGGCAGGCTGCGGGGACTCTAGATTGGCCGCACTGAAAAAAGCCAACAATAGGTACCGCCATGCTGCAGACCCGCCTGATTGCTCCCGCCGACAATGCACACCAAGCGCCGCTGTTGATCAAGCGCCTGCTGCTGTCCGGTATCCGCTACGAGAAAACCCGCGAAATCGTCTACCGCGACCAGCTGCGTTACAGCTACGCCACTCTCAACGAGCGCGTGGCGCGCCTGGCCAATGTGCTCAGCGAAGCCGGGGTCAAGGCCGGTGACACTGTGGCCGTGATGGATTGGGACAGCCACCGTTACCTGGAGTGCATGTTCGCCATTCCGATGATCGGCGCGGTGCTGCACACCATCAACATCCGCCTATCGGCTGATCAGATTCTCTACACCATGAACCATGCCGACGATAAGTTCGTGCTGGTCAACAGCGAGTTCGTGCCGCTGTACAAGGGCATCGAAAACCAGCTGACCACGGTGGAGAAGACCATTCTGCTCACCGATGCAGCCGAGAAAACCGCCGATCTGGGCGGCCTGGTCGGTGAATACGAAAACCTGCTGGCCGCCGCCAGCCCGCGTTACGACTTCCCGGATTTCGACGAGAACTCGGTCGCCACCACCTTCTACACCACCGGCACCACCGGCAACCCCAAGGGCGTGTACTTCAGCCACCGCCAGCTGGTGCTGCACACCATGGCCGAAGCCAGCGTGCTGGGCAGCCTGGACAGCATTCGTCTGCTGGGTACCAACGATGTGTATATGCCGATCACCCCAATGTTCCACGTGCATGCCTGGGGTATTCCTTATGTGGCCACCATGCTGGGGATCAAGCAGGTCTATCCCGGCCGCTACGAGCCGGACATGCTTTGCCGTCTGATCAAAGAGGAGAAGGTGACCTTCTCCCACTGCGTGCCGACCATTCTGCAGATGGTACTGGCCGCCCCAGGTGCTCAGGGCCACGACTTTGGCGGCCTGAAGATGATCATCGGCGGCAGCGCGCTTAACCGTTCGCTGTATGAAGCGGCCAAGGCCCGCGGCATCCAGCTAACCGCTGCCTACGGCATGTCGGAAACCTGCCCGCTGATCTCCTGCGCGCACATCAATGATGAGCTGATGGCCGGCAGCGAAGATGAACGCACCACCTACCGCATCAAGGCCGGCGTGCCGGTGCCGCTGGTGGAAGCCGCGATCATGTCCGCCGATGGCACCCTGTTACCGGCCGATGGTGAAAGCCAGGGAGAGTTGGTGCTGCGTGCGCCGTGGCTGACCCAGGGTTACTTCCGCGAGCCGGAGAAGGGCGCAGAGCTGTGGGAGCACGGCTGGCTGCACACCGGTGACGTGGCGACTATCGACGACTTCGGCTTTATCGATATCCGCGACCGTATCAAGGATGTGATCAAGACCGGCGGCGAGTGGATCTCCTCCCTGGAGCTGGAAGACCTGATTAGCCGTCACCCGGCCGTGCGGGAAGTTGCGGTGGTTGGCGTGGTCGATCCGCAGTGGGGCGAGCGGCCGTTTGCCCTGTTGGTATTGCGCGAAGGCCAGAGCCTGGATGCCAAGGGCCTTAAGGAGCACCTCAAGCCTTTTGTCGATCAGGGCAGCATCAATAAGTGGGCGATACCGTCGCAGATAGCCCTTGTTACCGAAGTTCCCAAGACCAGCGTCGGCAAGCTGGATAAGAAACGCATTCGCCTTGATATCGTCCAGTGGCAGGCTGCCGGTAGCCCGTTTCTGTCGACTGTTTAAGGCGTTGTGCTACGGGTGAGGCGAAAACCTCGCCCGTTGGCGCGCTTGCCTTGCAGTATCGCGAAAGCCAGATGATTAAAGGCTTTCAGCTGATTTCGCAGGATTTTCTTTGGATGGTTTGCGTAACGCTCTGGGCTGTTCAATTTGCGCCAAGCCAGGTCGTTTTTGGTGACTGGTCAGTCAAACAAGCGTTTGGCTTGCTAATTGCTCATTCCAAGCCATTCTTGGCTCTGCCGGCCGTGCCAAACACGCCGAAACCTGCGAGCCAGAGTGCCTGGGGGCTGCAAATCACACTTTAGAGGGATCAAGCAGAAGTACCCGCTGGCTATAGTCCGCACCATCCATAACAAAAAACACATGGAGTAGCGTCGATGACAAAAACAAAACAAACCTGGCGCCTGGCAAAACTGCCACTGGCCGTCAGCCTCGCATCCACCCTCGCCGCACCTGCATTCGGCGTTACTTTCAATATCGGTGAAATCGAAGGTCAGTTCGATTCATCCCTGTCGGTTGGTGCAAGCTGGTCGGTGCGTGGTGCAGATCCAGATCTAGTGGGTGGTCATAATGGCGGTAAAGGCCTTTCACAAACCACTGACGATGGACGTTTGAACTTCAAGAAAGGTGAGACCTTTTCGAAGATTTTTAAAGGTATTCACGATCTGGAGTTGAAGTACGGTGATACCGGTGTTTTTTTACGCGGTAAATACTGGTATGACTTCGAGACAAAAGATGAAAGTCGTTTGTTTAAAGATATCAGTGATAGCAATCGGAAAGAGGGGGCTCAAGCTTCTGGTGCCGAAATTCTCGATGCCTTTGTTTATCATAACTATGCTATTGGCGACCAGCCGGGCTCTGTCCGTCTAGGCAAGCAAGTTGTTAGCTGGGGCGAAAGTACCTTTATTCGTAACAGTATCAACGAAATTAACCCTGTTGACGTGGCCGCCTTTCGCCGACCAGGCGCAGAGATTAAAGAGGGTCTGATTCCTGTCAATATGTTCTTTGTGCAACAAAGTCTGACTGAGAACCTCTCCATGGAGGCGTTCTACCAAATTGAGTGGGATCAGACAGTAGTTGATAACTGTGGAACATTCTTTGCTCAGAACGATGCTGTTGCAGATGGCTGTGATAGAAACCTCACTGTTTTGACCCCGGCGGTTGCTCCGTTTGGTCGTGCGTTTGGTTATCAGGCAACATCTGAAGGTGTAATCGTTCCTCGCAGCGGTGACAGCGATGCGCGGGATAGCGGTCAGTGGGGCTTGGCCTTCCGTTACACATTTGAGCCGCTTGACACCGAGTTCGGTGCTTATGCGATGAACTACCATAGTCGCACCCCGTTTTTTAGTGCCAATGCTGCTCGGCTAGGCACTTATGTTACTTCTGCACAGATATTGGGTGGTGCTCCATTTCCTCAATTAGGTGGTGCTGCTGTTCCTGCTCAAGCGCGCCAAGGGGTAGCAATCGCGAATGTTGCTGGTTCTAGTAACTATTTTCTGGAATATCCGGAGGATATTCGTCTTTATGGTATTAGCTTCGCTACCACGCTACCTACAGGAACTTCATGGGCCGGTGAGGTTAGTTATCGTCCCAATGCACCAGTGCAGTTGAACTCAACAGATGTTCTCTATGCTGGCGTACGTGGTATCGCTGCAATGAACCCTGCATTTGCTGCATTTAATAACTACTCACTTCTTGGTGGCAGTGCAGCTTCGATCCCGGGTAGTACATTGCACGGTTATAACCGTAAAGAAATTACACAGTTTCAGACTACCTTCACCCATTTTGTTGATCAGGTTATGGGAGCTAGCCGTTTAACTCTTATCGGCGAGGTAGGTGTTGTTCATGTAGGTGGTTTGGAGGATACGTCAAAGGCTCGTTATGGTCGTGATGCTGTATTCGGTCCAGGGATTCTCCCGAGCAACTTCTGTTCGACGATCAATAACGGAACATTTGCTGGTACTCCAGCAACAGTTAATGCAAATAAATACTGTGAAGATGATGGTTTTGTAACCTCTACTGCCTGGGGTTATCGCGCCCGTGCTATCTGGGACTATCCGGATGTTTTCTCTGGTGTGAACCTGAAACCAAGTGTGTCCTGGTCGCATGACGTTGATGGCTATGGCCCGAACGGTCTGTTCACTGAAGGTGCTAAGGCTGTAAGCCTGGGCCTGGATGCTGAATACCAGAATACTTACACTGCCAGCTTGTCTTACACCGATTTCTTCGGTGGCAAATACAACACTAGTGTTGACCGCGACTTCGTTGCGCTCAGCTTCGGCGTGAACTTCTAAGCGGACGAGATTTTTGAGGACGACTATGACTATGAAAACAACAAAAAGTCTGCTGCAAACTGGCGCCCTGACACTCTCGCTGTTGGCCAGCGGTGTGATGGCGGCGGTATCGCCGGATGAAGCTGCCAAACTGGGTACCACGCTGACGCCAGTCGGTGCGGAAATGGCGGGTAATGCGGATGGTTCGATCCCGGCCTGGACTGGCGGTCTGCCAGCCAGCGCCGGTTCTGCCGATGCCGCTGGTTTCCTCTCGGACCCGTTCCCGAGTGAGCAACCGCTGTTCACCATCACCGCGCAAAACGTTGATCAGTACAAAGACAAGCTGACCCCTGGCCAGCTGGCGATGTTCAAGCGTTATCCGGAAAGCTACAAAATGCCGGTGTTCGCTACCCATCGTACGGCCACTATGCCGGACTTTATCCTGGCCGCTGCTAAGAACAACGCAGTCAACACCAAGATGGTCGAGGGCGGTAACGGTCTGGAGAACTTCGAGCAGGCTAACCCCTTCCCGATTCCGAAGGACGGTCTGGAAGCTATCTGGAACCACATCACCCGCTACCGTGGTGGCAGCGTGAAGCGTCTGGTTACCCAGGCGACTCCGCAGCCGAACGGCTCCTACAGCCTGGTGTACTTCCAGGATGAGTTCACCTTCCGTGGTGCTCTGAAGGATGCCGATACCAGCAAGCCAAGCAACGTGCTGTTCTACTTCAAGCAACGGGTAACGGCTCCGTCGCGTCTGGCTGGTAACGTACTGCTGGTACACGAAACCCTCAACCAGGTGAAAGAGCCGCGTCTGGCGTGGCTGTACAACGCTGGTCAGCGTCGTGTGCGTCGTGCGCCGCAGGTTTCGTATGACGGTCCAGGTACCGCTGCTGACGGTCTGCGTACTTCCGACAACTTCGACATGTACAACGGTGCACCTGACCGTTACGAGTGGAAGCTCAACGGTAAGAAGGAAATCTACATTCCTTACAACAGCTACCGTCTGGACTCGCCGAAGCTGAAGTATGACCAGATCATCAAGGCTGGCCATATCAACCAGGACCTGACCCGTTACGAGCTGCACCGCGTATGGCATGTGACTGCAACCTTGAAGTCGGGTGAGCGTCATATCTATGCCAAGCGCGACTTCTACCTCGACGAAGATACCTGGCAAGCTGCTGCCATCGACCACTATGACGGTCGCGGTACCCTGTGGCGTGTGGCTGAAGCCCATGCTCAGTACTACTACGACAAGCAAGTGCCGTGGTACAGCATCGAGACCCTGTATGACCTGCTGTCTGGTCGTTACCTGGCTCTGGGTATGAAGAACGAAGAGAAGAGTGCGTACGAGTTCGACTACCCTGCGAAGGAAAGCGATTACACCCCAGCGGCCCTGCGCCAGGCTGGCGTGCGCTAAACCTGACTCACGCTGCATAAGGAACCGGCCCATTGGGCCGGTTTTTTTATGGCTTACCATCCTTGGCTGCAACCCGTTGGGTTCTCGCTAGGCGCTGTTAATAGTGGCTTCCGGCTGTTTTTTAGGTCTGGGCAACGCCAGTGATCATGCAGCAAATGGATAATCAATCATTGCTGTTTGCTACTGGATGGTCGCAAGGGCTTCAAATGCAGGCATCAAGCGGCTAGTCTGCGGGGCATTGGTAGTGCCTCTGCCTGACTACTACAAGAACTGGCTGATGACTGATCTATCCCGTATTTCTGGCTTAGTGGCTGCGCCTAGTGGGCTCGGCGGGCATTTCTATCGCCCACCCTTGCCGGCCAGTTATGTGCCACGCCCTGGGTTGTGTGAGCGTTTGCTTGGCGGTCTGGTGGGTCGTTTGCTGCTGGTTACTGCGCCGGCTGGTTTCGGTAAAAGCTCATTGGCCACTGAGTTTTGCGAGCATCTGCCAGAACAGTGGCAAAGCCTGTGGCTGGGTTTGAGTTCGCGGGACAGTGATCCTGGGCGCTTTCTGGAGCGTTTGCTGAGCGGCCTTCAGCAGTTTTTCCCTGGGGTTGGGCAAGAAGCACTCGGACTGCTGCGGCTGCGGCAACGGCATCAGCCGTTTGCTTTCGAAGAATGGCTCGACGGCCTGCTTGATGAGCTGGCGCTCTGTCTTGACCCGCAGAAGCCTCTGTTGCTGGTGCTGGATGACTATCACCTGGCTCAAGGTGCTGTGCTCGACCGTTGTTTGCAGTTTTTCCTAAGCCATCTGCCAGCTGGTCTGGTGATGCTGGTGACCAGCCGTCAGCGCCCGGACTGGCATTTGGCGCGGCTGCGTTTGTCGCGTCAGTTACTGGAGCTGCATGAGCAGGACTTGCGCCTGACGGACACTGAAAGCACTGAGTTGCTGAGGTTGCAGGGGGCTGAGCTGTCAGCTCACGCGCTGACCGCCTTGTTGTTGCGCAGTGAGGGTTGGGTCGCAGGGTTACGCCTTTGGTCCCTGGCTGTCAGTGAGGCCCAGGAGTCGACTGCGCTACCGGCGCATGTGCAGGGTGGCGATGGGTTGATTCACGACTACCTGCTGGAGGAGGTAATTGAGCGCCAGCCGGCGGACGTGCAGGCTTTTCTCTATGAAACAGCCAGCCAAGAACGCTTCTGCGCAGAACTGTGCGATGCCCTGCGCGATGCCAATGACAGCGCTGCGATACTTCGCCACCTGCAGGCCCATCAGGTGTTTCTGGTGCCGCTGGATGAGCAGGGCAAATGGTTTCGCTATCACCACCTGTTTTCCGACCTGCTGCGCAGTCGTCCGCAGCCCACTTCTGGCCTGCATCTGCGCGCATGCCGCTGGTTCAGTGCCGAAGGTTTGTTGGATGAGGCCATTGAGCAGGCGTTGCGTGCCGGTCAGCCGGACGTGGCCGCGAACCTGGTACAGAACCTCTCCGAAGAGCAACTGCTGGCCGAGCAGAATGTCGCCACTTTACTGCGCTGGAAAATGGACTTGCCGGACAGCCTGCTGACCAGCACGCCGCGCCTGATTCTGCTGTATGGCTGGGCCCTGGCGTTGGCTTGCCAACTGGATGCTGCCGAAGAACTGCTGGCTGAGCTGGGGCGCTTTCTGCCTGCCCGTGAGCGCAACGAGCAAGAAGGCCTGCTGGCACAGTGGTTGGCCCTGAGCGGGGTGATTGCGCGGGGGCGCGGTGACAGTGCAAAGGCCCAGGCCTATTGCAGCGAAGCGTTGAGTTGCTTGCCGTTGGGCCGTTATGGGCAGCGCCTGATGTGCCTGTCTAGCCTGGCCAACCTGGCGATTGTGCACGGTGATCTGTGGCGTGCCCGTGGGCTGAACCGCGAAGCATTGGAGCTGGCGCAGCGCGTAGGTAACCCGTTGTTCGAGGCGCTGGCCCATTACGACCGCGCACGGGTGTTGCAAGCCCGCGGCGAAGTGCTGCGGGCGCTCGATGAAGTGCGTCATGGTCAGCAGCGCCTGGCCCGTCTGCCGGCTCAGCGGCAGTATGCAGCGCGCGGTCGACTGACCCTCTATGAAGGTTATCTGCTGAGCCTGCGCCTGCAGCCGCAACAGGCCCGCCAGCGCCTGTTGGCCGGGATTGCCGAGGCGCGTGCTTGCCGCGATATCAGTGTGCTGATCGGTTACTGCGTGCTGGCTAGCCTGGAAGGACGCAGTGGCAACCTGCCCGAGGCCTTTGCTCAGCTGGCCGAAGCCGAACGGCTGATGCATATCTGGGATATCCCGCCGATCTACTACCTGGCGATGATCACCCTGACCAAGTGTGAGCTGTGGCTGCGTCAGGGGCAGACTGAGCTGGCGGGCGTCTGGCTGAGCCGGCTGCTGGATGCCTATGGTGGCGAGCAGGCGGCTGCCGCGCCGGAGTTCCATCCGCAACTGCCGTTGCATATCCAATTGCACCTGGCCACTTACGAGCGTTTGCAGGGTGAGGATGAGCAAGCTGAGCGGCGTTTGCGCGGGCTGAGTCAGCTGGCGCAGAACGCCGGCGGGCAGTTGCTCGGGGCGATTGCCCAGATGCAGCTGACCGCATTGCTGTATGACAACGGGCGTGAGCGTGAAGCACAGCAGCAGTTGCGCAGTGCGCTGCAGGCAGCGGCCGGCGGTGGTTTATTACCCTTCCATGGCCTGCTGACACGGCAGCCTGAGTGGTTGCGTGAGCAATTGCTGGCGTATGAAGCCAGCCCGTTGATTGAAGCCTTGTTGCAGCACTTGCCGCAGTCAGCGAACGTCGTCAGCCAAGACGATTACGCGGGAGTGGTCGATGCGTTGAGTTCGCGTGAATTGTCCGTGCTGCAATTAATCGCCCAAGGCTGCTCCAACCAGGAAATCAGTGACAGCCTGTTTATCTCCCTGCACACGGTGAAAACCCACGCCCGGCACATCAATAGCAAGCTTGGGGTGGAACGGCGCACCCAGGCCGTGGCGCGGGCCAAGAGCCTGGGTCTATTGCGCTGACTCAACGGGTACAGCCAGATCGAGGCTACGCGTAGGTGCCTTGCGCGGTTGTGCTGCGGCGGCCGCGAGCTTCTCCTGAACATCCTGCTGAATGCTCAGCAGCACTGGCTGCAGTTCGCGCATGTTCGCCTGCACTTCTGCGTAGGCATGCTGCTGCGCCAGTTGCTCGACGCGTTGCAGCAGGGTTTCACGCACCTCCCCACTCAAATGAATAAACAGCTCTGGCAGCTGTTTGCTCAGCTCGGCGCTGTAGAGCACCAGTTCTTCACGGCCAAATTGTTTGGTCAGGCCCAGGTAATCCAGTGCGCTGGAGGTGAGCATGGCCGCCGCGGCCTTGGTTTCATGCAGGCCTTGCAGGCGTACCGGGTTGCTTTGCTCGCTTTCCGAGAGGGTCATCCAGAATTCGGTGGTCAGGGTGAACAGCACCGCCTGCTGGCGCAGTGAATAACTCATCAGCCCCAGCGCCTCGGCGGCATAGGGCTGTTGCACGGCGCGAAAATCAAAATACAGACGCATCAGCTCCTTAAGGCGAAACAGCGCTTCGCGGGCTTCGTTCTGCCGTAGTTCAAGGGGGGCGTAAATGTTGAGCTGAGGACGGAAATTCTCTTCACTGACCATGCGCTGGTAGATCGGCCCGGTGAACTCGCCGCTACGCCGGGGCAGGGCGTTGAGCTGGGTGCTGTCGACCTTGTTCAGCGCCTCCAGCAGTTGTTGGTAGTCGGCACTGTTCCAGGGCTTGTGGATATCGGGAATCTTCTGCCCGAGATAGAACAGTTCAGCAGCCTGCACAGGCGACAGCAGAACCAGCAAAAGGATGGCCAGCGGTAGGTAAGGGCGGCGTGTTAGCGTGGTCAGCACAACAATAATCCTGCGGCGATGGCGTGGCTCAGCGTAACCAGCTTGGCGGCTCGCGTCACCCGCGCCTTGGTTGGGAAACGTGCAATGCAGCAGGCCTCGGCAGAACTGGGTGCCGTTCGCGCGGTATTTGAAGACCTCGGCGGTTACGGCGCGGTGGCCCAGCAGCAGGAACAGGACGGCGACGGGCCGCTGATCGGCCATCTGCAGCGCACCAATATTCAGCTGGCGGCAATTCCGGTATTTGCCCGCAAGGGCCTGGCCGACACCACAGTGAATGACCTGCTGGCGGCGGCCAATGTGTCGCGGCGCACCTTCTACAAATACTTCGAGAACAAGATGCAGGTGCTCGAAGGCATCTACCAGACGGCGGTGTCCCTGCTGCTGTCGCGCTTTAGTGAAATGCAGAGCATCGCCGGCAGCCCACAGGCCTGGTTGCAGGGCATGGTCGGGCGCTACTTCGACTATCACCTGGCAGTTGGGCCGATTATCCGCCTGATGCAGGAAGAAGCCCTGCGCGCCGATTCACCTTTGGCCGCCCACCGGCAGCGGGCGCATACCGAGATGGCGCGGTTGCTGGCCGAACGTCTGCATGGCGCGACCCAGGCCGCCGAGCCGCTGACCTATCGTGCGCTGATCTGGGCCATGGAGGCGGCCTCCTTGGAACTGCTCGGCCGCGCCGCCAGCCGTGCGGAAATCGAACAGGCCAAGCGCGTGCTCAGCGAGCTGCTGATTGCCTCGCTGTGTCCTGCGCCCAGCTCAACCTAGGTTAGGCGTCAGGTTCAAGTGGACATGCTCTGATAGGCCGAATGCGTCTTTCCCATAACAACAATCTAGAGGTGCCTGCATGTCTGCTTCCAGTCTTCCGCTGATGCCGCCACTGGCGGCTGGTTTTGCCCGCCTGGGCTTCGGCGCTTTGCCGCTGGAAAGCCTCAAGGCGCGCTATGGCAACGCCGCCAATGGCTCGCGTTATATCGAACTCGACGGCTTCAATCTGCACTACCGCGATGAGGGCAGTCGCGACAAACCGGTGTTGGTATTGATCCACGGTGTAGTGGCTTCGCTGCACACCTGGGATGACTGGTTGCCAGCTTTTGCCGCCGATTACCGGGTGATCCGCTTCGATGTGCCGGGCTTCGGCCTCACCGGCCCGGCCCGTGATGGCGTGTATTCCGCCGAGCGGATGATCAAGGTATTCGGTCTGCTGCTCGACTACCTGGGCGTGAGCAAGGCGTCGATTGTCGGCAACTCACTGGGCGGTTATATCGCCTGGAATTTTGCCCTGGCGCAGCCACAACGGGTGGAGAAGCTGGTGCTGATCGACCCGGCCGGTTATCACATGCACAAGGTGCCGTGGATGATTGCCGCTGCCGCTTTGCCCGGTGCCACCGTGGCCATGCCACTGTGGATGCCGCGCGCATTGATTGCTCAGGGCATCAAGGAAGTCTACGGCGAGCCGGCGCGGATCAAACCGGGAGTGGTGGACCGCTACAACGACCTGACGCGGCGGCCGGGCAATCGCCGGGCAATGATGGATATCTTCCGCGTGCTGCTCAAGGTCAATAAGGAAGAGTTGCATGGCACTTCGGCACGTGTCGCACAGATTCAGGCGCCAACCTTGCTGCTGTGGGGCGAGCGTGATCGCTGGATTTCGCCCAAGCACGTGCCGCTGTGGCAGCGTGACCTGCCGGGGATTCAGGTAAAAACCTACCCAGGTGTTGGACATATTCCGATGGAAGAAATCCCACAGCAAAGCGCGGCCGATACCCTGCGTTTTCTTCAGGGGTGATTTTTGGATATGCGGGCTGCGGTTGCGCCGTGGCCCGCAGCTTCAGGAGGAGCGGGGCGTAGCCCGGATGCAATCCGGGAGCGGGTTGGTTGACGGGAAATTTCCCCGGATTACATCCGGGCTACAGAAATGCTGACGCACACTAAAAAGGGAGCCATACGGCTCCCTTGTCGTTTTGCCTGAGTGTCCGCCTCAGGCCGCCTGGCTCTGCGTCGGCGCATCAAATTCGCTGCGGGTCTGGTAGAGCAGCTCCAGGTTGTTGTGCTCCCAGGGGTGGAAGTTGGGCTTGAAGAAGTCGCGGTAGGTGCTGATCAGCGGGCGGAACACGCCTTCCTTGCCCCACATCCACTGAATCCCGTCGCGCCATACGCGCCAGTTCCACAGCAGGCCGTCCTGTTTGAGCATATGCGCCAGGCCACGAGTGGTGTCGAGCACGAAGAAGAAGGTGCCCATGATCATCGCCCGGCGCAGCAGTTTGCGGCTGCCGCAGACCTGGTTGTACACGTCGAAGGCCACCGCCTTGTGCTCGGTTTCCTCCAGCGCGTGCCAGCGCCACAGGCGCACCATGG
>NZ_JAUYGD010000081.1 GCF_030690725.1 Pseudomonas sp. | reverse complement strand
CTGCGGGTGATCAACGTACCGCGCCGCGAGATCGGCTCGACTACCTTGGAAAAACTCGGCAACTACGCCACCAGCCGCAAGATCAGCATGTACGCCGCCGCCGGCGAAATCGGCCTGGGTGAGCAACTGGATGCGCGCTATACCGAACGCCTGGCGCGCTTTACCAAGTGGATGGACCGGGTGCGCCAGGAATGCGCGCAGAACGACCCGATTGCGGCGATCCGCAGCATGGTCATGGACATCGACTACGAGAACTGGCTGCGGCAGAACGCCTCCAACGACAAGGTCGCCGACGCGCGCATGGGCAACGTCTGGTTCCTCGTCGAAGCGCTGAAGAACACCCTGGAGCGCGACGAAGACGGCGACATGACCATCGAGGACGCCATCGGCAAGCTGGTGCTGCGCGATATGCTGGAACGCCAACAGGAAGAAGAGGAAGGCGCCGAAGGCGTGCAGATGATGACCCTGCATGCCTCCAAGGGCCTGGAATATCCGTCGGTGTATATCCTCGGCGTGGAGGAGGAAATCCTCCCGCACCGCTCCAGCATCGAGGCCGATACGGTTGAAGAAGAGCGGCGCCTGGCCTACGTCGGCATCACCCGCGCTAAACGCAACCTGACTATGACCTTCGCTGCCAAGCGCAAACAGTACGGCGAAATTATCGACTGCTCACCGAGCCGTTTTCTCGATGAACTGCCGCCTGAGGATCTAATCTGGGAAGGCCTGGAAGACGCCCCACCCGAGGTCAAGGCTGCTACCGGCAACTCGGCACTGGCCAATATGCGCGCCATGCTGAAGAAATAGCCGCGTAGCGGCGCGCCCGTGGTGTGGCCTCCAGGGATAATTGATCAATCACGATGTAGGTTGGGTTGAGGAACGAAGCCCAACAAGGCGAGTGACATGCCATGCGGCCACCAATGTTGGGCTTCGCCGCTGCGCGTCTCAACCCAACCTACAGCGCAGACCGTAGGATGGGTGATAACCCATCAACCGCTGCGATGGGTTATCACCCATCCTAGGCAAAACACTAGAACAACGAGGGTAACCGCGTGGAAGCGCTAAAACAGAAGATTCGCGATGAAGGCACCGTGCTCTCGGAGCAGGTGCTCAAGGTTGATGCCTTTCTCAATCACCAGATCGACCCGGCGCTGATGCAGCAGATCGGCCATGAGTTTGCCCAGCGCTTCGCCGGCCAGAACATCACCAAGATCGTCACCATCGAAGCCTCGGGCATTGCCCCGGCGGTGATGGCAGGCCTGGAGCTGGGCGTGCCGGTGATCTTCGCGCGCAAGTACCAGTCGCTGACGCTCAAGGACGACCTGTATATCTCCAAGGTGTTTTCCTTCACCAAGCAGACCGAAAGCACCCTGGCCATTTCGGCCAAGCACCTGAACGCCAAGGATCACGTGCTGCTGATCGACGACTTCCTGGCCAACGGCCATGCCGCACGCGCGCTGATCGACCTGATCGGCCAGGCCGGCGCCAGCATCGCCGGCATTGGCGTGGTGATCGAAAAGTCCTTCCAGCGCGGCCGCGCCGAACTGGATGCGCAGGGCTATCGGGTCGAGTCGCTGGCGCGCATTGATTCACTTAAGGATGGTCAGGTCAGTTTTATTGATTAAATGGGGCACACACATGGATCGTGATTACCAAAAGGCGACTACGCACGTGCGCAAGCATGCTGCCAAGACCCTCGACAAGATGCCCTGGATTGCTGGCGGGTTGCTCGGCCTGCTGGCTGTGAGCCTGGCGACGGCCCCGCCCTTACTGCTTCTGCTAGGCGCTAACGCGGTGCTGGGCGGCCTGTTTCTGGCGACCTATGCATTCAGCCTGAAACACCCTGAGTGGCAGTGGCTGACAGGCATGCTAGCCCCAATATGCATGTCACTTACCTCTGTCATGCTCAGCGAGAAACTCGGCTCCAGCGCCTGGTATCTGCTGCAAGGCCCGCTGGCGTTATTCGCTACGTTTAGCCTGCTGGCACTGCTGATGCGCCCATATCTGCGCAAACTGGCTGGAATACCGATAAGACGCCGACACAAAAAAGCCGCCTAAATAGGCGGCTTTTTTACAGCAGAGTCAGGCGTATTACAGGCCGGACATCTTCTGGATCGCTTCACGCAGCTCGTCGTCCGAGCAATCCGCGCAGGTGCCTTTTGGCGGCATGGCGTTGATACCGGAAATCGCCTTGGCCAGGATGCCGTCAAGGCCGCCCTGGTGGTCTGCGCGCTCTTTCCAGGCTGCAGTGTCGCCAATTTTCGGCGCACCCAGGATGCCTGGGGTGTGGCAGGCACTGCAGTGCTTGGCAATGATGTCATCGGCAGTACGCGCACCGCCGCCAGTTGTGGCTGCTACAGCACCCACGCCCTTGCATTCTTCACCCATCACACAGACTTGGCCGACCGGCTTCAGTCGCTCGGCAATGGCATCGTCGGTCGTGGCCTGAGCAGTCACTGCCCACAGAGCCAAAACGGTAGCCGGTGCTACCAGGAGCTTTTTAATCAGGTTCACGGTACACCCTCTTCGTGGCTAGTCACGCTCGCGGCCACGGTTTCGCGAGCGGGCGACAGTATAACGGCAAGCCGCTGCCGCCGAAACAACCCATATTGTCGCAGGGTTATTTAGAAATTGGCCGGCGTAGTTGCGCTAATCAGCCGCGCTGGCTGCTCGAACGGATTACGGAAACGGTGCGGTTTGCTGCTCTCGAAGTAGTAGCTGTCGCCCGGTTCGAGGATAAACACCTCATCACCGACGGTCAGCTCCAGCCTGCCTTCAACCAACATGCCGGCCTCTTCACCCTCGTGGGCGTACATTTCGTCGCCGGTGTCGGTACCGCTGGGGTAAGTTTCATCAAGGAAGGAAATGGCTCGGCTCGGATGCGCCTTGCCCACCAGCTTCATGGTAATGGCCCCGCTGCAGATATCGGTGAGTTCGGCGGCGCGATAGACCACCTGAGCCTGGCTATCCTGCTCCACATCCAGGGAGAAGAACTCCACCAGCGACATGGGGATACCCGCCAACACCTTTTTCAACGAACTGATCGAAGGGCTTACGCTGTTCTTCTCGATCATCGAAATGGTGCTGTTGGTGACGCCCGCCCGCTTGGCGAGTTCACGCTGGGAAAGGCCTTTGAGTTTGCGAATGGATTGCAGGCGTACACCGACGTCCAATGCTGGAGTCCCCCTTGGGATAGATACAGAAAAGTCGCCGTATCATGGCATAGCGTTCGGAATTTACAACACTCGCGTTCAAACTCGTCTACAGCGTGCGTGTTAGAGCCTATTCAAGGGCTCGCGAGCCAGAACCATGCAAGGCGCTACGCCAGTAACAGCCTCCGGCTGATCAAAACAGGCGAGGAACGGTCGGAGTCGCGGGCGACTTTACGGGTTGTAAATGAGCAGTCCGAGCCTGTTTTTAACGCAGCAGGGCCGACGCGCAGCAGCCTTTGAACAGACTCTAAGCCCCGAGATAGAGCAGCGGCGCCCTGCGCAGGTTGCAGAAAAGCTGATAGGGAATGCTGCCCGCCTGGGCGGCCACATCGCTGGCCAGCACCTGTTTACCCCAGAGTTCGACCCGGCTACCCAGGCCCGCTTGCGGCAGATCGGTCAAATCGACGGTGAGCATGTCCATCGACACGCGGCCGATCAGGCGGGTCAGCTGGCCGTCCACCGCCACTGGCGTACCCGTCGGTGCATGACGTGGGTAGCCGTCGGCATAGCCCATGGCGACCACACCGACACGGGTCGGCCGCTCGCTGACAAAGCGCGCGCCATAGCCCACCGGCTCGCCGGCCGGCAGTTCGCGCACGCTGATGATCTTCGATTCCAGAGTCATTACCGGTTGCAGCCGCGCGGCCACTGCCTGCGCCTGTTCGAACGGGGTGGCGCCGTAAAGCATGATGCCAGGGCGCACCCAGTCGCTCGGCACGCTCGGCCAGCCCAATACGGCAGGCGAGTTGCGCAGGCTGACCTCGGCGACAATGCCCTGGCGCGCCTGCTGGAACACGGCCAACTGTTCAGCACTGCGCGGGCAATCCAGCTCGTCGGCACGGGCGAAGTGACTCATCAGAACAATCTTCGCCACCTTGCCACTGGCCAGCAGGCGCTGGTAGGCCGCCTGATAATCGGCCGGGTGCAGGCCGACGCGGTGCATGCCGCTGTCCATCTTCAACCAGACCGTCAGCGGGCCGCGCACAGCGCTGCGCTCAATCGCTTCCAGCTGCCACAGTGAATGCACCACACACCAGAGGTCGTGCTGCTCGATCAGCGGCAACTCGTCGGCCTCGAAGAACCCTTCCAGCAACAGAATTGGCCCGCTAATGCCGGCCTCGCGCAGCTGCAGCGCTTCCTCGATGCAGGCCACGGCAAAACCATCGGCCTGCTCCTGCAACGCCTGAGCACAACGCACCGCGCCATGGCCGTAGGCATCCGCCTTGATCACCGCCAGGGCGCGCGCGCCGCTGACCTCGCGGGCCAGTTGGTAGTTGTGACGCAAGGCTTGCAGGTCGATCAGAGCACGGGCAGGACGCATGATGTTCTCGGCTATCAGCAGTTTTCAGGCTATAAAAAAGCCCGGGGTGATGGCCGGGCAAACACTTATCGCAAACGGGACGGGCCGATTTACAGGGCGGCCACGATCATCATTTCCACCAGCACCTCAGGCTTGTACATCTTCGCCTCGACGCAGGCCCGTGCAGGCGCCGCGCCTGGCGCGACCCAAGCATCCCAGACCTGATTGAGGCCGGCGTAGTCGCGATCCATGTCCTTCAGGTAGATGGTCACGGAGAGGATCTTCGACTTGTCGCTGCCGGCCTCGGCCAGCATGCGGTCGGTGTTGGCCAGGGTTTCGCGGGTTTGCTGCACGATGTCGCCGCTGTAGTCGTCCGCCAGTTGCCCGGCCAGGTAGACCGTGCCGTTATGGATGACGATTTCGCTGTAACGACTTTCAGTGTGCAGGCGCTGTACTGACATGCTTATGACTCTCCTGGGAACGGCTGTAACGGGAAATATCCAGGCCTTCGGCGCTGATCTGCGGGCGCTTTTTCGCCATCAGATCGGCAAGCAGGCGACCGGAGCCGCAGGCCATGGTCCAGCCCAGTGTGCCGTGACCGGTGTTGAGGAACAAATTGCGCAAGCCGGTGGCCCCGACAATCGGCGTGCCATCCGGAGTGGCCGGACGCAGGCCGGTCCAGAATTCGGCCTGGCGCAGATCGCCGCCCTGCGGGTAGAGGTCGGCGGTAATCATTTCCAGGGTGGCGCGGCGACGCGGGTTGAGGCTTAGGTCGAAACCGGCGATCTCGGCCATGCCGCCGACGCGGATGCGGTTGTCGAAACGGGTGATCGCCACCTTGTAGGTTTCATCGAGGATGGTCGAAGTCGGCGCCATCGCCACATTGGTGATTGGCACGGTCAGCGAGTAACCCTTGAGCGGGTACACCGGCGCCTTGATGCCCAACGGCTTGAGCAGTTGCGGGCTGAAGCTGCCGAGGGCGAGCACGTAGCGGTCGGCGGTTTCCAGCTTGCCGTCGATCCACACGCCATTGACCCGATCGCCCACGGCGTCGATGCGCTGAATGTCCTGACCGAAACGGAATTCCACACCCAGCGCCTTGGCCATCTCGGCCAGCTTGCTGGTGAACAGCTGACAATCGCCGGTCTGATCGTTGGGCAGACGCAGCGCGCCGGCCAGTTTGTCGGTAACGGCGGCCAGGGCCGGCTCAACGCGGGCGATGCCAGCGCGGTCGAGCACTTCATAGGGCACACCAGATTGCTGCAGCACGGAGATATCTTTCGCCGCGTTATCCAGTTGCGCCTGGGTGCGGAACAGCTGGGTAGTGCCCAGGCTGCGGCCTTCATAGGCGATACCGGTTTCCGCACGCAGTTCGTCGAGGCAGTCGCGGCTGTACTCGGACAGGCGCACCATGCGCTCCTTGTTCACCGCGTAACGGCTGGCGGTGCAGTTGCGCAGCATCTGCGCCATCCACAGGTATTGGTCGATATCGGCGGTGGCCTTGATCGCCAGCGGCGCGTGCTTTTGCAGCAGCCACTTGATCGCTTTCAGCGGCACACCCGGCGCCGCCCATGGCGAGGCGTAGCCAGGGGACACCTGACCGGCGTTGGCGAAGCTGGTTTCCATGGCCGGGGCATGCTGCCGGTCGACCACCACCACTTCAAAGCCCTGACGCGCCAAGTAATACGCACTGGCTGTACCAATCACACCGCTACCGAGAACCAGAACCCGCATGCCGCTCTCCTCGCCGCGACAATGCGCGACGGATAATTCTTGAGATCACAATTGAGCGCAGTATAGGAAGAGATCAGCAGTGCTTTTCACTATATAAATAGCTATATTTGGCGACAATTCTTGGCAATATCGCCTTCTGTAGAGGGGTATCCACCATGCGCACCCAGCATCAAAGCCGCCGCGAACTGGACAAGATCGACCGCAACATCCTGCGCATCCTGCAGGAAGATGGGCGCATCAGCTTTACCGAGCTGGGCGAACGGGTCGGCCTGTCGACCACGCCTTGTACCGAGCGTGTCCGTCGTCTTGAGCGCGAGGGGATCATCATGGGCTACCACGCCCGGCTCAACCCGCAGCAGCTCAAGGCCAGCCTGTTGGTGTTTGTCGAGATCAGCCTGGACTACAAGTCCGGCGACACCTTCGAGGAGTTCCGCCGCGCCGTGCTGAAACTGCCGCACGTACTCGAATGCCACCTGGTGTCTGGCGACTTCGACTACCTGGTGAAGGCGCGGATCAACGAGATGGCCAGCTACCGCAAGCTGCTCGGCGACATCCTGCTCAAGCTGCCGCACGTGCGTGAGTCGAAGAGCTATATCGTCATGGAAGAAGTGAAAGAGAGCCTGAGCCTACCGATTGCTGAGTAGGTTGGGTTGAGGAGCCTGCGACGAAGCCCAACGAGGTATAAACAAGATAGTCGGGCGGAGCGCTGCGCACTCCCTTGTTGGGCTTCGCTACGCTCAACCAACGTGGCCCGACCAACGTGGCCCGACCCAACCTACACCAGCACCTGGCGGGTAGTCGCAATCAGCTGATGCACCTGCTTTTCCACTGCAGGCTCAATCATCTGCTCCGGCCCCTGGCCGCGCGGGCACGGCAGGCTCGGCGTGGTGCCAAACAGGCGGCAGATCAGCGGGCGCTGGTCATACACCGTGCAGCCTTGTGGCCCTAGGTGTACGCAGTTGTACTCGGCTAGCGCGGCGTCATGCTCGGCATCGCTTTTCACCGGCAGCCGCGACATCTCCTCGGATGACGCGGTGACCGGGCCACAGCAATCATGGCAACCCGGCACGCAGGCGAAACTGGGAATCTGCAAACGCAGCTGGTCGATCTTGCGGCTGGTGCAACTCATGGGCGTGATCCTGAAACACAGGCCGGCATAGTAACCGCGCAGCGGGCTGGATCGCGGTGGCTGCGCGAGCCAGCCGACGAAAATCCGCTTATTTCGCGATTGCCTCTTGGCGTTTGGCAAATCCCACGCTTATGCTTCGTAAAATTTTCCAAACACAATAATCAGGATTCCACACATGAACGCCCGCGTTCACCAGCCGGTTCACAACAGCCAGCACGCCAACTCCTATTACGCCGCCAGCGCCAATCGCCAGCTCGAGTACCCTGCCCTGGGCGGTGAGCTGCGCGCCGATGTGTGCATTGTCGGCGGCGGCTTTTCCGGCGTTAACACGGCCATCGAACTGGCGCAAAAAGGCCTTTCGGTGGTGCTGCTGGAGGCGCACAAAATCGGCTGGGGCGCCAGCGGGCGCAACGGCGGCCAACTGATTCGCGGCGTCGGCCATGGCGTTGAGCAGTTCGAATCGGTGATTGGTGCGCAAGGCGTGCGCGAGCTGAAACTGATGGGCCTGGAAGCGGTGGAAATCGTCCGCCAGCGTATCGAGCAGTTCAACATCGACTGCGACCTGACCTGGGGCTACTGCGACCTGGCCAACAAACCCAGCCACCTCGCCGACTTCGCCGAAGACATGGCCGAGCTCAAGCAGCTGGGTTACCGCCATGAAATGCGCCTGCTGCAACCGGAGCAGGTGCACGAAGTGGTCGGTTCCAACCGCTACGTCGGCGGCATGATCGACATGGGTTCCGGCCACCTGCACCCGCTCAACCTGGCCCTCGGCGAAGCCGCTGCGGCGCAGAGCTTGGGCGTGCAGCTGTTCGAGAACTCGGCAGTGACGCGCATCGACTACGGCAGCGAGGTCAAGGTGCACACCGCCCAGGGCGTGGTGCGCGCAGCCACCCTGGTGCTCGGCTGCAACGCCTACCTGAATGGCCTGAACAGCAACCTGGGCGGCAAGGTACTGCCCGCCGGCAGCTATGTGATTGCTACCGAACCGCTGTCCGAAGCCGAAGCGCGGGCGATCATTCCGCAGAATATGGCGCTGTGCGACCAGCGCGTGGCCCTGGATTACTACCGCCTGTCCGCCGACCGCCGCCTGCTGTTCGGCGGTGCCTGCCACTATTCCGGTCGCGATCCTGCAGACATCGCCGGCTATATGCGGCCGAAAATGCTGGAAGTCTTCCCGCACCTGAAAGACGTGAAGATCGACTACCAGTGGGGCGGCATGATCGGCATCGGCGCCAACCGCCTGCCGCAGATCGGCCGCCTCAAGGAACAGCCCAACGTGTATTACGCCCAGGCCTACTCGGGCCACGGCGTGAATGCCACGCACCTGGCCGGCAAGCTGCTCGGCGAGGCCATCGCCGGCCAGGCCAGCAGCGGTTTCGACCTGTTCGCCAAGGTGCCACACATGACCTTCCCTGGCGGCAAACACCTGCGCTCACCATTGTTAGCGCTGGGCATGCTCTGGCATCGGATGAAAGAGCTGGTCTGATTGCCCTGCGCAGCAGGCCGCAAAGCCTGCTGCGCACTCCCCTTACAGCTTCCAGAACGGCAGAAACGCCTCGCGCCGGGCCTGTTCGCGGCTCAGGCCAATATCCTTGAGCTGCTCATCGGTCAGCGTCAGCAACGCCCGGCGGGTTGTCAGTCGCAGCCAGAATGCGTTCCAGCGGCGTACAGCTGGTTTAATCCCACCCGTACGAGCATACAGATGCCCGACAGCGGACTCCTGCTGCAATTCGTCTGCTTTCATGCTCAGCCTGACATCACTTAAACCGTTCATCGCCTGCTCCTGCCCGTAAGCCTGATGGGAGATCATCATGGGCGAGACGGAAAAAGCATGACAGATGCAAAAATGTAATTTTAAATCCATACAGATTTCAGCGAATAAGCTCTGAATGGTGGATTTATCGTCGATCTGTACTGGCTTTGCGCACCACACAGAGAAATTGCGAGGCAACTGTTATGACGCTCTATATCAATCTGGCCGAACTGCTCGGCACCCGCATCGAGCAGGGCCTGTATCGTCCCGGTGATCGCCTGCCCTCCGTGCGCGCCCTCAGCCTGGAACATGGCGTCAGCCTGAGCACGGTGCAGCAAGCCTATCGCCACCTGGAAGATCAGGGCCTGGCCACACCCAAGCCCAAGTCCGGCTACTTTGTGCCCCAGGCGCGCCACCAGCCGGCGCTGCCGATGGTCAGCCGCATGGCCCAGCGCCCGGTGGATGTCTCGCAGTGGGATCAGGTGCTGGAGCTGATCAGCCGACCGCCGGGGCAGGAAGGCCTGCTGCAACTCGGTCGAGGCCGACCGGATATCGACAGCCCGACGCTGAAACCGCTGCTGCGCTCGCTATCACGCCTGAGCCGCCGCCAGGACGCCAGCAGCCTGACCTACGGCTGCATTTACGGCCACCTGGGCATGCGTGAACAGATCTCGCGGCTGATGCTCGACTCCGGCTGCAGCCTGTCACCCGAGGAGATTATCGTCACCACCGGCTGCCACGAGGCGCTGTCGGCGGCGATCCGCGCTATCTGTGAGCCCGGTGATATCGTTGCGGTGGATTCGCCGAGCTTTCACGGCGTGATGCAGGCGCTCAAGGGTTTTGGCATGAAGGCCTTGGAGTTGCCCACCGACCCGATCACCGGCATCAGCCTGGAAGCGCTCGAACTGGCACTGGAGCAATGGCCAATCAAGGCCATCCAGCTGACCCCGACCTGCAACAACCCGCAGGGCTACATCATGCCCGATGCCAACAAGCGCGCCCTGCTGGCCTTGGCGCAGCGCTATGACGTGGCGATTATCGAGGATGACGTTTACGGCGACCTGGCCTACAGCTACCCGCGCCCACGCAGCATCAAATCCTACGACGAGGATGGCCGCGTGCTGCTCTGCAGCTCGTTTTCCAAGACCCTGGCACCTGGCCTGCGCATCGGCTGGATTGCCCCGGGGCGCTACCTGGATCGCGTGCTGCACATGAAATACATGGGAACCGGCAGCACCGCCCAGCTGCCCCAGCTGGCCATCACCGAATACCTGGAAGCCGGCCATTACGAGCCGCACCTGCGACGCATGCGCGCCCAGTATCAGCGCGGGCGCGACCTGATGATCGACTGGATCAGCCGCTACTTCCCGACCGGCACGCGGGTCAGCCGGCCGCAGGGCAGTTTTATGCTGTGGCTTGAACTGCCGACCGGTTTCGACAGCCAGCGCCTGAACCGCGAATTGCTGCAACACGCCATCCAGATCGCCCCCGGCAGCATCTTTTCCGCCGCCGGCAAATACCGCAACTGCCTGCGCATCAACTACGCCGGCAAACCCACCCCGGAACTTGAACAGGCGATTCGTCAGGTTGGCGAATGCGTGGCCGCACTACTCGCCGAGCAGCAGTTGGCACCAGGGTCAGACTGAGCGCGCTACTCGGAGCGCTCGACCAGCTCGACGCGACGGTTAAGCGCGCGGCCTTCCTCGCTGCGATTGCTGGCCAACGGTGCCGCCATGCCCACCCCAACAGCCGTCAGGCGTTCGCCGGCAATGCCGTGCTGCTCGACCAGCGCCTTGACGATGGACTGCGCGCGCCGTTGCGACAGCTCGCGGTTGTAGTCCAGCGCGCCCTTGCCGTCGCTATGACCGACCACCAGCACCTTGAGCACCGGGCTGGCCTTGAGCAGTTTGGTGATTTCCTCCAGCTGCGCGGCGGAGTCGGCGCGCATGCTGGCCTGATCGAAGTCGAAGAAGATCCCGTACAGCGCCACTTTGCCCTTGGCATCGATATCCACCTGCATGGCCGGCGCCTCAATCACCACCATGCGCTGCTCCATGGCCTTGCGCTCCAGCACATCCAGCCGAATCAGGCTGCGGCCCTTGTTCGGCCCACCCCCGGCCTGATTGAGGATGACATAGAGCGCGACATACAGGTCGCCCTCGGGCCGTTTGAGCCGGGCATACAGGTAACGCTGATCCTGGTGGTACTCACGTAAGTGCATGTCCAGGGTGATCGCATGGTTGAAATTGCGCCCGCCGCACTCCTCACGCGCACACGCGAACAGCGTCTCGAAGCCCGCGTCGGCCAGGGCCTGCTGATAGTTGCGGAAAATCTCCAACGGCGTGCGCTCGGGGGGCGCACGGTAGCCAAGCCGGGTCAGCTTGCCCTCCAGCACCTCGCTGGCATCAAGGTTTTTCTGCAGGCCGCCATAGACCGTGGCTGCGCCCTTGATAAAGCGCCAGTCAGTAAAGGCCTGAACCTCATAGGCATAGATTTCCGCCCCGTCGTAGCGGGCAATAGCCGGGTGGTCGGCACTACCGGGCAGATCGCCGGCAGCGGCCACCCCCGCCACCAGGCTCAAAAATAGTGCAAGGATTCTGCTGAACATGATCGACTTCCCGGCGAATGGATCTGGAGGAAACCCTAGCTGCTGCCCCCCGTGCTCGCCAGCGGGCTGGCAAAGGCCCCACGCTGAAACGCCAGCCAGACAAACAGCGCCGCGCCAATCGCCATCAGGATCGGCAGCGCATGGCCGCTAACCCACTGACTGGCGGCACCGGTCGACAGCGGCCCGAGCAGACAACCCGCGCCCCAGAGCAAGGCAATATGCGAATTGGCGCGCACCAGCGCATCGTCGCGATAGCGCTGGCCGACCAGAATCAGCGACAGGGTATACAGGCCGCCCGCACTGGCGCCGAACAGCACCAGCACCACCCAAATCAGCGGCGTATGCAGCAATGACGGAATGCTCAGGCTCGACAGCAACAGCACCACCCCGCAGCAACGGAACAGCGTCTGCCGTGGCACCCGGTCGGCCATCCAACCAATCGGCAATTGCAGCGCGGCATCACCGACCACCACCGCACTGACCATGATCAACGCCAACTGCTGGGCAAAGCCTTCGCGCACCAGGTACACCGGCAACAGAGTCAGCACCATCGCCTCGAACGCGGCAAACAACACCACCGCCCAGGCAATCGCCGGCGAGGTGCGGCAAAACGCCAGGATGCCACGCCCAGAGGCACTCTGCGCATCGACCTTGGGCGCTCCATCGCGGCCTAACAGCAGCAGGCTACCGCCCACCAGCAGCGCGGCAGAGAACCAGAAGCCGCGGTCACTTTCCGTACCCAGCAGGGTCAACAGCAGCGGCCCGCACAGCTGGCTGAGCGCAAAGCCGGTGCCATACAGCGCCACCAGACGGCCGCGCAGACGGTCCTCGACCAGCTGATTGATCCAGCTTTCGCCGAGCACAAACACCACGGTCAAGGAGATGCCAATCAGCAGACGCAGCAACAGCCACAGCGGGTAGCTCGGCATCACGCTAAGCAGCGCGACCGAGGCGGCGCTGGCCAGCAGGCACAGGCGCAGGGTCTGCGGCGTGCCAAACCAGCCGGCCAGGTGCCCAGTGAGACGCGCCCCGACCAGCACGCCAATGGCCGGCATACCGGCCATCACACCGATGGCAAAGGGGCCGTAACCCCAGGACTCAAGGCGAAACGACACCAGCGGCAGCGTCACGCCCAGCGCCAAGCCAACGATCACCACTGCCGCGCTGACGGCGAAATAGGTCATCCAATTCATTTTTTCACTCCATTCCCTGGCTCGCTCGGCACCCGCACGCAGATGCAAAACGGCCGGGCTCCATAGGAACCCGGCCGCAGGTGTGGCCCTTTTCGAGCCGGCCCCAGAGAGGGCGGACCTTTATCGCAATACTACCCAGCCTGCCTCGACCGGATTGCGCCCCGGAAAAGATCTTCTGGGCTAAGGCCAGTACCAACGACCAACGGGAGTAACAGCCGAAGGCTGGCCCGCAGGGTGAGCGCTAGCGAATCAGGCGCCCCGCAGCTTTTAAGCGCAGCGTACTGCAGTACGTGAGCATTAAAAGCGAGGACGCAACGCCGTATGGCCGACGACCAGGAGATCGCCCTGCTATCGTTAAAGCTTGATCCAGGTCGCCTTGATCTCGGTGTACTTGTCAAAGGCATGCAGCGACTTGTCACGACCGTTACCGGACTGCTTGAAGCCACCGAACGGCGCAGTCATGTCGCCGCCGTCATACTGGTTGACCCACATGCTGCCAACGCGCAGGGCCTTGGCTGCCAGGTGCGCCTTGGACAGGTTGCTGGTCCAGATGGCTGCGGCCAGGCCGTAGATGCTGTCGTTGGCGATCTGGATGGCTTCCTCAGTGCTGTCGAACGGAATGACCGTCAGCACCGGGCCAAAGATTTCTTCCTGGGCGATGCGCATGGCGTTGTGCGCGTCATCGAAGATGGTCGGCTCGACGTAGACGCCGCCGGTCTCTTCCAGGGTGCGCTTGCCACCGCAAAGCAGCTTGGCCTGATCCTTGTGGCCGGCGTCGATATAGCCGAGCACCGCATTCAGGTGGCCGGCGTCGACCAGCGCGCCGACCTTGGTGTCCGGGTCCAGGGCGTGACCGGCTTTCCAGTCCTGCATGGCTTCCAGGACCATCGGCATGAAGGTGTCTTTGATCGACCGCTCCACCAGCAAGCGCGAGCCGGCGGTGCACATCTCGCCCTGGTTGAAGCAGATCGCCGCTGCGGCGGCTTCGGCTGCCGCTTTGAGGTCCGGCGCATCGGCGAAGACGATGTTGGCGCTCTTGCCGCCCGCTTCCAGCCAGACGCGTTTCATGTTCGATTCGCCGGCATAGATCATCAGCTGCTTGGCGATCTTGGTCGAACCGGTGAACACCAGGGTGTCGACATCCATGTGCAGCGCCAGCGCCTTGCCGACGGTATGGCCGTAACCCGGCAGCACGTTGAGCACGCCCGCCGGGATGCCGGCGTCCAGCGCCAGCTGGGCCATGCGCAGGGCAGTCAGCGGGGATTTTTCGGATGGTTTGACGATTACCGAGTTACCGGTGGCCAGGGCCGGGCCGAGCTTCCAGGCGGTCATGATCATCGGGAAGTTCCACGGCACGATGGCCGCAACGACGCCGACCGGCTCGCGGGTAACTAGGCCCAGCTCGTCGTGCGGAGTAGCCGCCACTTCGTCGTAGATCTTGTCGACCGCTTCGCCGCTCCAGCGAATCGCCCGCGAGGCACCCGGTACGTCGACGCCCAGGGCGTCGCTGATCGGCTTGCCCATGTCGAGGGTTTCCAGCAGCGCCAGCTCCTCAGCGTGCTGATCCATCAGGTCGGCAAAGCGGATCATCACGCGCTTGCGCTGCGCCGGGGCCATGCGCGACCAGACGCCAGATTCGAAGGTGGCGCGGGCATCCGCCACGGCCAACTCGGCATCGGCCAGATCACAGCTGGCCACCAGGCCGAGCAGACGACCGTCGACCGGGCTGATGCACTCGAAGGTGGCCCCGGAGACAGCAGCGCGGTACTCGCCATGAACAAAGGCGCGGCCTTCGATCTTCAGGTTGTTGGCGCGCTGCTCCCAGTCGGCACGAGTCAGGCTAGTCATTCGAACATCCTCTATCGCTAGTAAAGCGCCGCAGGTCGGCCGCACGCGCTGTCAATTATTCTGCATGGGGGCCGCAAGAACCTGCTCACCCAATCCTGCCGGCAACACTAAACCAGAGGCTTGCACACTTCCAATATTTTTTACAAAAACTGGCAAAGCCGCCTTGTTATGTGTGCTTTATTAAACATAGACTGCCGAAATCGTCACCCCGACCGACAACAAGCCTGGCCTTAACAGGCACTCAATCCCTACCGGACATGCTTATGAACATCGAAAAGATCGTCGACTTCGCCACCGCTACTACCACACCCGAACATTACCGTCCGGCTGCAGAGAAAGTGCTCAAGGGCGACCCCGAGCAAAGCGTGCGCAACCACTACGGTAGCCCGTGCGGTCAATTCAATACGGGTATCTGGGAAGGCGGCGTCGGTCACTGGACCATCAATTACACCGAACACGAGTACTGCGAGATTCTGCAAGGCGTCTCGGTGCTGCGCGACCAGGACGGCAACGCCAAAACCCTGCGCGCGGGCGACCGCTTCGTCATCCCGGCCGGGTTCTCCGGCACCTGGGAAGTGCTGGAGCCATGCCGCAAGGTCTATGTGATCTTCGAGCAAGCCAGCAACTGATAGCTCTTCATGCGTCACCCTTCGCCCGCCTTGCGCGGGCTTTTTATTGCCTGCCATTCCTGGCGACCGTTGCTACGCAGCGTTAAACATGGCTCCCGGCCAGTTTTTATCGCCCAGGGTTTACCAAGCCAAATCGCAGGCAAGAAAAAGCCCGCTATAAAAGCGGGCTTTTTCGGCAAGGAGCCAGATCAATTACTTGATCTTGCCTTCCTTGTACATCACGTGCTTACGCACAACCGGATCGAATTTTTTAATTTCGATTTTGTCCGGAGTGGTGCGCTTGTTTTTGTCGGTAGTGTAGAAGTGACCAGTACCGGCACTCGAGATCAAACGGATCAATTCACGCATGACTTTCTCCTTAAACCTTTTCGCCGCGAGCGCGCAGCTCGGACAGAACGACGTCAATACCACGCTTGTCGATGCAACGCATGCCTTTGGCAGAAACGCGCAGACGCACGAAACGGTTCTCAGACTCGACCCAGAAGCGGTGATGCTGCAGGTTCGGCAGGAAACGACGACGGGTTTTGTTGTTTGCGTGGGAAATGTTATTCCCGGTTACCGGACCCTTACCGGTAACTTGACAGACTCTCGACATGCCTCAGCCCTCTAAAACCACATGCCCAACCCGGCATGGGTTGGCCGCTAATTATTCAATCTTGGCGCGCAGCGCCGCGTATCTCGAGGGTCTTACCGGCCGTACCTGAAAGCGCAAGAACCGGGCCCCTACAAAAGAGCGCTGCTTTATACCAGAAAGCCCCCAGTGCAACAAGGTTAAACGCACTTTACCCGGCAGACGCCAACCGGCGATTGTTGCGTCCAGGCTAGCCAGCAAGGGCACCCGCGCAGATCGACCGCTCGTCGCCAAGACTGATTGCCCTGCCGCCGGTTAATGGCCTAGGGTAGGACCTGCGCCAGCGCGCCCACCGCTATTCAGGAGTTTGCCATGCGTCTCGCCGCCCTACCGCTGCTGCTCGCCCCGCTTCTTGCGCCCGCCCTGGCCCAGGCCAGCACGCTCAGCGTCTGCACAGAAGCCAGCCCAGACGGCTTCGACGTAGTGCAGTACAACTCGCTGACCACCACCAACGCCTCGGCCGACGTGTTGATGAACCGCCTGGTGGACTTCGACGCGACCAGCGGCACTCTGCAGCCGAGCCTGGCGCAGGCCTGGGAGGTCAGCCCGGACGGCCTGAGCTACAGCTTCACCCTGCATCCGGACGTGCAGTTTCACCAGACCGAGTATTTCAGCCCCAGCCGCCCGCTGAATGCCGATGACGTGCTGTTCAGCTTTCAGCGCATGCTCGACCCAAAGCATCCTTGGCACAAGGTCGCCCCCAGTGGTTATCCACACGCCCAGTCGATGCAGCTGCCAAGCCTGATCAAGAGTATCGACAAGACCGGCGAACACAGCCTGCGCTTTAACCTTAACCGCCCGGACGCAACCTTCCTTGCCACCCTGAGCATGGGCTTCGCTTCTATTTATTCCGCCGAGTACGCCGCGCAATTGCTGGCAGCGGGCACGCCGGAGACCCTCAACAGCCAGCCAATCGGCACCGGCCCGTTTGTCTTCAAACGCTTCCAGAAGGACGCCAGCGTGCGTTACGGCGCCAACCCAAGCTACTTCGCCGGCAAACCTGCAGTGGACAACCTGGTGTTCGCCATCACCCCAGACGCCAACGTGCGCCTGCAGAAGCTGCGCCGCGGCGAGTGCCATATCGCCCTGTCACCGAAACCGCAGGATGTGCAGGCCATCAGCGGCGATAACACACTGCAGAGCGCGCATACCGCCGCCTTTATGACCGCCTTCGTCGGCATCAACAGCCAGCACCCGCCGCTGGATCAGCCCGCCGTGCGTCAGGCAATCAACCTGGCGTTCGACAAGGCCAGCTACCTCAAGGCGGTGTTCGAAAACAGCGCCGAAGCCGCCAATGGCCCCTACCCGCCGAATACCTGGAGCTATGCCAGCGAACTGCCCGGCTACCCGCACAACCCGCAGAAAGCCCGCGAATTGCTCAAGCAGGCCGGCCTGGCCGATGGCTTCAGCACCACCATCTGGACCCGCCCCACCGGCAGCGTACTCAACCCCAACCCAAGCCTGGGCGCACAGTTGCTGCAGGCGGACCTCGCCAAGGTCGGCATCAAAGCGGAAATCCGCGTGATCGAATGGGGCGAGCTGATTCGCCGCGCCAAAGCCGGCGAGCACGACCTGCTGTTTATGGGCTGGGCCGGCGACAACGGCGACCCGGACAACTTCCTCACCCCGCAATTTGCCTGCGCCTCACTTGAATCCGGGCTGAACTTCGCCCGTTATTGCGACCCGCAACTGGACAAGCTGATCGCCGATGGCAAAAGCACCAGCGACCAGGCGCAGCGCAGCCAGATATATAAAGAAGCGCAGCAGATCATCCAGCAGCAGGCGCTGTGGCTACCGCTGGCCCACCCGACCGCCTATGCGCTGACGCGCAAGCAGGTCGAGGGTTATCAGGTCAGCCCATTCGGTCGCCAGGATTTTGCCAAGGTGCGTTTAAACCCTTAAAGCCAGCCGTACTCGGCCATCGACAGCGGCTCACCGTCGCCGACGATAAAGTGGTCGAGTACGCGCACATCCACCAGCTCCAGCGCCTCTTTCAGGCGACGGGTGAGCACCCGATCCGCCTGACTGGGCTCGGCGACGCCGGATGGATGGTTATGGGTCAGGATCAAGGCCGCCGCGTTATGCGCCAACGCGCGTTTAACCACCTGCCTGGGATAAACGCTGGCAGTGTCGATGGAGCCATGAAACAACGCCTCGAACGCCAGTACGCGGTGCTTGGCATCGAGAAACAAGCAGCCAAACACCTCATGCGGCTCATGACGTAGCAGCGCTTTTAGGTAATCGCGCACCGCCTGCGGGCTTTCCAGGGCGGAATCGCGGCGCAATTGCTCGGCCAGATGCCGGCGCGCCATCTCCAGAACCGCCTGCAACTGGGCAAACTTGGCCGGCCCCAGGCCCAGGCGCTGACTGAACGACGGCAAATCCGCCTGCAGCAATGCCCGCAGACTGCCGAAATCGCCCAACAAGTGGCGCGCCAGGTCCACCGCACTCTGTCCGGCGACACCTGTACGCAGGAAAATCGCCAACAACTCTGCATCAGTCAGAGTGCCTGCACCCTGAGCCAGCAGCTTTTCCCGCGGACGCTCGGCCGCAGGCCAATCACGAATACTCATCACACCTCCTTGTGTGTGTTACCAGGCGCGGCAAACCGCCGCGCCCGAGTGCCGCAAAGCCAAGCCTGGCAAGCGCTTGGCAGCGCTACTCCGCTGCAGGCTCTGTGCTATCGTAGCCCAACTTTTGCGCGGCGCCTGGCCTGGGGAGGTGTCGGCGTCGCGGTGTATATCCATCTTTATCAAAGGCAGGCCTATGCAGCGGCTGTATCGGAAACGCATCATTGTTGGCGTGGGCGGCGGTATTGCCGCGTATAAAAGTGCCGAGCTGATTCGCCGACTCAAGGACCAGGACGCCGACGTGCGCGTGGTCATGACCAAAGGCGGTCGTGAATTCATCACCCCGCTGACCCTGCAAGCCCTGTCCGGGCATCCGGTGCACCTCGATCTGCTCGACCCCGAGGCCGAAGCCGCCATGGGCCATATCGAACTGGCACGCTGGGCCGATCTGGTATTGATTGCCCCGGCCACCGCCGATCTGATGGCGCGCCTGGCCCAGGGCGTCGCCGATGACCTGCTGACCACCCTGGTGCTGGCCACCGATGCGCCTGTCGCCCTCGCTCCAGCCATGAACCAGGCCATGTGGCGCGACCCGGCGACCCAGGCCAATGCCCAGCTTCTAGCCCAACGCGGCCTGCATCTGTTCGGCCCCGCCGCCGGCAGCCAGGCCTGCGGCGATGTTGGCCTGGGCCGCATGCTCGAAGCCGAGCAGCTGGTGCAATGCGCCGCCGACTGCTTCCAGCACCAGGCGCTGACCGGCAAGCATGTGCTGATTACCGCCGGCCCGACCCAGGAAAACATCGACCCGGTGCGCTACATCACCAACCACAGCTCCGGCAAGATGGGCTTCGCCCTCGCCGAGGCGGCCGCCGAAGCCGGCGCCAAGGTCACCCTGATCAGCGGCCCGGTGCACCTGCCGACACCCGAGCGCGTCACCCGCATCAACGTCACCAGCGCCCGCGACATGCTCGCCGCCTGTGAAGCCGCAATGCCCTGCGACCTGCTGATTGCCGCCGCCGCCGTGGCCGACTACCGCCCGGAAGTGGTCGCCCAGCACAAATTGAAAAAAGACCCGAGCAGTGGCGACGGTCTACTCCTGCAAATGGTGCGTAACCCGGATATTCTCGCCACCCTGGCGGGTCGCAGCGACCGGCCGTTCAGCGTCGGCTTTGCCGCCGAGACCGAGAACCTGCTGGAGTACGCCTCGCGCAAACTACGCGACAAGAACCTCGACCTGATCGTCGCCAATGACGTGGCCAACCCCAGCATCGGCTTCAACAGCGAAGAAAACGCCATCACCATCATCGACCGTGAGCTTCAGCAGAGCAGTTTCGCCCAGACCAGCAAAAGCAAGATTGCCCGCCAATTGGTGAGCTTTATTGCCGAACGCCTGGCCCGCAACTGACGCTGCACTCACCGACCACAGAGCCTGATATGCACGCCTTACAAGCCAAGATCCTCGACCCGCGCCTGGGCAACGAATTTCCCCTGCCGCACTACGCCACGCCGGGCTCCGCCGGCCTCGACCTGCGCGCCATGCTCAAGCAGGACCTGGTGCTGGAACCGGGGCAAACCGTGCTGATCCCCACCGGCCTGTCGATCTACATCGGCGACCCCGGTCTGGCCGCGATGATCCTGCCGCGCTCGGGCCTGGGTCACAAACATGGCATCGTCCTGGGGAACCTCGTCGGCCTGATCGACTCGGACTACCAGGGCGAATTGATGGTGTCCTGCTGGAACCGTGGGCAGAGCGCCTTCACCATCGCCATCGGTGAGCGTATCGCCCAACTGATTCTGGTACCGGTGGTGCAGGCGCATTTCGAGCTGGTTGAACAGTTCGATGAGAGCCAACGCGGCGCAGGCGGCTTCGGCCACTCCGGTAGCCATTGATTGCCTTAATCTAATTCCAGGATGAATTGCCGAGGAGACGCTGCATGAAACTCTTCAAGCGCACGGCCAAGGACGCTGACGGAGTAACCGCCAGCGCCCAACTGACCAGTGCCCCTGCCGCCAAAGCGGCCAAAAACAGCCCCAATGCCCTGTTGCCGGGTGTGCTGGCGGCGTTAGTCGGCATCATCCTGGCCGGTGCGCTGCTCTGGTTCGGCCCGCTCAACAGCGCCTACCAGCAACAGCTGCAGCAACTCAGCCAGGCCTGGGGTGGCGGTCAGGCGACCGTGTTGCAGAAAGCTCTGCAGCAACTGAGCGCCGACACCCAGGCAGCCGCGCGCAACCCTCAACTGCTGCAAGCCCTGCAGAGCCAGGACATCAATCAGATCCGCGACGCCGAACGCAACCTCACTTACTGGCACGGGGTGGTCGACGCGCACCTCAACGCCCGCAGCCAGGCCGTGCAGGACATGGGCCGCAGCGCGCCGATGAACTTCGCCGCGCTGGACATGCTGCGCCGCGCAGAAAACGGCCAAACGCCCGCACCCGAGGCCTACAAAGTCGGCCAGCGCTGGCTGGTGTATAGCGCCGCGCCGCTGCGCCTGAGCGAAGGTGAGCCGCTGCATGGCACCCTGCTGCTGGCCGTGGATCTGGAACGCCTGCTCGCCAGCCTGCCGGTGATGCCCGCCGAAATCGGCCAGATCCAGCTGATCCAGCAGTTCAACAACACCGCTGCCCAGGTCCTCGCCCAGCGCGGCGACGCACAAGGCACCGCGCAAGCATTCAGCACCGGCAACCCCAACTGGACGGTCAGCTTTACCCCCGGCCCGTCACTGACCAACCCGGTGTTCTCGCCGTTGCTGCTGGCCATTGCCGGGCTGCTGGCCCTGGCTGGTGCAATTGTCGGCCTCTACCTGCTGCAGAGCAGCCTGCAACGTCACCTGCGTGACGATGTGCTGCAACTGGGGCAGATGCTCAAGGAGCTGTCCGCCGGCAAGGCCGTCAAGGCGTTCAGCCTGAGCCTGCCAGCCCTGGATATCCTCGCGCAGAACCTCGCACGTATGCCGCGCCGCGCCACTGAACAGGCCGCCGCCCCGACTGCCAATGCAGGCGCAGCCAACCCAGGCGTCACCGCCATGCAGACGCCCGCCAGCGCCATGGTCGATCCACTGTTCCAGGACACCGATATCCTCGACATCGATATTCTCGACGAAGACCAGGACCTGCTCGGCCTCGATGAGCCGGCCCCCGCTCCCGTGCAGGCGAAAGCGCCCAAGCTGCCTGCCGACATCTTCCGCGCCTATGACATTCGTGGCGTAGTCGGCCGCACCCTGAATGCCGAAACCGCCTACTGGATCGGCCGCGCCATCGGCTCGCAGAGCCTGGCGCAGGGCGAGCCGAACATCGCCGTTGGCCGCGACGGCCGCCTGTCCGGCCCGGAGCTGGCGCAACAGCTGATCCAGGGCCTGCTCGATTGCGGCTGTAACGTCAGCGATGTCGGCATGGTGCCGACGCCCGTGGTGTATTACGCCGGGCATATCCTCACCGGCAAATCGGCGGTGATGCTCACTGGCAGCCATAACCCGCGCGATTACAACGGCTTCAAGATCGTCATCGCCGGCGACACCCTGGCCAACGAACAGATCCAGGCGCTGAAAGCACGCATCGACAATAACGACCTGGCCAGCGGTGTCGGTACGGTCGAACAGGTTGATGTGCTGGAGCGCTACTTCAAGCAGATCCGCGACGACATCGCCATGGCCAAGCCCATGCGCGTGGTGGTCGATTGCGGCAATGGCGTGGCCGGGGTGATCGCCCCGCAATTGATCGAAGCGCTGGGCTGCTCGGTGATTCCGCTGTACTGCGAAGTCGACGGCAACTTCCCCAACCACCACCCCGATCCCGGTAAGCCGGAAAATCTGGTGGATCTGATTGCCAAGGTGAAAAGCGAGAAAGCCGACATCGGCCTGGCCTTCGACGGCGACGGCGACCGCGTCGGCGTGGTGACCAATACCGGTACTGTCGTCTACCCGGACCGCCTGCTGATGCTGTTCGCCAAGGACGTGGTATCACGCAACCCGGGCGCCGACATCATCTTCGACGTCAAATGCACGCGCCGCCTGACCCCGCTGATCAGCGGCTACGGTGGCCGCCCGGTAATGTGGAAAACCGGCCACTCGCTGATCAAGAAAAAAATGAAGGAAACCGGCGCGCTGCTGGCCGGCGAAATGAGCGGGCATATCTTCTTCAAGGAGCGCTGGTTTGGCTTCGACGACGGCATCTATGCCGCCGCGCGCCTGCTGGAAATCCTCAGCCAGGATCGCCGCGACGCCGAGCACGTGTTCAGCGCCTTCCCCAACGACATCGCCACCCCGGAAATCAATATCCAGGTCACCGAGCAGAGCAAGTTCAGCATCATCGAACGCCTGCAACGCGACGGCGTATGGGGTGAAGGCAATATCACCAACCTCGACGGCGTGCGCGTCGACTACCCCAAAGGCTGGGGCCTGGTACGCGCCTCCAACACCACGCCGGTGCTGGTGCTGCGCTTCGAGGCGGAAACCGAAGAAGAACTCGAACGGATCAAGGAAGTCTTCCGCGCCCAGCTGTACAGCGCGGTGCCCGACCTCGACCTGCCGTTCTGATTGATTAGCGAATTGTCTACTGGAGCCCTGCATGACCCTCGAACGTGATGCCGCCACCAACGTCGCCAAGGTACTGTCCGAAGCGCTGCCGTATATCCGCCGCTTCGTCGGCAAGACGCTGGTGATCAAATACGGCGGCAACGCCATGGAAAGCGAAGAACTCAAGCAAGGCTTCGCCCGCGACATCGTGTTGATGAAAGCGGTGGGCATCAACCCGGTGGTCGTCCACGGCGGCGGCCCGCAGATCGGTGATCTGCTCAAGCGCCTGTCCATCGAAAGCCACTTTGTCGACGGCATGCGCGTCACCGACACCGCGACCATGGACGTGGTGGAAATGGTTCTCGGCGGCCAGGTCAACAAGAGCATCGTCAACCTGATCAACCAGCACGGCGGCAGCGCCATCGGCCTGACCGGCAAAGACGCTCAGCTGATCCGCGCCAAGAAACTTACCGTGACCCGGCAGACGCCGGAGATGACCCAGCCGGAAATCATCGATATCGGCCATGTCGGCGAAGTCACCGGGGTCAACATCGACCTGCTGAACATGCTGGTCAAGGGCGACTTTATCCCGGTGATCGCGCCGATTGGCGTCGGCCCGGATGGCGAGTCCTACAACATCAACGCCGACCTGGTCGCCGGCAAAGTCGCCGAAGCGCTGAAGGCTGAGAAGCTGATGCTGCTGACCAATATCGCCGGCCTGATGGACAAGCAAGGCCAGGTACTCACCGGCCTGACCACCGAGCAGGTCGATGGCCTGATCGCCGACGGCACTATCTACGGCGGCATGCTGCCGAAGATTCGTTGTGCCCTGGAAGCGGTGCAAGGCGGGGTGACCAGCGCACATATCATCGACGGTCGCGTACCGAATGCCGTGCTGCTGGAAATCTTCACCGACAGCGGTGTGGGTACGCTGATCTGCAACCGCAAGCGCCATTAAGCTCCTGCCTGCAATGCGAATCAGCCAGGTAATCCTGGCTGATTCAGCCGCCTGATAGCCTGCTGCACCCCTTGCAGCAGGGCGCCGCAACACCGAAGCTCAGCGATCCCGCACTGCCAGCCAGAGGTGTACTGCATGCCAACCGCGCCTTCCCGCGACGCCTTCAGCTTTTTCCACACCTTGCGCGTGCGCTGGGCCGAAGTGGACCCGCAAAGCATCGTGTTCAACGGTCACTACCTGACCTACGCCGATGTCGCCATCACCGAATACTTCCGCGCCCTGGGCATCCGCTATCCGGATGACCTGAGCCGCGACGGTGGCGACTTCTTCGCGATCAAGACCGTGCTGGAATACCTGGCACCCGCGCGCTTCGATGATCAACTGCAAATCGGCATTCGCGTCGCCCGCCTGGGCCGCTCCAGCCTGAGCTTTGCCATGGGTATCTGGTGCGGCGAGCAAGCACTGACCACCGGCGAAGTGATTTACGTGCACGCGGACAGCGCAAGCCGCAGCAGCAGTCCGCTACCGACGTGGTTGAGAGAGAAAATTCTGGCCTTTGAGCGCTGCGCGCCCGAGCAATAAGGCTACTGGTTGCGCCCCAGCAGTTCCTTGAGTCGATCACGGTCAGCATTGAAGCTGCTGTCCGCCTCTTTACGCGCGGCCTGATAGCGCAGGATGTCGCCCTTGAGGCGCGCCTGTTCGGCCTTCTGGTTATCGATCTGCGCCAACAGATGCGCCGGCACCGCACGCCCGGCACGCTCGTGCTCGGCGGCCTGGCTCTGCAGATTGGCCTGCTGCGTACGCACTGACTGCAGGTTGCCGCGCGCCACACCAATCAGACCATCCAGTTCGGCCAGCTTGCGCGCGCGGGCGCGCTCGACGTCGTCTGGCGTGCTGTACAGGCGCAGTAACTGCGCATCGGAGCTGGCGCGGGCCTTCTCGGCGAGGATGCGCTTCATCTCCTCAGGGCTCGGCGCAGGCGGAATCACCTGGATCACGCGGCCCTGGTCATTCAGCACTTCATAACCCTTGCTGATGTGCTCCGGCGGCACGCCCTGACGGCTGAGCACCGTGGTGCCTTTGTCATCGACGTAGCGGTACAACTCAGCCGCCCCCGCCACAACCGGCAGCAGTAGGCCTAGCAACAGCGAACAGCGGGTTATGGCAGATTTATGCATCAATGCAGCACCTTATCGGCAGGTTAGATTCCGTATTCGGCGCGGTAAGCTTGTACCGCTGGCAGATACTGCTTGAGTTCAGCATCCTCTGCCAGATATTCCAGTACCTGTTCGAGTGACACAATGCTCACCACCGGCATGCCGTAGTCGCGCTCGACCTCCTGAATCGCCGACAGCTCGCCCTTACCGCGCTCCTGGCGGTTCAGCGCGATCAGCACACCGGCCGCTTGTGCGCCCTGCGCCTGGATGATCTGCATCACTTCCCGAATCGCCGTACCGGCGGTGATCACGTCATCGATGATCAGCACCCGACCGGCCAGCGCTGCGCCGACCAGGGTGCCGCCTTCGCCGTGATCCTTGGCTTCCTTGCGATTGAAGCACCAGGGCATATCGCGCTGATGATGCTCGGCCAGCGCCACTGCGGTGGTCGCCGCCAGGGGAATACCTTTGTAGGCCGGGCCGAACAACACGTCGAAGTCGATACCGCTGTCCACCACGGCCGCAGCATAGAAACGCCCAAGCTGCGCCAGGGCCAAACCGCTGTCAAACAGCCCGGCATTGAAGAAATAAGGACTGATGCGCCCGGATTTGAGGGTGTACTGACCAAAGCGCAGAACCCCACGCTCGATGGCAAAACGGATGAAATCACGTTGATACGCTTGCATGAAAAAGCCCCGGACAGCACGGATTTACTAGGTAATTTAGCTAATAGAGGTGAGCTCGGGTATCATACACGCACGTGATTTTGGGGGCCATTTATGCGGATCATCAGTGTGAACGTGAATGGTATTCATGCTGCAGTCGAGCGCGGTTTGCTCAGTTGGCTGCAAGCACAGAATGCCGACGTCATCTGCCTGCAGGACACCCGCGCCTCCGCCTTTGAACTGGACGACCAAGCCCTCCAACTGGATGGCTATTTCCTCTATGCCTGCGATGCAGAAGTGCCAAGCCAAGGTGGCGTGGCGCTGTATTCGCGGTTGCAACCCAAGGCGGTAATCAGCGGCCTCGGCTTTGAAATGGCCGATCGCTATGGGCGCTACCTGCAGGCCGATTTCGACAAAGTAAGTATTGCCACCATGCTGATGCCTTCGGGGCAGCAGGGTGATGAAAGCTTGAATCAGAAATTCAAGTTTATGGACGACTTCACCCATTATTTGGACAAGCAGCGCCGCAAACGCCGCGAGTACATCTATTGCGGCTCTTTCTACGTGGCGCATCAGAAGCTCGACGTGAAGAGCTGGCGCGACTGCCAGCAATCACCCGGCTTCCTCGCCCCGGAACGCGCCTGGCTGGATGAAGTGATTGGCACCATGGGCTATGTCGATGCGCTGCGCGAAGTCAGCCGTGAAGGCGACCAGTTCAGCTGGTGGCCGGACAGCGAACAGGCTGAACTGCTCAACCTCGGCTATCGCTTCGACTATCAGCTGCTCACGCCCGGCATGCGCCGCAGCATCCGCAGTGCGCGCCTGCCGCGCCAGCCGCGCTTCTCGCAGCACGCGCCGTTGATCGTCGATTACGACTGGATGCTCAGCATCTAGCCTGATCAGCAGATACAAAAAACCGGCTATTCGCCGGTTTTTTATGCTGCGCCATCCCTGGCCACCACCCTACGGGCCGTCGCGATGCGACGTTAAAAATCGCTCCCGTCGATTTTTTGCTATCTGCACAACGCTTATTTCACCAAGCGCCAGGCAAAGGGATAACGGTAAGCCTGGCCTTCATTAGCCTTGATCCCGGCAATAACCGTCAGCACCAGCGCCGCGATGCTGACCAGCACCAGCAGCGGAAAGCCGATCACCACCACCATCAGCAGGAAACACAGCAGCGCGGCCAGGGCCACGCTGATCTGGAAGTTCAGCGCTTCCTTGCCCTGAGCATCGACGAACGGATCAAGGTCCTTCTTGATCTGCCAGACGATCAACGGCCCAAGCAGGTTGCCAAAGGGAATCACCAGCCCGAGAAAGGCCGCGAAGTGGCAAAACATGGCCCACTGACGGGCTTCAGGACCGGGAATCGGTTGTGGCGCTTGGGACTCGTCGCTCATGGTGCTTCTCCTTGCGTGATGGGCTTGTCGTACAGCTCAATCAGTCTGCCAGTGCTGCTTGTTGCAACTCGAACAACTCAGTCATACCTTTCTGCGCCAACGCCAGCATGGCGTTCAGCTCAGCTGGCTGGAACGGTGCGCCTTCGGCGGTGCCCTGCACTTCGATAAAGCCGCCCGTGCTGGTCATCACCACGTTGAGGTCGGTTTCCGCGGCGGAATCTTCCAGGTAGTCCAGATCCAGCACCGGCTCGCCCTGATACATGCCCACCGATACGGCGGCAATCATCTGCTTGAGCGGGTCGCCGCCTTTCAGGCCGCCACGCTTCTTGATCACTTTCAGCGCATCGACCAGGGCCACCATGGCGCCGGTGATGGACGCGGTGCGGGTACCGCCGTCGGCCTGGATCACATCGCAATCGACGTACAGGGTGTTCTCGCCCAGTTTGGACATATCCAGCGCGGCGCGCAGCGAACGGCCGATCAGACGCTGGATTTCCAGGGTACGGCCGCCCTGCTTGCCACGGCTGGCTTCACGCTGGTTACGGTCGCCCGTGGCGCGCGGCAGCATGCCGTACTCGGCGGTCAGCCAGCCTTGGCCCTGACCTTTGAGAAAGCGCGGAACGCCCGACTCGACACTGACCGTGCAAATCACTTTGGTATCGCCAAATTCCACCAGTACCGAACCCTCGGCATGCTTGGTGTAGTTGCGGGTGATGTGAATCGAGCGCAACTGATCGGCGGCGCGGCCACTAGGACGTTTCATCTAGGAATTCCTGCTCTGAATAAAAAATCTGCTCGGCATTATAGGGCCGTAAGCCCGTAGCGGGTGTGCCGAATTGGGAGCGGCCGACGCACTGCGCTACAATCCTGCGCCTTTAGTTCCGACTTTTCGCGAGGTTCGCCCCATGATCCACAGCATGACTGCCTTCGCCCGCGCCGAGCAGGCCGGTGCCAACGGCACCCTGAGCTGGGAGCTGCGCTCGGTCAACCATCGCTACCTGGAACCCCATCTGCGCCTGCCGGAAAGCTTCCGCGACCTCGAAGGCGCGGTGCGTGAAGCGCTGCGCAACGGACTGTCGCGTGGCAAAGTCGAGTGCACCCTGCGCTTCAGTGACGACAATGACGGCAAGGCCCTACAAGTCGACCTGGAACGCGCCGCGCAACTGGTCGCCGCCGCCGAAAGCGTGGCCGGCCTGATCAAACAGCCCGCCGCACTCAATCCGCTGGAAGTGCTCAGTTGGCCCGGCGTACTGGTAGCCGATGCCGCCGACCCACAGGCACTCAATCAAAGCGCCCTGGCGCTGTTCAGCCAAGCGCTGAACGAGCTGAAGCAAAGCCGCGAACGCGAAGGCAGCGAACTGGCCAAGCTGCTCAATGAACGCCTGGACAGCATCCTCGAACAAGTCGTCGCCCTGCGCGAACTGGTGCCACAGATGCTCGCCGGCCAGCGGCAGAAAATTCTCGACCGCTGCGCCGAAATGCAGGCCGAGCTGGACCCGCAGCGCCTGGAACAAGAGCTGGTGATCCTCGCGCAGAAAAGTGATGTCGCCGAAGAACTGGATCGCCTCAGCACCCACGTCAGCGAAGTACGCCGCGTGCTGAAAACCGGCGGCCAGGCAGGCCGACGCCTGGATTTCCTGATGCAGGAACTCAACCGCGAAGCCAATACCCTCGGTTCCAAGGCCTTCGACACCCGCAGCACCCAGGCGGCGGTAAACCTCAAAGTGCTGATCGAGCAGATGCGCGAACAAGTGCAGAACATCGAGTAAGGCAAACCGCTGCTGCTACTCTTCGAACAACGCGTTCCAGGATTGATCCATGAGCATAACCACCGGCACCCTCTACATCATTTCCGCCCCGTCCGGCGCGGGCAAAACCAGCCTGGTCAAAGCGCTGATCGACAGCGAGGCGCAGATTCGCGTGTCCGTCTCGCACACCACCCGCGCCATGCGCCCAGGCGAAGTGGACGGAGTGAACTACCACTTCGTCAGCCGCGAGCAGTTCCATACCATGCTCGACAAGACCGAATTTCTTGAACACGCGGAAGTCTTCGGCAACCTCTATGGCACCTCGCAGGAATGGGTCAAACAGACCCTGCGCGAAGGCTTCGACCTGATTCTGGAGATCGACTGGCAAGGCGCGCAGCAGGTACGTCGGCTGATGCCGGAAGCCAAATCAATCTTTATTCTGCCGCCGACCCAGGAAGCGCTGCGTCACCGCCTGACCAATCGCGGCCAGGACAGCGGCGAGATCATCGAGCGACGCATGCGTGAAGCCGTCAGCGAGATGAGCCACTACGTCGAATACGACTACCTGCTGATCAACGATGACTTCGCCCACGCCTTGAGCGACCTGAAGGCGATTTTCCGCGCCAATCAGCTGCTGCAAGGCCCACAACAGCAACGCCACAGCGGCCTGCTCAGCGAGTTACTGGTCTGACTTATCGCGCTGCGGCAAATCAAAGCTTCCCTTAATGCCGGTGATTTTTTAGACTATCCAGTCCGCTCGCCCATTTGGGCCCAGCTCTATTACGCATTTGCTACGAGGAACACCATGGCCCGCGTTACCGTCGAAGATTGCCTGGATCACGTTGATAACCGCTTCGAGCTGGTCATGCTCGCTACCAAGCGCTCGCGCCAACTGGCTACCGGTGGCAAAGAGCCGAAGCTGGCTTGGGAAAATGACAAGCCGACCGTAGTCGCGCTGCGCGAAATCGCCGCTGGCCTGATGAGCTATGACGTTATCGCGCAAGACGATATCGTCGAAGAAGAACCACTGTTTGCTGCATTCGAGGAAGAGGCTAACGAGCCTCTGTAAGCCTATGCCGGGTCGACGTCGTCAGGCGCAGGGTCATCTGAATCGGCAAGGGGAACGCCCATGCCGAGCATAGACGCCCTCGCCGACAGACTTTCGACCTACCTCGACGGCGACCAGGTCAATCTGGTTCGCCGCGCTTACTTCTACGCCGAACAAGCCCACGACGGCCAACGCCGCCGCAGCGGCGAAGCTTACGTCACCCATCCCCTGGCGGTGGCGAGCATCCTGGCAGACATGCACATGGACCATCAGAGCCTGATGGCCGCGATGCTGCATGACGTGATCGAAGACACCGGTATCGCCAAAGAAGCTCTGGACGCGCAGTTCGGCGAATCCGTGGCGGAACTGGTTGATGGGGTCAGCAAGCTGACCCAGATGAACTTCGAGACCAAGGCCGAAGCGCAAGCTGAAAACTTCCAGAAAATGGCCAGGGCCATGGCCCGCGATATCCGGGTGATTCTGGTCAAGCTCGCCGACCGCCTGCACAACATGCGCACCCTGGAAGTGCTGTCCGGCGAAAAACGCCGACGCATCGCCAAGGAAACCCTGGAAATCTACGCACCGATTGCCAACCGTCTGGGCATGCACAGCATGCGCATCGAGTTCGAAGACTTAGGCTTCAAGGCCATGCACCCGATGCGCTCCGAGCGCATCCGCACAGCGGTCAAGCGGGCTCGGGGCAACCGCAAGGAAATCGTCAACAAGATCGAAGAGTCGATCACCCACTGCCTGGCCCGCGAAGGCATGGAAGGCGAGGTGATGGGCCGCGAGAAGCACCTCTACGGCATCTACCAGAAGATGCGCGGCAAACGCCGGGCGTTCAACGAAATCATGGACGTGTACGCCTTCCGCATCGTCGTCGACAAGGTCGACACCTGCTACCGCGTGCTCGGTGCCGTGCACAACCTGTACAAGCCCCTACCCGGCCGCTTCAAGGATTACATCGCAATCCCCAAGGCCAACGGCTACCAGTCGCTGCACACCACGCTGTTCGGCATGCACGGCGTACCGATCGAGATTCAGATCCGCACCCGCGAGATGGAAGAGCTGGCCAACAACGGCATCGCGGCGCACTGGCTGTACAAATCCAACGAAGAAGACCAGCCCAAAGGCAGCCACGCCCGCGCGCGGCAGTGGGTCAAGGGCGTGCTGGAAATGCAGCAACGCGCCGGCAACTCGCTGGAATTTATCGAAAGCGTGAAGATCGACCTGTTCCCCGACGAGGTCTACGTGTTCACGCCCAAGGGCCGCATCATGGAGCTGCCAAAAGGCTCCACGGCGGTCGACTTCGCTTACGCGGTGCACACCGACGTCGGCAACACCTGCATCGCCTGCCGCATCAACCGCCGCCTGGCCCCGTTGTCGCAAGCCCTGGAAAGCGGCTCGACGGTGGAAATCGTCACCGCTCCCGGCGCACGGCCAAACCCGGCCTGGCTGAGCTTCGTGGTCACCGGCAAAGCCCGCACACATATTCGTCACGCCCTGAAGCTGCAGCGCCGCTCGGAGTCCATCAGCCTCGGCGAACGCCTGCTGAACAAGGTGCTGGCCGGTTTCGACAGCCGCGTCGACAAGCTCTCGCCCGAGCGGGTGCAGGCGGTACTCGCCGAGTACCATCAGGACGTGCTCGAAGACCTGCTGGAAGACATCGGCCTGGGCAACCGCATGGCCTATGTGGTCGCGCGCCGCCTGCTCAGCGACAGCGGCGAAGCCCTGCCGAGCAGCGAAGGGCCGCTGGCGATCCGCGGTACCGAAGGTTTGGTGCTGAGTTACGCCAAGTGCTGCACACCGATTCCCGGCGACCCAATTGTCGGCCACCTGTCCGCCGGCAAAGGCATGGTGGTGCACCTAGACAGCTGCAAGAACATCGGCGAGATCCGTCACAACCCGGAAAAATGTATCCAGCTGTCCTGGGCCAAGGACGTTACCGGCGAGTTCAATGTCGAGCTGCGCGTCGAGCTTGAGCACCAGCGCGGCCTGATCGCCCTGCTGGCCGGCAGCGTGAATGCCGCCGACGGCAATATCGAGAAGATCAGCATGGACGAGCGCGATGGCCGCATCAGCGTCGTACAGCTGGTGGTCAGCGTGCATGACCGCGTACACCTGGCCCGGGTGATCAAGAAGCTACGCGCCTTGACCGGGGTAATCCGCATCACCCGCGCGCGCGCCTGATCGGCCAACTTCAAAATTGAACAGCGCAATCAGCCACCAGCTGTACTTTGACAGCCGCTGTGGCTTTCACCCAACCTAGGCAATCTAACTGGCAGCGCGCCGATGTGCGCTGCAGTGTTCCTCCACATCAGCTTTACAGGAGTTCCCATGAGCAAGAGCGTTATCACCAGCGACAAGGCCCCAGCCGCAATCGGCACCTATTCCCAGGCGATCAAAGCGGGCAACACCGTGTACATGTCCGGGCAGATCCCGCTGGACCCGAAAACCATGGAGCTGGTAGAAGGCTTCGAAGCCCAGACCGTACAGGTATTCGAGAACCTCAAGGCCGTCGCAGAAGCCGCTGGCGGTTCGTTCAAGGACATCGTCAAGCTGAACATCTTCCTCACCGACCTGTCGCACTTCGCCAAGGTCAATGAAGTCATGGGCCGTTACTTCGAGCAGCCCTACCCGGCCCGTGCTGCCATCGGCGTAGCCGCCCTGCCACGCGGCTCGCAGGTGGAAATGGACGCTATTCTGGTTCTCGAATAAGCCCCTCGGCGGGGCCGCTACCCCGCCCTTCCCTCTTGAGGACGCCTCATGCGTTGCCTGTTTGTTGCCCTGCTCACCGGCGTCCTGCTCAGCGGTTGCGCCAGCACACCGCAAGACCCAAGCGGCACCTGGATCAACCAGGCAGCCATTGAAGCTGCCGTCGAAAGCGGCAACCTACGCGAAGCCCTGCTGGCCTACGGCCCCAACCTGGAATGGCAACTCGACAACCAACGTCAGCTGGCCAGCTTCAGCAATGGTTTCGAGCGCGGCGAAGGCAGCTTCGAACGCCAGACCGATGGCCAGCTGCGCGTGCAGTTCTACGGTGACTTTCAGGAAACCCTGAGCCTCAACGGCGATGAGCTGATCCAGGCGCAGAGCGATACCTGGCCGGAGCAGCGCTTTGTCCGCGCCCCTGCTGCACCCGGCCCACTGGCACCGCCGGGTAGCAGCTTCGAGCAGGCGTTGTATAGCGCCTACCTGGGCGGTACCTGGTTGATCGAGAAAGGTCTGGGCGAAGGCGGCCTGGTGCTGTTCCAGGCCGATGGCAGCCTGCAGGGTCTGCCAGGCGCAGAGCGTTATGCGTTGTGTCTGGCGGGCGACTGCGCGGCCATGAGCGGCGAGTTCGACAGCCTATGGCTGCAACTCGGCGACCAGGGGCAAAGCTGGCTGTTCGAGCGTGAAGGCGACCAGTTGCGGGTCTTCGAAGCGTTCAATCGCTCACAGATCGATGAAATGCCCAGCTACTACAAAGGCCAGCAGCGCTGGCTGCTGGTCAAACGCTAGGCCGAACCGAACCCTACAACTGCGCCAGAACCGCCTGGTAACCCTCGCGGTAGCTCGGATATTGCGGCGTCCAGCCCAGGGCGCGGGCGCGGGCGTTAGTGCAACGCTTGCTGCCGGAGCGGCGCACCGTCGACTGCTCGGACCAATGGCTGACATCCAGCTGCTCGCGCAACCAGGCCACCACCTCGTGCAGCGGCGCCGGCTGATCGTCGACGCCGATATAGCAATCATCCAGCGCCACACCACGGGCATCGGCCTGCAGCAGATAGGCCAATAGCCCAGCCGCGTCATCGACATGGATGCGGTTGCCATACAGCGGCGGCTCGCTGACTACTCGATAGCCCTGGCGCACCTGCTTGAGCAACCATTCGCGGCCTGGACCGTAGATACCGGTGAGGCGTACCAGACTGGCGGGCAGCCCGCTGCGCAAAGCCAGCTGCTCGGCTTCACGCATGATTCGTCCGGAGTAGCTATCAGCCTCAGCAGGCGAGTTTTCATCCACCCATTCGCCGAGCTGTTGGCCATACACGCCGCTGCTGGAGACAAACAGCAGGCGCTTGGGCCGCTGGCCCTGTTGCGCCAGCCAGCTGAGCACGCGGCGCAGGCCGTCGACATAGGCGGCGCGGTAGCCGGCCTCGTCGTGCTCGGTGGCGGCCGCGCAATACACTAGGTAGTCCAGCGGTTCGCTCGGCCAGGCGGCCGGGCAGGCGTCGGCATGCAGATCACCGGCAACCGGGCGAATGCCCTGTGGCAACAGCGCCACGCTGCGGCGCAGGCCGTACACCGTCCAGCCTGCAGCGCTTAGCTGCTGACCCAGACGGCTGCCGACATCACCACAGCCGGCAATCATCAGTGTCTTACTCATCGTTGCGTATTCCTTAGGGTCTGTTGCTTATCAGGGCAACAGTGCCACCAAGCTGGCCTGTTGCACCAGCTCAAGCAGCGGCTGCGGATACACACCGAGGAAAAACGCCAGCACGGCGACAAACAGCAGCATCATGCCGCCGGCACGCTGCGCCCAGTTGAAAGGCGCATCGTGACGGCGCAGGTTCGGCTCGACCATAAACAGGGTGACCATCACCCGCAGGTAATAGAACACGCCGATGGCGCTGCCGATTACCAGGGCGCCGAGCAGCCACCACTGCTGCGATTGCACACCGGCGGCGACCACGTAGAACTTGCCGATAAACCCAGCCGTCAGCGGAATGCCGGCCAGTGACAGCATCATCACGGTGAGCACAGCGGTCAGATACGGACGGCGCCAGAACAGCCCGCGGTATTCGTAGAGGGCATCGGCATCACGGCCGTTGTAAGGCGTCGACATCAGAGTGATCACACCGAACGCACCCAAGCTGGTCAGCACATAGGTGGCCAGGTACACCCCAACCGCCTCCACTGCTAAGCCCTTGCTGGCGATCAGCGCGACCAGCAGGTAGCCGAAGTGGGCGATGGAGGAATAACCGAGCAGACGCTTGAGGTTGTTCTGCAGCAGCGCCAGCAGGTTGCCGAAGATGATTGAGGCGATGGCGATCAGCGTCAGCAGATCATTTAGCCAGCCGCCCGCTGTCGCTGGCGACATCTGATACAGACGCAGCAGCACGGCAAATACCGCGACCTTACTGGCGGTGGCGAGGAAGGCTGCCACCGGAGCCGGCGCGCCCTCGTACACGTCCGGCGTCCACAAATGAAATGGCACCAGCGACAGCTTGAAGGACAGGCCAATCAGCATCATGCCCACGCCCAACTGCGCCAGCATGCTCGGCAGGCCATCGGCGGCCAGCTTGGCGCCGATGCCGGCGAAGGTCAGGCTGCCCGATTCGGCATACAGCAGCGCCATGCCAAACAGCAGAAACGCCGAGCCTGCGGCGGACAGCACCATGTACTTGATGCCGGCTTCCAGCGAACGCTTGTTGAAGAAGGCGTAGGCGATCATGCCGTAGGTCGGCACCGAGAGTAGTTCCAGGCCGATAAACAGCCCAGCCAGATGCTGCGCGCTGACCAGCACCAGACCGCCGGCGGCGGACAGCAGCATCAGCAGGTACAGCTCTTCGCGGTTGCCCGGGTAACCCTTGCCGGACTCACCGCCCAGGTAGGCGTGGGTCAACGTCACACAGGCCAGAGTCGCGGCCAGCACCAGGGCCATGTAATAGCAGGCGAATTTATCCACCAGCAGCAGCGGCGTGACCTCAATGGGCGTTACGCCCAAAGCCGGTAGCAGTGACAGCAGCGCCAGGTTAAGGCCCAGTACCGAGAGGCCGAAGGTCAGCGTGTGGTTGCGCTTCCAGGCGATGGCCAGCATCACCAGCACCGCAGTGGCACCAGTGACCAGTAGCGGCAGCAGCGCGATAAAGTGTTGAGTCGTGAATTCCATACGCTACTTACCGGGCCGGAACAGGTTGATTGAGGGCACTACCCAGCCACTGCTGCACGCCTTGCATGCTGGCGGCGGAGGTGTCGAGCACCGGCTGCGGGTAAACACCGAGCAGGATCAGCAGCACAGCGAGGCCGAGCACCATGCTCAGTTCGCGCAGCTGCAGGCCAGGCAAGGCAGTGTCCGCCTTGGCCGGGCCGAAGTAGGCGCGGTGAATCATGATCAGCGAGTAGACCGAGCCGAACACCAGACCAGTGGCGGCCACCACGGTGACCCACGGCGCGCTCTGGAAGCTGCCGATCAGAATCAGGAATTCACCGACGAAGTTACCGGTACCCGGCAGGCCCAGCGCCGCAGCGGCAAAGAACAGGCTAAGTGCCGGCAGCCAGGGCATACGCGCCCAGATGCCGCCCATCTCGCGCATATCACGAGTATGCAGGCGCTCATACAGCTGGCCGCAGAGGATAAACAGCGCCGCAGCGGATAGGCCGTGGGCGAGCATCTGCACCACCGCACCCTGCAGGGCGATCTCGCTGGCGGAATAGATGGCGATCAGCACAAAGCCCATGTGCGACACGCTGGAATAGGCCACCAGGCGTTTGATGTCGGTTTGCGCGAACGACAGCAGGGCGCCGTAGATGATGGCGAACACGCCAAGCCACTGGGCAATCGGCGCAAACTCTGCCGAGGCATTGGGGAACAGCGGCAGGGCAAAACGCATCAGGCCGTAGGCAGCGGTTTTCAGCAGGATACCGGCCAGGTCCACCGAGCCGGCGGTCGGTGCCTGGGCGTGGGCGTCCGGCAGCCAGGAGTGGAACGGCACCACCGGGAACTTCACCGCAAAGGCGATAAAGAAGCCGAGCATCAGGATGTACTCGGTGCCGGCCGCCATCTTGGTGGTGAGCAGATCGGCGTAGTTGAAGGTCAGCACACCGGTCTGGTCGAAGTGCACAAACACCAGGCCGAGAATCGCCAGCAACATGATCAGACCGCTGGCCTGGGTGAAAATAAAGAACTTGGTGGCGGCGGTGATGCGGGTCTTGCCGTCGCTGCCGCTATGACCCCAGAGCGCGATGAGGAAATACATCGGCACCAGCATCATTTCCCAGAAGAAGAAGAACAGGAACAGGTCGACGGCAAGGAACACGCCGACCACGCCGCCGAGAATCCACATCAGGTTGAGGTGGAAGAAGCCGACGCGGTTCTGGATCTCGTTCCACGAACAGAGCACCGAGAGCACACCGAGCAGGCCGGTGAGGCTGATCATCAGCACCGACAGGCCGTCCAGCGCCAGGTGCACGCTGATGCCGAAGCGTTCAATCCACGGCAGCTGGAACTCGGCCGCCCACTGCGGCGCAGCGCCAGGCGCAGGCGCCAGGCTGAAGTCGCCAGTGGCCCACAGCCAAAGGCCCAGGCCGAACAGAAGAGCCATGGTCAGCAGGGCGATCCAGCGGGGCAAGGTGCTGCCGAAACGCTCGCACTGCCAGCACAGCAGGCCGCCGATAAAGGGGATCAGGATTAGCCAGGGCAGAATCATGACGGGCTATTTTCCTTAATTCAGAAACAGGAGAACGGCGAGCACCAGCACGGCGCCCCCGGCTATCGATGTGGCGTACCAGCGCACCTGGCCGGTCTCGCTGCTGGCCAGCAAGGCGTTGCCGCCTCGCGCCAGACGCGGAATCAGGCCAATACTGCGGTCGATCGGGTCGTGCCCGAGCAACCGGCAAAGCAACAGGTAGGGCTGCACAAACAGCTTGTCGTAGAGCCAGTCGAAGCCCCAGGCGGCGAACCACCAGGCCGAGAGGAAGCGCCCTGGCGCGCTCTGCGCCACCGCCGTGGCAAAACGGCGTTTGCCGAGGAACAACAGCGCGGCCAGGACGATGCCGATGATGGCGATGGCCCCGGAGGCGATTTCCAGGCCGATGCGGCCGTCACCGCCGGCATGGCCGACGCTCTGCGGCAGCACGCCGGCTAGCGGTGGGTTGATCAGCGCACCAATAAAGGTCGACAGCACAATCAGGGTCACCAGCGGCAGCCAGTGAGCCACGCCATGGCCGGCATGGGCTTCGGTCTTCTGCTCGCCATGGAAGGCGATAAAGATCAGGCGGAAGGTGTAGAGCGAGGTCAGGAAGGCGCCCGCCAGGCCGGCATAGAGCAACCACTGATGACCACTGGCAAAGGCTTCCCAGAGGATTTCGTCCTTGGAGTAGAAACCGGCCGTGATCAGCGGCAACGCCGCCAAGGCCGCACCGCCGACGATAAAGCTGGCGTAGGCCAACGGCAGTTTCTTCCACAGCCCGCCCATCTTGAAGATGTTCTGCTCGTGGTGGCAGGCGTTGATCACCGCACCGGATGCGAGGAACAGCAGGGCCTTGAAGAAGGCGTGAGTCATCAGGTGGAAGATCGCCGCGTCCCAGGCGCCAACGCCCAGGGCGAGGAACATATAGCCGATCTGGCTCATGGTCGAGTAGGCGAGGATGCGCTTGATGTCGGTCTGCACCAGCGCGGCGAAACCGGCTAGCACCAGAGTCAAGCCGCCGACGATGCCGACCAGTTCGAGAATCTCCGGGGTTAGCAGGAACAGGCCGTGGGTCCGCGCGATCAGGTACACGCCGGCGGTAACCATGGTAGCGGCGTGGATCAACGCAGAAACCGGGGTCGGGCCGGCCATGGCATCGGCCAGCCAGGTCTGCAGCGGCAGCTGCGCAGATTTGCCCACTGCGCCGCCGAGTAGCATCAGCGTGGCGATCCACAGCCAACTGTCGCCTTCCACGTATTTCTGCGGCGCCAGTACCATCAGCTCCTGAATATTCAGGGTGCCCAGATGGAGGAACAGGATAAACAGGCCGATGGCCATAAACACGTCGCCGATACGGGTGACGATAAAGGCCTTGAGCGCCGCGTTGCCGTTGGCGGTGTGCTTGAAGTAGAAGCCGATCAGCAGGTAGGAGCACAGCCCCACGCCTTCCCAGCCGAAGTACAGCACCAGCAGGTTATCGCCGAGCACCAGCAGCAGCATGCTGAAGATAAACAGGTTGGTGTAGGCGAAGAAGCGCGAGTAGCCCTCCTCACCGCGCATGTACCAGCTGGCGAACAGGTGAATCAGGAAACCCACGCCGGTAACCACGCCAAGCATGGTCAGCGACAGGCCATCGAGATACAGGGTGAAGCTCGGCGCAAAACCGGCGACATTCATCCACTGCCACAGCACCTGGGTAAACACACCGTTTGGCGGCGGATTGAGGTTGAACTGCACGATCACCCAGGCCGCCGTCAGCGCGGAAAGGCCCACCGAACCGACGCCAATCAGCGCGGAGAGGTTCTCGGAGAAACGCCCGCGCGAGAAGGCCAGAAGAAACCAGCCCAGCAGCGGAAATACACAGGTCAGGAATAAAAGGTTCATCCGCGCATCTCGCTGGCAGCGTCGACATCGAGGGTGTTGAAGCGGCGATACAGCTGCAACAGGATCGCCAGGCCAATACTGGCTTCGGCGGCGGCCAGAGTGATCACCAGGATAAACATCACCTGGCCGTCAGGCTGGGCCCAACGGCTGCCCGCCACCACAAAGGCCAGGGCGGTGGCATTCATCATCACTTCCAGGCTCATCAGCACAAACAGGATGTTACGCCGCACCATCAGGCCAATCAGGCCCAGGCTGAACAGCACGCCGGCCAGCGCCAGGCCGTGCTCCAGGGGAATCGCATTCATGCCGTTGGCTCCTTGGCATCGTGACGGCCGAGGTGATAGGCCGCGACCAGCGCAGCGAGCAGCAGCATCGAAGCCAGCTCCACCGCCAGCAGGTATGGCCCGTACAGGGCGATACCGACTGCTTTGGCATCAATGGTCTGCAAACCGAGGGCCGCGCCACTGGGCGACTGAAACAGCACATAGAGCAATTGCCCCAGCAACAACGCCGAGAGAATCGCCGGGCCGGTCCAAATACCCGGCGTCAGCCACTGGCGTTCCTGCTCGACCGCCGCCGGGCCGAGGTTGAGCATCATCACCACGAAGACGAACAGCACCATGATCGCGCCAGCGTAAACGATGATCTCCAGCGCGCCGGCAAAGGGCGCGCCGAGGGCGAAGAAGGTCATCGCCACGGCCAGCAGCGAGAGAATCAGATACAACAGGGCATGCACCGGATTGCTCGCGGTGATCACCCTGAATGTGGCCGCCACGGCAACGCCGGCGGCGAGGTAGAAAGCGAATTCCATATAGATCCTCTATATCTCCGTAGGAGTCTGTTTAGGCCGTCGCGAGCGCAGCTGAGGCAAGGCGAAAACAGGCGAGGAAGCGCAGTGTACTTTTGTACATGAGCATTCCGAGTCTGTTTTCAACGCAGTATCAGCAAGCGCAGCGGGCATTAAACGGGCTCCTTAGGGCAGCAGGCCTTTGACGTTGATGGGTTCGGCTTCGTTTTGCGCGGCGCCTTTCGGCTTGCCGGCAATGGCCATACCGGCGACGCGGTAGAAGTTGTAGTCCGGGTTCTTGCCCGGGCCGCTGATCAGCAGGTCTTCCTTCTCGTACACCAGGTCCTGGCGCTTGAACTCACCCATCTCGAAATCCGGGGTGAGCTGGATCGCCGTGGTCGGGCAGGCTTCTTCGCACAGGCCGCAGAAGATGCAGCGCGAGAAGTTGATGCGGAAAAAATCCGGGTACCAGCGGCCATCCGGGGTTTCCGCCTTCTGCAGCGAAATGCAGCCCACCGGGCAGGCCACCGCACACAGGTTGCAGGCCACGCAGCGCTCTTCGCCGTCGGGGTCGCGGGTCAGTACGATGCGGCCGCGATAGCGCGGCGGCAGGTATACCGCCTCTTCCGGGTATTGCAGGGTGTCGCGCTTGCGAAAGCCATGGCTGAAGACCATGACCATGCTGCGCAGTTGGGTGTAGGTGCCGTGCACCACATCCCGTATGTATTTGAACATTCTGTGGTTCTCCTTACTGGGCCGCGGCCAGCACGAATGCGCCGGTCACCAGCAGGTTGATCAGGGTCAGCGGCAGGCAGAACTTCCAGCTGAAGGCCATGACCTGGTCATACCGTGGGCGCGGAATCGAGGCGCGCAGCAGAATGAAGATCATGATGAAGAAGCAGGTTTTCAGGGCGAACCAGAAAAACGGAATCTGCGGCAGGATGCCAAACGGCCCGTGCCATCCGCCGAAGAACAGGGTTACCAGCAGCGCCGAGATGGTGATGATGCCGATGTATTCACCGACGAAGAACATGCCCCATTTCATCCCGGCATATTCGATGTGGTAACCGTCGGCCAGCTCCTGCTCGGCTTCCGGCTGGTCGAAGGGGTGACGGTGAGTCACCGCCACGCCGGCGATAAAGAAGGTACAGAAGCCGAAGAACTGCGGAATGATGAACCAGAGGTTTTCCGCTTGGTAATCGACGATATCGCGCATGTTGAACGAACCAACCTGAGCGACGATGCCCATCAGCGCCAGCGCCAGAAACACCTCGTAGGACACCGTCTGCGCCGAGGCGCGCAGCGCGCCGAGCAGGGCAAACTTGTTGTTACTCGCCCAGCCGGCGAACAGCACGGCATATACCGACAGCCCAGCCATGGCGAAGAAGAACAGAATGCCGATATTCAGGTCCGCGACGCCCCAGTTCGGGGTGATCGGGATGATCGCAAAAGCCATCAACATGGCGGCGAAGGCGATCATCGGCGCCAGGATAAAGATGAACTTGTCGGCGAACGGCGGCGTCCAGTCCTCCTTAAAGAACATCTTGATCATGTCGGCCGCGATCTGAAACATGCCGAACGGTCCAACCCGGTTGGGGCCGTAGCGGTCCTGCCACCAGCCCAGCAGGCGCCGTTCGACAAAGCTCAGCAGCGCGCCGCAAACCACCACAACCAGCAGAATCACGATGGCTTTGAGTACGGCGATCAGCACGTCCAGCACTTCGGGGGTCAGCCAACTCATTGCGCGGCCTCCTCAATGCGGGTGACCACGCTACCTGCGATCAGCGCCGGCATGCCCGTCAAACCGACTGGCAGACCAACGACGCCAATGGCCAGCTCTTCGGTGATCTGCAGCGGCAGGCGCAGGGTCTGCCCGGCGACCGTCAGGCTCAGCAGCGCACCGTCATTTACGCCCAGGCGATCCGCTTCGGCCTTGGCCAGCAGCACGTAAGGTTCGGGAATGCGCTCTTGCAGCGGCGCGGCGCCAGCCGAGGTTTCTTCACTGCCGAACAGGTGATGCAGCGCCACGGCCTGCAAGGTGCCCGGTGCCGGGTTAAAGGCCGCCGGTACGCTGAACCAGGGCAATACCACGCCTTTGGCTTCCAGCAGACGCACACCGGGATCGCCGGCACGCAAATGGCCGCCGACTTCGTCCTGAAACTTGTTCCAGGCTTGCGGCGAGTTCCAGCCCGGCGACCAGGCGAATGGAATCTGCTGACGATCTTCCTGGCTGCCGGAATAGCCTTCCATGGAGAAGGCAAACGCCGAATCCTGATCCTGCGGCTGGCGCGGCTCATGCACGCTGATATTGGCGCGCATGGCGGTGCGACCGCTGTAACGGTGCGGCTCACGGGCCAGTTTGAGGCCCTTGATGCGGAAGGTGGCGTTGGGCGCGGCTTCGCCGATGCGCGCCAGCAGACTGTTGCTGGCAGCAACGGCAGCGGTCACCGCATCCAGCTGGGTCCAGTCGAGCGGCTTGCCCTGCAGCGTGCTGTGCAGGGCATGCAGCCAGCGCCAGCCTTCGCGAATGAGGATATTGGCGTCGTAGTAGCTCGGCTCGAACACCTGGAAGAAGCGCTGGGCGCGGCCTTCAAAGCTGACCAGGGTGCCATCGCCTTCGGCGAAGCTGGCTACCGGCAGCAGCAGATGGGCTTTTTCGCTGGTGGCGGTGTGCTGATGGTCGGCGACGATCACCAGCTTGGCGGCCGCCAGTGCAGCATCTACCTGGGCTGCATCAGCACGACGATAGAGGTCGTTTTCCAGCACGATCACAGCATCGGCCTGGCCGGACGTCAGGGCCTGCAGTGCAGCATCGACGGACTCGCCACCCAGCAGAGCCAGGCCCATGCTGTTGGCTTCCGGCACCACCAGGCTGATGGAGGCGTTCTTCTCGCGATTCTTTAGCGCACTGGCGATATTCGCTGCGGCTTCGATCAGGCTCTTCTCGCCCAGGGAGGCGCCGGAGACGATCAGCGGACGCTTAGCTTCAAGCAGCGCTTCGGCAATCAACTGCACCAGCTCGCCGACATCCGCATCCAGGCCGTTAACCGCTGGCGCGCTCGGGTCGATGGCGTGGGCCACGGCGAAACCGATACGCGCCAGGTCGGCCGGTGCCGCGTGCACGCAGGCTTCGGCAATATCATCCAGGCGCGTAGCGGTGACGCTGGCGATAAACAGCGGATGCAGCGCGTCCTGAGCGACGTTCTGCACGGCAGCCATATGCCAGTCCTGAATCTTCATCGACGCAGCGATTTCAGTGGCTTTGCCCTTGACCGTCTGACGCAGGGCCAGGGCCAGGCGCGCGGCGGTCTGGGTCAGATCCTCACCGAGGATAAACACCGCGTCGTGCAGCTCGACTTCACGTAGGGTCGGCACCGGCAGCGGGCCGTTCTGCAGGATGTCGCGGATCAGGCGGATATTTTCCAGCTCGCCAGCGGCGATACCGGAGTAGTAGTTGGCCTCGCCGACCAGCTCGCGCAGGGCGAAGTTGCTTTCCAGGCTGGCACGCGGCGAACCGATGCCAATTACCCGTTTGCCCTTGAGCAGCTCGGCGGCTCTGTCCAGCGCGGCGTCGATGCCGAGCTTTTCGCCACCGTCTTTATTCACCAGCAGCGGCTGACGCGGGCGATCAGTGCGGTTGACGTAGCCGTAGCCAAAACGGCCACGGTCGCAGAGAAAATACTGGTTCACATCGCCATTGAAGCGGTTTTCGATGCGCCGCAGTTCGCCATAACGCTCGCCGGGGCTGGTGTTGCAGCCGCTGGCGCAGCCATGACAGATGCTCGGGGCAAACTGCATGTCCCACTTGCGGTTGTAGCGCTCGGAGTGGGTCTTGTCGGTGAACACACCGGTCGGGCAGACCTCGACCAGGTTGCCGGAGAACTCGCTTTCCAGCACGCCGTCTTCGACCCGGCCGAAGTACACGTTGTCGTGCGCGCCATACACACCCAGGTCAGTACCGCCGGCGTAATCCTTGTAGTAACGCACACAGCGGTAGCAGGCGATGCAGCGGTTCATCTCATGAGAGATGAACGGGCCGAGCTGCTGGTTCTGGTGGGTGCGTTTGGTGAAGCGATAACGGCGCTGGTTGTGGCCAGTCATCACCGTCATGTCCTGCAGGTGGCAATGGCCGCCCTCCTCGCACACCGGGCAGTCGTGCGGGTGGTTGGTCATCAACCACTCGACGACGCTGGCGCGGAACGCCTTGGACTCTTCATCGTCGATGCTGATCCAGGTGTTGTCGGTGGCCGGCGTCATGCACGACATGACGATGCGCCCGCGCGTATCGTTTTCATCGGTGTACTGCTTGACCGCGCACTGGCGGCAGGCGCCGACGCTACCGAGCGCCGGGTGCCAGCAGAAGTAAGGGATATCGAGACCGAGGGACAGGCAGGCCTGCAGCAGGTTGTCCGCCCCATCGACTTCGAAATCTTTGCCGTCTACGTGGATAGTGGCCATGGTTCAGGTTTCTTCTTTGCCCACCGAAGCGGGCTTGGCTAATGGAATCACGTTGTGCTGCGGGGCCAGGTCAGTGGCCGCCAGAGCGCCAATTTTTTATGGCCTGCCATCCATGGCGGCCACCCTTCGGGCCGTCGCTACGCGACGTTAAAAATGGCTCCCTGCCATTTTTTGCGCGGGAGCGAATTGCCCCGTCGTTGCCGGAGCCGCCGAGCTGGCCACGCCAGCCTCGAACTCCGAACGAAAATACTTGATCGCACTGCCCAACGGCTCAACCGCGCCCGGTGCGTGGGCGCAGAAGGTTTTGCCGGGGCCAAGGAAATTGACCAGACCGAGCAGCGTGTCGATGTCCTCCCGAGTGCCTTGCTTGCGCTCCAGGGCGCGGAGGATTTTCACGCTCCAGGGCAGGCCGTCGCGGCACGGCGTACACCAGCCGCAGGACTCACGAGCGAAGAACTCTTCCATATTGCGCAGCAGCGAGACCATGCTGATGCTGTCATCCACCGCCAGTGCCAGGCCGGTGCCCATGCGCGTGCCGACCTTGCCGATACCGCCGGCATACATCAGCGCATCCAGATGCTCGGGGAGCAGAAAGCCGGTGCCGGCACCGCCGGGTTGCCAGCACTTGAGGGTATAGCCATCGCGCATGCCGCCAGCGTAATCCTCGAACAGCTCGCGGGCGCTGATGCCGAAGGGCAGTTCCCATAGGCCAGGGTTCTTCACCTTGCCGGAGAAGCCCATCAGCTTGGTGCCATGGTCTTCACTCTCCGGGCGGGCCAGGCTCTTGTACCAATCCACGCCGTTCCCAACGATGGCCGGCACATTGCACAGGGTCTCGACGTTGTTGACGCAGGTCGGCTTGCCCCACACACCAACGGCGGCCGGGAACGGCGGCTTGGCGCGCGGATTGGCGCGGCGGCCTTCGAGGGAGTTGATCAGCGCGGTTTCTTCACCGCAAATATAACGGCCGGCACCGGTGTGGACGAACAGCTCGAAATCAAAACCGCTGCCGAGAATGTTCTTGCCCAGCAGGCCGGCAGCCTTGGCTTCCTCAATGGCGCGATTCAGATTCGCCGCCGCATCGACGTATTCGCCGCGCAGGAAGATGTAACCGCGATAGGCCTTGAGCGCACGCGCGGAAATCAGCATGCCTTCCACCAGCAGGTGCGGCAGCTGCTCCATCAGCAGGCGGTCCTTCCAGGTGTTCGGCTCCATCTCATCCGCATTGCACAGCAGGTAGCGGACATTCATGGACTCATCGGCGGGCATCAGGCCCCACTTCACCCCGGTGGGGAAGCCTGCACCGCCACGGCCTTTAAGGCCGGAGTCTTTCACCATCTGCACGATGTCAGCCTGGGCCATTTCACTCAGCGCCTTGCGCGCGGCAGCGTAGCCGTTCTTCTGCTGGTATTCGGCCAGCCACACCGGCTGGGCGTCGTCACGCAGGCGCCAGGTCAGCGGATGGCTTTCCTCGCTGCGGGCGATCCTGTTGGCCGGGCCGATGGAGGTCAGCGTCTTGCTGCTCATAGCGGTGCGCCCAATCATTGATAGACCTCCAGCAGTTTGGCCACGCCATCAGGTTGCACGTCGCCAAAGGTGTCGTCGTCGATCATCAGCGCCGGCGCCTTGTCGCAGTTACCCAGGCAGCATACTGGCAGCAGAGTAAAGCGGCCGTCGGCGGTGGTCTGCCCAGGGACGATGCCCAGCTCAGTTTTGATGCTGCCCAGTACGTTTTCATGGCCGCCGATAAAGCAGGTCATGCTGTCGCACACGCGGATGATGTGGCGGCCCACCGGCTGACGGAAAATCTGACTATAGAAGGTGGCCACGCCTTCGACGTCGCTGGCCGGGATGCCAAGGATTTCGCCGATGGCATCGGCAGCGCCATCCGGTACCCAGCCACGGGCTTTCTGCACGATTTTCAGGGCTTCGATCGACGCCGCACGCGGGTCTTCGTAGTGGTGCATCTCATGCTCGATGGCCGCATGTTCGGCTTCGCTGAGGATGAAACGATCAGTCTGGATTAGCGTATTCATAATCAGCGGTCCACGTCAGCCATAACGAAGTCGATACTGCCCAGGTACGCGATCAGGTCGGCGACCATGCTGCCGCGAATCACCGAAGGAATCTGCTGCAGGTGCGGGAAGCTCGGCGTACGAATACGCGTGCGGTAGCTCATGGTGCTGCCGTCGCTGGTCAGGTAGTAGCTGTTGATGCCCTTGGTCGCCTCGATCATCTGGAAGGATTCGTTGGCCGGCATCACCGGGCCCCAGGAAACCTGCAGGAAGTGGGTGATCAGGGTTTCGATGTGCTGCAGCGTGCGCTCTTTCGGCGGCGGCGTGGTCAGCGGGTGATCGGCCTTGTATGGGCCTTCCGGCATATTGCGCAGGCACTGGTCGATGATCTTGATGCTCTGACGCATCTCTTCCACGCGCACCATGCAACGGTCGTAGGCATCGCCATTGGCGGCCAGCGGCACTTCGAACTCGAAGTTCTCGTAGCCGGAATACGGTCGCGCCTTGCGCAGGTCGAAGTCGCAGCCCGTAGCGCGCAGGCCGGCACCGGTGGTGCCCCACTCCAGCGCTTCCTTGGTGTTGTACTGCGCCACACCGATGGTCCGCGCCTTGAGAATGCTGTTCTGCAGCGCGGCCTTTTCGTATTCGTCGAGGCGCTTGGGCAGCCAGTCGACGAACTCCTTGACCAGACGATCCCAGCCACGCGGCAGGTCGTGGGCGACACCGCCAATGCGGTACCAGGCCGGATGCAGGCGGAAGCCGGTGATGGCTTCGATCACCTTGTAGGCACGCTGGCGGTCGGTGAAGGTGAAGAACACCGGGGTCATCGCGCCGACGTCCTGGATATAGGTGCCGAGGAACAACAGGTGGCTGGTGATGCGGAAGAACTCGGCCAGCATGATGCGAATCACGTCGACGCGTTGCGGCACGGTAATGCCCGCGAGTTTTTCCACGGCCAGCACGTATGGCAGGTTATTCATTACCCCGCCGAGGTAGTCGATGCGGTCGGTGTAGGGAATAAAGCTGTGCCAGCTCTGCCGTTCAGCCATCTTCTCGGCGCCACGGTGGTGGTAGCCAACTTCCGGCACGCAATCGACGATCTCTTCACCGTCGAGCTGCAGGATGATGCGGAACGCACCGTGGGCCGACGGGTGATTAGGGCCGAGGTTGAGGAACATATAGTCCTCATGCTCGCTGCCACGCTTCATGCCCCAGTCTTCCGGCTTGAAGCGCGCGGCCTCTTCTTCCAGCTGCTGTTTGGCCAGGGTCAGGCTAAACGGGTCGAATTCGGTGGCGCGCGCAGGGTAATCCTTGCGCAGCGGGTGACCTTCCCAGGTCGGCGGCATCATGATCCGCGTCAGGTGCGGGTGACCGCTGAAGTGAATGCCGTAGAGATCCCACACTTCGCGCTCATACCAGTTGGCGTTGGGCCAGATGCTGGTGACGCTGGGCACATTGAGGTCGCGCTCGGTCAAGGCAACCTTGAGCATGATGTCGCTGTTCCGCTCCAGCGACATCAGGTGATAGAACACGGTGAAATCCGCACCCGGCAGACCACGACGCTGAGTACGCAGGCGCTCGTCGACGCCATGCAGGTCATACAGCATGACGTAGGGGCGCGGCAGGTTGCGCAGGAAGGTCAGGATCTCGACCAGCCGCTCGCGGGCCACCCACAGCACCGGCATGCCGGTACGGGTGCTCTGTGCGGTAAAGGCGTCAGCGCCAAAACGGGAATTCAGTTCGACGACCACATCTTGGTCGTCAGCCTTGTACGGCGGTATGGACAGAATGCTGTCTGCAGTCATGGTCTCGGTCGCTATCGGTCAACGGCGTCAGTAGGCGGGCTCACGCGAGCCCAGGCTCACACTTCGTCGGGGCTACGCAGATTGGTCACGGCGATCCGCTGCTCGCGACGCTGTTCTTTCTGCGAAGGCATGTCGGCACGGTAAACACCCTGATCACCGACTACCCAGGACAACGGCCGGCGCTCCTGACCGATGGATTCCTGCAGCAGCATCAAGCCCTGCAGAAATGCCTCGGGACGGGGCGGGCAACCAGGAATATAGACGTCGACCGGCAGGAACTTGTCGACGCCCTGGACCACGGAGTAGATGTCGTACATGCCGCCGGAGTTGGCGCAGGAGCCCATCGAGATCACCCACTTGGGTTCCAGCATCTGCTCGTACAGGCGCTGGATGACCGGAGCCATCTTGATAAAGCAGGTGCCGGCGATGACCATGAAGTCCGCCTGGCGTGGGGAGGCTCGAATCACTTCCGCGCCAAACCGCGCCACGTCATGCGGCGCAGTAAAGGCGGTGGTCATTTCCACATAGCAGCAGGACAAGCCGAAGTTATACGGCCACAGGGAGTTCTTGCGCCCCCAGTTCACTGCGCCATTCAGAACATCGGCAAGTTTGCCCATGTAGATGTTCTTGTGGACTTGATCATCTAGCAGCGGGTCGGAAACAGTCTCCCGCTCGCCGACCGGATAGCGCTCATTAGGCGCATCCGGATCGATCCGAGTAAGTTTGTAGTGCATCGCCAAAGCCTCATTGTTTTAGCTTCGCCTGCCGCTCGCGACGGCCCTGAGGTGCCCAATCGAGCGCCCCGATCCGCCAAAGGTAGACAAGACCTGCCAACAGAATTGCTATAAAGACTGTAGCTTCGATCAGCCCAGCCCAGCCGCTTTCGCGCACCGAAACTGCCCAAGCGAAGAGAAAGAGGGCTTCAACGTCGAAGATCACGAAGAGCATCGCGACCAGATAGAATTTGGCTGACAGGCGCAGACGCGCGCTGCCGACGGGCAACATGCCGGATTCAAAGGGCTCATTCTTGCTGCGGCCCCAGGCTTTGCTACCCAGCAAGCTGGACAGGCCAAGCATAAAACCGATGAGCCCGAAGACTCCCAGCAGGAACACAGCAAAAGCCCAGTTATGGGACATGGTCGTTACCGCATCAGGCATGCCGGTACTCCTTGGGTAAAAGGAACGGCTTGTATAATTTTATTGTGGCGAGTGCGAACCCCAAGCTGGGTCGCCCGCAAAGTATGGCCGCAATTCTATTCGCACAACGTTTTAGTAACTAATTATTTTCTGTTCACAAAGCGACATAAATGCGTAGCCAATCGTCAAAACCCTTTCAACACACCAACCACGGGCGCTGAAGCGCATCAGCAGTTGGTTCCATTGAATACAGCCGCTATGCTTGGCTGCATCTCAATGGATAAAGACTATGACCCTCACCGAACTGCGCTACATAGTCACCCTCGCTCAGGAACAGCACTTTGGCCGCGCCGCCGAGCGCTGTCACGTCAGCCAGCCGACGTTGTCGGTGGGGGTGAAGAAACTCGAAGATGAGCTGGGCGTGCTGATCTTCGAACGCAGCAAGAGCGCAGTGCGCCTGACTCCGGTCGGTGAAGGCATCGTCACCCAGGCGCAGAAGGTACTGGAGCAGGCCCAGGGCATTCGCGAGCTGGCCCAGGCCGGCAAGAACCAGATGGCCGCGCCGCTGAAAATCGGCGCGATCTATACCGTCGGCCCTTATCTGTTCCCCCATCTAATTCCGCAACTGCATCGCGTCGCCCCGCAGATGCCGCTGTATATCGAAGAAAACTTCACCCACGTGCTGCGCGACAAACTGCGCAATGGCGAGCTGGACGCGATCATCATCGCCCTGCCGTTCCATGAAGCCGATGTGCTGACCAAGCCGCTATACGACGAGCCGTTCTACGCCCTGCTGCCCGCCGGCCATCCCTGGGCCGCGATGAAAACCATCGACAGCAAGCTGCTGAATGACAAGAGCCTGCTGCTGCTCGGTGAAGGCCACTGCTTCCGTGATCAGGTGCTGGAAGCCTGCCCGACCCTGCGCAAGGGCGGCGAAGACAGCGCCAAGCACACCACGGTGGAATCCAGCTCGCTGGAAACCATCCGCCATATGGTCGCCTCGGGCCTCGGCGTATCGATCCTGCCGTTCTCCGCCGTCGACAGCCACCACTACGCTCCCGGCGTGATTGAAGTGCGCCCACTCAGCCCGCCGGCGCCGTTCCGCACCGTGGCCATCGCCTGGCGCGCCAGCTTCCCACGGCCGAATGCCATCGAAGTACTGACCGACTCGATCCGCCTGTGCTCGGTGGCCAAACCACTGCCCAAGAGCAACTAAGACAGGCCATGACCGAGCTGGCCGCGGTTTCTGTCACCGCGCTGAAAGGCGTGGGTGCCGCCCTGGCCGAAAAGCTCGCCAAGGTCGGCCTGGAAACCCTGCAGGACGTGCTGTTCCACCTGCCGCTGCGCTATCAGGATCGCACCCGCATCGTGCCTATTGGCGCGCTGCGCCCCGGTCAGGACGCGGTGGTGGAAGGCATAGTCGCCGGGGCGGATGTGGTCATGGGGCGCCGCCGTAGCCTGCTGGTACGCCTACAGGACGGCAGCGGCACCCTCTCCTTGCGCTTCTACCATTTCAGCCAGGCGCAGAAAGAAGGCCTCAAGCGCGGCACCCAGGTGCGCTGCTATGGCGAGGTACGACCAGGCTCATCGGGTCTGGAAATTTATCACCCGGAATACCGCGCGCTGTCCGGCAGCGAGCCGATTGCCGTGGAACAGACCCTGACACCGATCTACCCGACTACCGAAGGCCTGACCCAGCAGCGCCTGCGCCAGCTCAGCGAGCAGGCCCTGGCACGCCTCGGCCCGCACAGCCTGCCGGATTGGCTACCGCGCGAACTGGCCGACGATTACCAACTTAGTCCGCTTGATCAGGCCATTCGCTATCTGCATCGACCACCGCCGGATGCCGACCTGGAAGAGCTCGCCGAAGGCCGCCACTGGGCCCAGCACCGCCTGGCCTTCGAAGAACTGCTGACCCATCAACTGTCACTGCAACGCCTGCGCGAAAGCGTGCGCGCACAGCAGGCCCCGGCGCTGCCTCTGGCGAAAAGCTTGCCGCAGCAATATTTGGCCAACCTGGGCTTTACCCCCACCGGGGCGCAACAGCGGGTCGGCGCGGAAATCGCCTACGACCTCAGCCAGAGCGAGCCGATGCTGCGCCTGGTGCAGGGCGATGTGGGCGCCGGCAAAACCGTGGTCGCCGCCTTTGCCGCACTGCAAGCGCTGGAAGCCGGTTACCAGGTGGCGCTGATGGCGCCTACCGAGATTCTTGCCGAGCAGCATTTCATCAATTTCAGCAAATGGCTGGCGCCGCTTGGCCTGGAAGTCGCCTGGCTGGCCGGCAAGCTCAAGGGCAAAGCGCGCGCCAGCGCTCTGGAGCAGATCGCCGCAGGCGCGCCCATGGTGGTTGGCACCCACGCGCTGTTTCAGGATGAAGTGCGCTTTGCCAAGCTCGCTTTGGTGATCATCGATGAGCAGCACCGCTTCGGTGTGCAGCAACGCCTGGCCCTGCGGCAGAAAGGCATCGGCGGGCGCATGTGTCCGCACCAGCTGATCATGACTGCGACACCAATCCCACGAACCCTGGCGATGAGCGCCTACGCCGACCTCGACACCTCGATCCTCGACGAACTGCCGCCCGGTCGTACCCCGGTAAACACCCTGGTGATCGCCGACAGCCGCCGCCTGGAAGTGGTCGAGCGCGTGCGCCTGGCCTGTAATGAAGGGCGTCAGGCCTACTGGGTCTGCACGCTGATCGAGGAATCCGAAGAACTGACCTGCCAGGCCGCGGAAACCACCTTCGAGGACTTATCGGCAGCCCTCGGCGGGCTGAATGTCGGCTTGATTCACGGGCGCATGAAGCCGGCGGAAAAAGCCGCGGTGATGGATCAGTTCAAACAGGGCCAGCTGCAGCTGCTGGTGGCCACCACGGTGATCGAAGTCGGCGTCGACGTGCCCAATGCCAGCCTGATGATCATCGAAAACCCGGAACGCCTGGGCCTGGCCCAGCTGCACCAGTTGCGCGGCCGGGTCGGTCGCGGCAGCGCGGCCAGCCATTGCCTGCTGCTCTATCACCCGCCGTTGTCGCAGCTGGGCCGCGAGCGCCTGGCAATCATGCGCGAGACCTGCGATGGTTTCGTCATTGCCGAAAAGGACCTGGAACTGCGTGGCCCCGGCGAGATGCTCGGCACCCGTCAGACCGGTCTGTTGCAGTTCAAGGTTGCCGACCTGATGCGCGATGCCGACCTGCTGCCCGCCGTACGCGACGCCGCGCAGGCCCTACTGGAACACTGGCCGCAGCACGTCAGCCCGCTACTTGAACGCTGGTTACGGCATGGCCAACAATACGGGCAAGTGTGAACCAGCGCACAGGGCAACCGTCGCCTGCGCCGCCGATTCACCAGCCCGCTGTTTATACTCGTGAAATTGCTGCCTCAGCCGGATACCGCCATGACTGAACTTGCCCTTGCTACCGACACCGCTCCGCGCCCGCCAGCGGTGATTCTGCAACTACTGGAAAAGCTCGGCCTGCCCTACCAAGTCTGCCGCGACCTGCCCGGCCTACCAGCTGCCCAACGCCTGCAGGCGGTATTACTGGATGACGCCGTGGGCGCACTACTGGTGCTCTATCCGCAGAGCCAGCTGCTTGACCTCAACCGCCTGACCGAACTGACCGGGCGCCAGCTGACCGCAGTCAAGCCGGAGCGCCTGGAGCGCATGCTCGGCAAACACAGCCTGAAAGTGCTGCCCGGCCTACCGCCGCTGACCAGCTCGCCGTGCCTGTATGACGAGCGCCTGCTGCAGGTGCCAAGCCTGTATATCGAGTCCGGCCAGCGCGGCGTGCTGCTGGAGCTGAGTACCGACGCCTTCAAAACCCTGCTGAGCAAGGCCAGCGCCGCACGTTTCGGCGAACCGCTGAGCAATATCCGCCTGAACCTCGATCGCCCGGACGACGACCGCGCCGAAATCACCCTGGCGGTGCAAGCCTTTACCGCGCGGCGCATCCAGCAACGCCTGGAAGAGACCATCGAGATTCCGCCACTGCCAGAAACCGCACAGAAGATCATCAAACTGCGCGTCGACCCGGATGCCACGGTGGATGACATCACCGGCGTGGTCGAAACCGACCCGGCGCTGGCCGCTCAGGTGGTCAGCTGGGCCGCCTCGCCCTACTACGCCGCCCCCGGCAAGATCCGCTCGGTGGAAGACGCCATCGTCCGCGTGCTGGGCTTCGATCTAGTGATCAACCTGGCCCTGGGCCTGGCCTTGGGCAAAACCCTGAGCTTGCCCAAGGACCATCCGCAACAGGCCACGCCGTACTGGCAACAAGCGATCTACAGTGCTGCGGTGATCGAAGGGCTGACCCGCGTCATCCCGCGCGCGCAGCGCCCGGAAGCCGGCCTGACCTACCTCGCCGGCCTGCTGCACAACTTCGGTTATCTGGTGCTGGCGCACGTGTTTCCGCCGCACTTCTCGCTGATCTGCCGCCATCTGGAGGTCAACCCGCACCTGTCGCACAGCTATATCGAGCAGCATCTGCTCGGCATCAGCCGCGAACAGATCGGCGCCTGGCTGATGCGCTACTGGGATATGCCGGAAGAACTGGCCAGCGCGCTGCGCTTCCAGCACGACCCTGAATATACCGGCCCCCACGCCACCTACCCGAACCTGGTGTGCCTGTCGGTCAGCCTGCTACGCAATCGCGGTATCGGCGCCGGTCCGCAGAGCGAGATTCCGCAAAGCCTGTTCGACAACCTCGGCATCAGCCGGGACAAGGCCGAAGAAGCCGTGAGCAAGGTGCTGGCCGCCGAAGTCGCGCTGCGCGAACTGGCGGCGCAATTCCACCCGGCACACTAAAACGCAGAAAACACAAAGGGGCCTACGGGCCCCTTTGTTGTTGCAGTCGATTAACTACTTCTTCAACTGCGCGCGCCGTGCGGCGAACAGCTCCGGCAGCACCTGCACGCTGCCATCGAGCAACTGGGCCACGGCTGGCTGCTCATACAAGGCGGCATATTCGGCCAGTTTTTCACTGGGCATCTGCCGGTAGGCGTAGAGCATAAAAGACTCCACCGCCTCGGAACTGGAGGCCCGCAGCGCGTCTTCCTGCGCCTTGGTCTGAGTGCTCAGGGCTTTCTCGTCGATGCTTTCACCACGGCCTTGCAAGGCCAGAAACGCCTGGGTCTTGCCGACTTCATAACGCAACAGGGTGGCTAGCGTAGTGGTGTGTGCGGCGGCATCCAGACGCCGTACCAGGGCCAGACGTTCCTCACGCGGCGGGCGCTCGCCCAGTTGTTTGCGATAGGCCGCCAAGCCTTCTGCGCCGCCCTCACCGACCGAACGCTCGGCGGCAGTAAAGCTCTGCGCCAGGGGGCTTTCCAGCAGGCTCTTGGCCTGTTGCAGCTGGGCTTGATCGAGCTTGCCGGTCAGCTTCTTGGCCAAGTCCAGGCACAGGCCATCGGCGGCAAACACCTTGGCCAACTGCGCTTGCTGTTTATCGCTCAACCCGCGCTGCACCAGCGGCGCACTCTGTTCGCAGAGCAAACGGATACCGGCCAGCTCGAATAACGGCGCAAAGGCTTCGGCTTTGGGAGGTGCAGCATGGGCAAGGGAGGAGGTAAACAGCAGGACACTTAGCAGCAGACGCATGGGCAAACTCTCACTAGGGCTATGCCCAGCCTAGCGAAAGCAGCACGCGCCGGCCAGCCCTGGCGCGCGGCGGTGAGGCTCAGGCGGCCTTTTTGGCAGCGTCTTTCTTTTTCGGCATCAGGTATTTGGTCAGACCCTGGAACCAGATCACCAATGCCGGGTTGCCCTGGATCTGGATGTCCTTGTTCTGGATGCCTTGCATAAACGCCAACTGCTTGTTTTTCGCGCTCATGGTGGCGAAACCGTAGGCAGCATCCTTGAAACCAAGGGCGAAGGCAGGCTCAGTAGCCGGGCCGCGCTTGCTGGTGATGCGCTGGTCTTTGACGATGAAGTGACGGGCAACTTTGCCGTCCAGGGTGTGCAGCTGAAAGACCATATCGCGGTCGACCAGTTGTTGCTGGAATGCCAGGTTTTCACGGCTGGCCTTGGCCATCAGACGGCCCAGCATCCACAGAAGAAAACGGAATTTCATGCGCGAGGCCTCGCAAAGGATAGGGAAAAGGCGGCGCATTGTAGCGGTTTGCGGCGGGGACTACATCCGGCTGAAAGAAGGGCGTGAATACGCTGGCCGGGGTGGTGCAGCCCGGAGCCAAAGGCCCCGGGCCTGAGGACTCAGTTGACCGCGTCTTTCAATAACCCGTAGGAAACCGTTTCAAAATTCACGTTTTGCAATTTATTTCTTTATAATCATGTACTTGCAATGTATAAATCTATGATATTACACCAATCGTTTCAATTCAACCCCTCAGCCCCCTAGATTCGTTGCGGAGGGATCAGGATCACCGTGATTTTGAAACAGCGACCGCTCGGTGACTCCCCCAACACGATCTATGAGCTGCCAGAAAATGATACGTTTTGATAAATCGGTGCCACCCAAGCTGCTTGTAATACACGAACATCCCGTCCTCCGCGCCCAGGCTCGCAAGCATCTGGAGTCATCCGGATACACGGTGGTTGAAGCAGGTAGCTGTAAAGAGGCTATCGCAATCATGCATACCTGCACCTTCGCAGGAATAATTGTCGATAACGAGATGGCTGATTATGAGGCTGCATCTCCACTTTCCGCTCGGAGTACTACTGGAAACTCTAATATCCCGTGCATAATACTTGCAACAAATCGGGTCATTCGAAAGCCGGAAAAAGATTTCAACACAGCCTTAGATGATTATTTGTATAAACCTTTCAGACCTAGTGCCCTAGCCAAGCATGTACATGAAGTAATAAAGACCGCTGTTGGGAGCGCGCATTTAAGGCTTGTATGTCCAGCAGTCTACGCTTTGACAGGGACAACAGGAATTAACCTCACAAAATTCAACCTTCCTTCTAAACAGATGATTTTGCTTCATACTCTTGTCAGCAACTCACCTCGCGCTGTGAGCAAAGCATGTTTCGTAGATGTTCTATATTCACACAAGAGCCCGCCAATAAATCCTTATAATGCAGTAGAGTCCTTAGTTTTTCATTTACGCAAAAGACTACGCGCCGAAGAATCAAATGTGAGTATAAAATCTGTTCGAGGCGTTGGGTATAGAGCTTCTATTAACCATAGACAGAACCCTATAATAACAAATGTTGATTTTCTGGAGCTCTAGAAACCCAGCCTCTACGAAATATCGGGATTGAAAGCCGCGTCTTTAGCGAATTTATTTTCTCAAATTAACCGTTTAAAATATCCTAGTACGCCTATCACCGACTATGGGTGTCGGACTTGGTGCTTCAAGGTATTTCTTCGACTTTAACGATGATTTGTTCGTTACTTAATACGCTGAGGACAGGAAGTGCTTAGACAGTGCTTCTGACCGGGATGCCCTTCTCAATGAGGTGAACACTGTCAAACTGCCCATGATCGTTATGAGCATTGACGACCCTAACGGCCGGATGTGTCCGTATTGTCTGGGTGAGCGCGCCCGGCCAAGAAGCCAGCAGGCTCATTTTCCCGTCCTTTAGTCGCAGCGACGCGGAACATACTGTGCTGCCACTCTGACGTGGGTGTCATCAAGCGTGCCGCTTCGTGTGAGAACTTAGCTATCAAGGCATACTTGCGGGTCTTTCTTTTTTGCATCAAGTTAATCCTCGGCATATATGCGCGCGCAAACATCTATCAAGCTTCGCAATCGGCACACGCACCCGATCGAAGTAGCACGCGTAAAAGCGCTGCAACCGTCGAAGCCCCAGTCATCAGCCATGCCTCAACGTGTGAGTCATAATCTCCATGCCCACACCCACTAATTTCTTAGTCAATGACACTGCCAACCCTATACATTCGCAACTCGCGTTACTCCAGATTCATTAGGCGTCAACACATCAAAAACAAGCTAACAACTGCTGCCTGTAATGCTGGGAAAAACTCACCTGATAACTTGGCTCGACTGAAAAGCCCTCTAGTGAAATGATGCTCGTAGTTCCAGCCTCAATAGCCTGCTCTTTGCCACACCCAATACTGTTATCCAGATTATTGATAATGTCTGTAGCCTCGGCCGAACTAGGCGTTGAGCCTGAAGCGGAAGCTGGCATCTGTACCTCGTTCAGTACCGCCAAGTCCTCCGGCAAATCATCCGCAATTCTCTCAGCCAAACACTGCAGCGTCGGCTCCGCCAACATGAACAGCCAAGCTTGATCATCGGACTCACCTGTACGCCTAAGCACTCGCCCAAGCACTTGCCGGTAATGCAACTCGGTGCGAATGCGGCTGAGATAGCAGCACACCTGAAGCCGGGGGATGTCCGTTCCTTCGCTGATCATTCCGACAGCGACAATCCAGGGAGAGGCGCTCTGCCTAAAGGCATTGATCACCTGCTGCGCATCCGGGATTTTGTTGGTCACAATGCAGCAAACCCCACCCCTGGACTCCAGAGCCTGGGCAATTTGCTGAGCGTGCTCAATGTCAGTGGCAACAACCAAACCGGCAGCATTCGGCTTGATTTGGCGAAGCTCATTGAGCTTGTTACAGCCAAGATCGAGTAGCTGATTGATCACGTCGTCATGGCGCAGCAATTCTTCGTAGGTGACAGGCGATTCCCCCAAGAGTTTGGCAATGCTGGGAAACATCCTGACTGTACTCTCAGGACCCATTTCCTCGGTCAGTTTTACCTTCTGATTGTCGAGCAAGACAATACGAGGAGAACGGCATACCGCATCGGCAATGGCCTCTTTCAGTCCGTATCGGTAGTCACAGATCAAGTGCCCTTCTGGCGTCGAGTACCGGGCCAAGACAATAGCCCGGTCATCTGAGCGCCATGGCGTACCGGAGAGCGCCAAGGTGAAGGCTGCGCGGTCTTGTATCCGATGCAATATCTGCTGCCCCCAGGCGTTGCTGAGAAGCGGATCATGGCCAGCGCAATGGTGTATCTCATCGAAGACCACGAGCACACGGTAATCATCAAGAAGCTGCCAGAACCCCTCATCTCGGTGCTCCATGGCCTGGTAGGTAAACGCCGTTCCCACAGCGCCTATCTGGCCATCCAGCCGCCTGCCAAGTACCTCTGCAAAGGTTGAGCGGAAGCCATCGACAACCTGGCAGGATGGCGCGAAGCACATCACCAGATCGATTTTGTCCTGCTTAAGCAACCTACTAGCTAACTCTGCCGCCATGCGTGTCTTCCCAGCTCCCGGCGTCGCCTGGCAGAAGAAGTGCGGTGTAGTGGCAAAGTGCTCCAATGCCGTGTCGATGCAGCTGAGTTGCCAGTCTCGTAGCGATCTGGTCATCGTGCAGCAAGCGTCTTGAGGGTCTTTTCGATGGCCCGAAGATGTCCGAGTAGACGTGAACTGCGATCCCTGGCCTCTAGGTACTCGTCTTCGACCTTATCCCGCAAATGCGGCATGTCTTCTAGGAGGAGCTTGAATCGCTCCGCCTCTCCCATTGAAGACAGGAAGTCCAAGCGGATTTCTTTGTGGAGCGCTTCCAGATGCTGATCTGCAATGGCTGACGATTCGAGCGGGACAGCCTCAATGTCATGCGCTGCAGATTCCCGCTCGGGCTCACAAGCAGTCTTGAGGCTGCTCTCAAACCCGTTGTCGATCAGCTGCAATTTCAGATGTACCGGAATCGGCTTTAGGTGGTAGACCTGCCCACGCGGACGACGCTCTTCATCTAGCACAAGCCAGCCCGTGCGCAGTAATCGCCGAATCTGCTCATACACATAGCGGCGCACATCGGCGATACGAAAAGTCATGCCCTCTAGACGCTTGGCATAGGCATCACGCAGTTCACGGGTAGTGAATCTTATGCTCCCTTCTTCCTGAAGCAGCTCATACAGACGCCTGTCGAAGATAAACGAGGCCGATTTCATTGAGGCACCAGAAGAGTTAACGCGTAAAAATGCGGATTATAATCCGTGGCTCGTGCGTCCGCAAACGCACGATAGTGCCGCCTCAGAGGAATTGAGACGGTCATGGATAAATTGGCGAAAGTGTTAGGGGAACGCATCCGAACACAAAGGAAGATTTGCCACATGTCTCAGGATGTACTGGCGCTGGCCTGCAGTATCGATCGTAGCTATATCGGTCGGATCGAGCGTGGCGAAGTAAACATCACCGTCGAGAAGCTTTATCGCATTGCTGCCGAGCTGGCCTGCGACCCCTCCTGCCTTTTGCCTCAAATGTCAGAGCTAGAACGCACCTGACTCATACAGCCGACGTCTGACGTTTTCTCCTGACTGCTTAATTTGCTTTTCGGCTCCAGGGGCCTTGCTAGCCCAGCTCGCGCGCCAGCTTTATTCCAACACGCTTTCCGGGTTATTCGGGTTGAGGACAGGGGCCGCGAGCTTGGCGGAAGTGGAGACGACCGCCATAATGAAATCAAACCGAGGCTCTCTAAACCAGAGCCTGCGGCTCTTTGCTCCATATGAGTAACCCATCATGGCTCGCCCCATCAAATCCCGAGGCGCAAAGGTTCACACCTTAGACTCTAAGGACTCGCTCAAGAAGCAAGCCCTTGCCGCGCGGATTAATCAAGAACAAGACCACCATTTCATGACCCATGATGCACTGGCCGATGTAGATGCCGGCAGGGTGATCAATCACCAAACTATCCAGGATTGGGCTGACAGACTCAGTGACGGAGATCCGACCCAGCGCCTTCTGCGCTGATATGTCTTTAAGCAATAGCGCTGGGCGCTAGGCAGACTATTGTCTGCCCAAAAACTGCAATTGAACTAAGGATGGTCTGAAGTAGTTGTGTATTTCTGGCTGACTTCAGCCCCTGCCGATTTTAAAAGCGGCAAATCGATCAAAAACGCTCAGATCACCCGCTTATTTCTGTGTTTTTAGCCGCCGCGAGCACCTCGCGGCAGCCATTTTCCACATTACAGGCGCACCTCTCCTGCATTCGCCAGTAAATGTCGGCGCGCCATCCACAGGTTCGACAGCGCGAACAGCGTCATCAGTTGCGCCGTGTTCTTCGCCAGACCACGGAAGCGCACCTTCACATAACCGAACTGGCGCTTGATCACCCGGAACGGATGCTCGACCTTGGCTCGTACCTGAGCCTTGGCCTTCTCAATCTTGCGCTTGGCTTTGTACAAAGCACTGCGCTTATCAAGCTTCTTGTAAGTACTACGGCGGGCGGCGATCTGCCAGATGACCCCCCGGCCTTCATGTTCAGGGCGTTTCTCGACGCCGGTGTAACCCGCGTCGGCACCGACCATGTTCTCATCGCCGTGCAGCAGCTTATCGACCTGGGTGACATCGGCCACGTTGGCCGCCGTGCCCACCACGCTGTGCACCAAGCCCGACTCATCATCGACACCGATGTGCGCCTTCATGCCGAAGTGGTGAGTCGGCCGCGGGAACTGCCCCCGCAGCCGCTCGCAGAACCGTACGTGACACTCTCGCGTCATACTGCTCCCGTTATCCAACCTTGCTGCCCGGTCACTCGCCAGTGATGAAACAGCCGGGGTACCACAGTCCGCATCTTGTCCAGCCATTGGCTAATGCGCCGCTTGCGCCTATGAAGAGCCTTGTATTTTCGTCGGGCCCAGCGTTCAAGCGCGCGGTCAATGTGCTGGAAGATGCCAAGCATGGCTGTCCGATAGAACGAGCCATAGTATTGCGACCACCCCTGTATCACTGGATTGTAGAGCCGAGCCACGTCGACCAGCGTCACGTGGGTTTGGCGATTGAGTCGCCACCTGCGTACCGCTTGCCGCATCCGCTTTAAGGCATCCGCACTCGCTCCCGGAAGGAAGCTCGTGAAGAGCTGGTCTTGTTTGCTGAGCGCCTTCCTCGGCCTAAAGGTGAAGCCGAGGAAGGTAAAGCTCACATGCGGATAACCTGCGCGACGGTTACTGTCCTTGCAGTACACGACCTTCGATTTCTCGGGGTGCATCGTCAAGCCACAGGCAGCCAGCCGTGAAGCAATGGAGCGCATCACGTACTCCGCTTGCTTTCGACTGCGGCAGTGCACCACCGCATCATCGGCGTAGCGGGCAAACGGGCAGTTGGGGCTGGTACGTTGCATCCAGGTGTCGAAGGCATAGTGCATGAACAGATTCATCAGGAGGGGACTGATCACTCCACCTTGCGGGGTGCCGCGTTCGCGTCGGACGCGCATACCGTGATCCGTTTCGAACGGCGCAACCAGCCACCGCTCGATGTACAGAAGTATCCAGTCCTCCTTGATGTGCAGGCGCACCGCCTTCATCAGCAACCCATGATTGATCTGATCGAAGGCTGCCTTGATATCAAACTCCACCACCCAGTCGTATCGCCAGCAGCGCTCACGCGTGATCGCCACCGCCTGCTTCGCTGATCGTCCCGGCCGGTACCCATAGGAGTCCGAGTGGAAGATCGAGTCCAGCTCCGGCTCGATGAGAAGCTTGACCACGGTTTGCGCGACACGATCACCAACCGTGGGCACTCCCAGCTTG
>NZ_JAUYGD010000076.1 GCF_030690725.1 Pseudomonas sp. | reverse complement strand
GGGCGTTGTTGTTAGAGCCTGTTCCCGATCTGCTGCGCGTCGGCCCTGCGGCGTTAAAAACAGGCTCGGAATGCTCATGTACAAAAGTACACTCCGCTTCCTCGTCTGTTTTTGCCTTGCATGACTCTAGCTCGCGAGATCGTGAATAGGCTCTTATGCGCAGCACTCTAGCAAGAGTGAGAGGGAAATGTGATGGTTGGATGCAGCGCTGCCGGCTAGCCGCAGAGGCAGTCGCGGCCTTGCTGTTTGGCCTGATACAGCGCGCTGTCGGCGCGGGCGATCACGCCTTGCAGGCTGTCCTTGGGCTGCATCTGCGCTAGGCCAATGGACACGGTCACCCCCGGCAGCACGCCAATCGGTGAGTGGAACGAGCTGACATTGCGCAGCGCCAGGCGCAGCCGCTCGCCGATGCTGCGGGCCTCATCGATGCCGATTTCTGGCAGCAGAATGACGAACTCTTCGCCGCCATAGCGGGTCAGGCTGTCCTTAGGGCGCAGCTGATTGCGCAGGGTGTGCGCTACCAGGCATAGGGCGTAGTCACCGGCGAGGTGGCCGTGCTGATCGTTGTAGGCTTTGAAGTGGTCGACATCCAGCATCAGCATGCACAGTGGCTTGCCATTGAAGGCGCTGCGGGTGCTTTCGCGCTCGAAGATATGTTCCAGCCAGCGGCGGTTATAGGCGCCGGTGAGGGCGTCGATATTGGCGGTCTGCTCGCTGTCGAGGATGATCCGGTTGCCTTTGCGCACACGGTCGCAGAGCAGTTCGAGCATGTTCTGCATCAGTTCCGGTGATTGCCGGAACAGGTTGAACAGCGACTCGCGGTGCAGGCGCAGCACGCAGCAGGGCTCGGTCGCCACTACATAGGCAGACGGGTGTTCGTTGTCGATAAAACTGATTTCGCCAGCGCAGTCGCCGACGCTCAGGGTGCTGACGGCCTGGCTGTCGAGCGAGCCGAGATAGACCTTGAGTTGGCCCTTAAGCAGCAGATAGAGGTACTGATTGCGGTTGAAGGGTGACAGCAGTACCTCGCCGGCTTCCAGATCACAGGCGCGGAATTCCTTGAGCAGCTGGCTGATGCTGCTGGCGGCGACGTTATTGAACAGTCGCAGGTGGCGAAGTTGCTGCAGGTCAGCCTGCCATTTGGCGTTTTTCATTGGATCGGCAGGTGTGACAGTTGTGGATTGGGAATGTTGGTCATCGCTAACGCTCCCTGCATTAAGGGCGAACACCATACCTGAACATATTCCGCTGCCTGTGGCCTGACAATCCTTGTCAGACGCACGGGCGACCAGTGGTATTGAAGTTGAATGGTTGGTCACAAATCTGGCGCGATCCTTGCGCTGGCACTTGCTTACTCGGCGGGGTGCAGTTCTATGGCCACGGCAAAGCCGGCCAGGCGTTGGCTCACTGCGTCAGCCAACGCTGCCTGATCTGCTGGCAAATAGATGTGGGCGACCTGACCGCGTTTGTCATCGCTGAGCACTTCCACGCGCAGACGTGCATCCAGCTCCGCCAGTGCAGCCTGGTAGACGCGCGCAATGGCGTCGAAGCGCAGCGCCGGTTTGAAGGTTTTGCCCACGGCGGTCAGCGGGATGGCGTCGATGATCCAGGCGTCCTTGGGGATCGCCGCACGCTCGGGGATGTGTTCGGCAGCATGGGTCAGCAGTTCGGCTTCGCTAACCTCTGCGCCGGGTTTGAGCTGCACATACACCACAGGCAGTTCGCCAGCCTTTTCGTCGGGCTTACCGACCGCTGCGGCCATGGCCACGGCGGGGTGCTTGTGCAGCGCCTCTTCAATCATCTGCGGGTCGATATTGTGGCCGCCACGGATGATCAGGTCCTTGCTGCGCCCGGTCAGCCAGATATAGCCGTCGGCATCTACGCGGCCCAAATCGCCGGTATTGAACCAGTCGCCGTCGACCCAGATGCCGGCGTTCTTGCTGCTCTGCAGATAACCCTTGAACACCGTGGCGCCACGGATGCACAGGTTGCCGATTTCATTGCGGCCGGCCTCCCTTAAATAGTCGCCCTGTTCGTCGAGCACTTTGATGCTCACCTCGCAATAAGGCATCGGCAAACCGATGGAGCCGGGGCGACGCTCGCCGGCAGGCGGGTTGGCGCAGCTGCCGCAGGTGCCTTCGGTGAGGCCGTAACCTTCGATCAGGGTCAGCCCGGTTTTGCTTTCGAACTGGCGAATCAGCTCCACCGGCATCGGTGCGGCGCCGCACAGTGCGTATTTCAGTGAGCTGAGGTCATGGCCTTCACTCGGCACCTGCAGCAGGCCGGCATAGATGGTCGGTACGCCGCTGAAGAAACTGACCTTGTGGCGCTCGATGATTTTCCAGAAATTGCCAATCAGGTTGGGGTTGCGATAACCCTGCGGCGTCGCCAGCAGCACTTCGGCGCCGCCGATAAAGGCGGTGAGGCCGGTGACGATCACCCCGTTGACGTGAAACAGCGGCAGTCCGCAGAGAGTCACATCGCCCGGCGCAAAGCCCGTCACCAGGTTCATGCTGTAGGCCATGGCCACTTCATTGCCGTGGCTGTGCGGCGCGAGCTTCGGCGTGCCGGTGGTGCCGCCGGTGTGGAAGTAGCTGGCGATGTCGTCCGGTGCGATGACGCGGCCGCTCTCCAGGTGATCATCCGGGCAGCTGGCGATCAGCTCGTCGAAATCCAGCACGCCGTCCGGCAATGGTCCGCGCTGAGCCTTGATGGCAGTGCGTTGCGGCTCCGGCAGCAGGTTGGCCATATCCACGCAGATAATTGCTTTGAGCGCCGGCAGTTGCGCGCGCAGGCCTTCGACCTTGGCCCACAGGTCGGTGCCGGGGAAAGGCGCCAGGGTCACCAGCAGTTCGGAGTCCGAGGCCTGGATCAGCTCGGCAATATGTTCCGGGTCTAGCAGCGGGTTGATCGCGTTGACGATCCCGGCCGCTTCGCCGCCCCAGATGGTGAAATGGGTGTGCGGCAGGTTCGGCAGCAGAAACGACACCGCCTTGCCCGGGCGCAGGCCCAGACGATGAAAGGCGTTGGCGGTTTGGGTGATCTTACCCAGCAGTTGCCCATAGCTGAGGCGGTAAGCCGCCTCATCTGCCGTGCCCTGGAGGATAAACGAGAGTGCCGGGGCATCCGCTTGCCGCGCTGCGCTGCGGCGGATCAGCTCATAGGTACTGGCCGGCAGGTCGCGCTCGGCCAGTGGGGTTTGCTCGATCAGCTGGATATCGCGCAGGGTTTTGATCGCAGGGATGGCAGGCATATGTTTCGCTCGCAGACAGTCAACTGGTGAACCGTTGCTCCAGCCAGTCGGCGATGTCGCGGATTTCCTCATTTACCACTTCGTGGCCCATCGGGTAATCACGCCATTGCACGCTGACGCCGGAAGCACTCAGGTAGTCATGGGCTGCGCGGCCCATGGCCGGCAGAACTATGTCGTCGAATGTGCCATGCAAACACAGGACCGGCAGTTGTTTTTTTGTATCCGCCAGCTGGATGTCGTCGCTGAAGGTCGGTGCATAGGTCGACAGCGCCATTACCCCGCCGAGGGCGAACTGCCAGCGTAGGAAGGCGGTGTGCAGCACCACCGCGCCGCCCTGGGAGAAGCCGGCGAGAACGATGCGCGCAGGATCAATGCCGCTGTCGCGTTGCGCTTCAATCAGCGCGATTACCTGCTGCGCCGAGGCTTCTAGCTGCTCGCGGTTGATCGCGCGGGCCGGGTTCATGGCCAGAATGTCGTACCAGCTGGGCATGGCGTAGCCGCCGTTGATGGTCACCGCCTGAGTCGGTCCTTGCGGCAGAACGAAGCGGGTGCTGTGCAGGCGCTTCTGCAGCATTTCGGCAACCGGCATAAAGTCGTAGCGGTCGGCACCCAGGCCGTGCAACCAAATGACGCACGCGTCGGCGGCAAGTGTGGGCTGAAGAATCAAGGGTTCGCTCATTTGAGGCTCCGCTGTGGTGCGTGCGCGCTGATTTAGTGCGCGAGAAATTTTAGGGGGTGGCGATTCTAGAAAGAAGTTGTCGCCAGGGTGCAAGTTTTGCTCTTGACCTGTCCGTATGGTGCTCAAAGCGCGGCGCTGGTACGGGCCTTGCTATACACCCTAGGGACTGATGACGTTGCCTGGTAGTGGTAACACTGCCACCAAACCGGGCACGGAGCAGACTGAAATGCCTTTGCCGGCGTTTCACAGGTTCGCCAGGCGCTGCATGCTGTGCGACAAGTCACTTGCTATCTGTCTCTAGCCCATTCAAATAATGGGCGGGTGAGAGTTTATGGCCGCTGGAGCAATCGGCAACTAAACTCGCGCTAAGGTTTGATCCCCGGTTGAGTGTGTTGCTGCCGACACAGTCAACGAGCCCCATAAGGGTACGGTGGTAGGACCGAGACTCCAAACACAACAAAAGCAACTGGAGGTTTTAATGAAGATGGTGAAATCCACATTGGCAGTACTGACCACCGCCGCTGTTCTCGGTGTCAGCAGTTTTGCTCAAGCAGGCGCTACTCTGGACGCGATCCAGAAGAAAGGTTTTGTACAGTGCGGTATCAGCGATGGTCTGCCTGGCTTCTCCTACGCCGACGAGAAGGGTAACTACCTGGGTCTCGACGTTGACGTATGCCGCGCAGTAGCTGCTGCAGTATTCGGTGACGCTACCAAGGTCAAGTACAGCCCGCTGACCGCCAAAGAGCGCTTCACCGCGCTGCAGTCTGGCGAAGTCGACATCCTCTCGCGTAACACCACCTGGACCAGCTCGCGCGATTCGGGCCTAGGTCTGAACTTTGCCGGCGTCAACTACTACGACGGTCAAGGCTTCCTGGTTAACAAGAAACTCGGCGTTTCCAGCGCTAAAGAACTCGACGGCGCAACTGTCTGCATCCAGGCAGGTACCACCACCGAGCTGAACCTCTCCGACTACTTCCGCGCCAACAGCCTGAAGTACACCCCGATCACCTACGATACCTCCGACGAGAGCGCCAAATCGGTTGAAGCCGGCCGTTGCGACGTGCTGACCTCCGACCAGTCGCAGCTGTACGCACAGCGCATCAAACTGGCCGACCCGGAATCCTATGTGGTACTGCCGGAAGTGATCTCGAAAGAGCCACTGGGCCCGGTCGTACGCCAGGGTGACGAAGAGTGGTTCGACATCGTGCGCTGGTCGCTCTATGCGATGGTTAACGCTGAAGAGCTGGGTGTGACTTCGGCCAATGTCGAAGAGCAAGCCAAGTCCACCAAGAACCCCGACGTAGCGCGTCTGCTCGGTGCTGAAGGTGAGTTCGGCAAAGATCTGAAACTGCCGAAAGACTGGGCCGTACAGATCGTCAAGCAAGTGGGCAACTACGGTGAAAGCTTCGAGCGCAACGTCGGTACCGGCAGCGAGCTGAAGATCGAACGTGGCCTCAACGCCCTGTGGAACAAGGGTGGTCTGCAGTACGCACCGCCGGTGCGCTGACCGTCCGCTGCCAGCCGCTCGTCCTGAGTGGCTGGCATTGTTCTGATTGATGTGAACCTCATGCCCGCTAATGCGGGCATGAGGGTTCCAAGAGGGCTCCTATGCAAACCACTGCAAATGTCCCGCGCCCTGGTGGATCGGTTTGGACCGACCCCAAGGTGCGTGCCTGGCTATTTCAAATTCTTGCCGTTATCGCCGTTGTGGCGCTCGGCTGGTTTCTGTTTGACAACACCCAGACCAACCTGGAAAAGCGCGGAATCACGTCCGGGTTTTCCTTTCTCAATAACAGCGCCGGTTTCGGCATTGCCCAGCACCTGATCGACTACAACGAAAGCAACTCCTATGGGCGTGTTTTCGTGGTGGGCCTGCTCAACACCTTGTTGGTGTCGGTGATTGGTATCGTCCTGGCGACGCTGTTGGGTTTTCTGCTGGGTGTGGCGCGTCTGTCGCCGAACTGGTTGGTCAGCAAGCTGGCCACTGTGTACATCGAGACGTTCCGTAATATCCCGCCGCTGCTGCAAATCTTCTTCTGGTACTTCGCCGTCATGCTCTCCCTGCCAGGACCGCGGCAGAGCATGGGCGTTGGCGAGACGTTCTTCCTCAACAGTCGTGGCCTGTATATGCCGGCTCCAAGCCCGACGGACAGCTTTGGTCTGTTTGCCGGTGCGGTGATTGTGGCGATCATTGGCGTGGTGTTGCTGTCGCGTTGGTCGAAGGCGCGTTTTGAGGCCACCGGCAAGTACTTTCCGGTATCCCTTGGCGCTGTGCCGCTGTTGCTGGTTCTGCCTGGCCTGGCCGTGCTGCTGGGTGGTAACCCGCTGCAATGGAGCGTGCCGGAGCTGACCGGGTTTAACTTCCGTGGCGGCTGGGTGCTGATCCCTGAGCTGATGGCGTTGACCCTGGCGTTGACCATCTACACCGCAGCCTTTATCGCCGAGAACGTACGTTCCGGGATCATGGCGGTCAGCCACGGGCAGACCGAAGCGGCGCGCTCTCTGGGCCTGCCTGCGGGCAAGACCCTGCGTCTGGTGATTATTCCGCAAGCGCTGCGGGTGATCATTCCGCCGCTGACCAGCCAATACCTCAACCTGGCGAAGAACTCCTCGCTGGCCGCTGGTATCGGTTATCCGGACATGGTCTCGCTGTTCGCCGGTACGGTACTCAATCAGACCGGGCAAGCGATCGAGGTGATTGCCATCACCATGAGTGTGTACCTGGCGATCAGTATCAGCATTTCCATGCTGATGAACTGGTACAACAAGCGCATTGCGCTGATCGAGCGGTAAGGAGCAGCCATGCAAACTCATACCTTCAAACCTGATCTACCGCCACCCGCGCTCAGCGTTGGTGTGGTCGGTTGGCTGCGCGCCAACCTGTTCTCCAGCTGGTTCAACACCCTGTTGACGCTGTTCGCCGCGTACCTGGTGTGGCTGATTGTGCCGCCGCTGATTCAGTGGGCGTTGATCGATGCGGACTGGACCGGCACCACCCGTGCCGACTGCACCAGCGGCGGGGCCTGCTGGGTGTTTGTGCAGCAGCGTTTCGGCCAGTTTATGTACGGCTTCTACCCGAGTGAGCTGCGCTGGCGCGTTGACCTGACCCTGTGGCTGGCGATCATCGGTGCTGCACCGCTGTTCGTGCCGCAAATGCCGCGCAAGGCCATGTATGGCCTGGCTTTCCTGGTGGTGTACCCGGTGCTGGCGTACTGGCTGCTGCACGGTGGCTTCTTTGGTCTGTCGACCGTGTCGACCAGCCAGTGGGGCGGCCTGATGCTGACCCTGGTGATCGCCGCTGTCGGTATTGCCGGCGCCTTGCCGCTGGGTATTCTGCTGGCGCTGGGGCGCCGCTCGGACATGCCGGCGATCCGGGTGATCTGCGTGACCTTTATCGAGTTCTGGCGCGGGGTGCCATTGATCACCGTGCTGTTTATGTCCTCGGTGATGCTGCCGCTGTTCCTGCCTGAGGGCCTCTCCTTCGATAAGCTGATGCGTGCGCTGATCGGGGTGATCCTGTTCCAGTCGGCCTATATCGCCGAAGTGGTGCGCGGTGGCCTGCAGGCGATTCCCAAGGGTCAGTACGAGGCCGCAGCGGCCATGGGCCTGGGCTACTGGCGGATGATGGGCCTGGTGATTCTGCCGCAAGCCCTGAAGCTGGTTATTCCCGGCATCGTCAACACCTTTATTGCGCTGTTCAAGGACACCAGCCTGGTGATCATCATCGGCCTGTTTGACCTGCTCAACAGCATCAAGCAAGCCACCACCGATCCGGCTTGGCTGGGCATGGCCACTGAAGGCTATGTGTTCGCCGCGCTGATTTTCTGGATTTTCTGTTTTGGTATGTCCCGCTACTCCCAACATCTGGAGCGCAAGCTGGACACCGGCCACAAGCGTTAGGAGCTAACCCATATGAGTGAAGCAAACAAACAGCCTGCGCCTGCTGACGGCATGATCCAGATGCAGGGCGTGCACAAATGGTACGGTCAGTTCCATGTGCTCAAAGACATCAACCTGAATGTGCAGGCCGGTGAGCGTATCGTGTTGTGCGGGCCTTCCGGCTCGGGCAAATCAACCACTATCCGCTGCCTCAACCGTCTGGAAGAACACCAGCAGGGGCGCATCGTGGTCGATGGCACCGAGCTGACCCACGACCTCAAGCACATCGAAGCGGTGCGCCGCGAAGTCGGCATGGTGTTCCAGCACTTCAACCTGTTCCCGCACCTGACCGTGCTGCAGAACTGCACCCTGGCGCCGATGTGGGTGCGCAAGATGCCCAAGCGTCAGGCAGAAGAGATTGCCATGCACTTTCTTGAGCGTGTGCGCATTCCGGAACAGGCAAACAAGTACCCAGGTCAGCTTTCTGGCGGCCAGCAACAGCGTGTGGCGATTGCCCGTGCGTTGTGCATGAAGCCAAAGATCATGCTGTTCGACGAGCCGACCTCGGCCCTCGATCCGGAAATGGTCAAGGAAGTGCTGGATACCATGATCGGCCTGGCTGAAGACGGCATGACCATGCTCTGCGTAACCCACGAAATGGGCTTTGCCCGCACCGTGGCGAACCGGGTGATCTTTATGGACAAGGGCGAGATCGTGGAACAGAACGAGCCCAACGCCTTCTTCACCAACCCGCAGAACGAACGCACCAAGCTGTTCCTCAGCCAGATCATTCACTGAGTTTCAGCCGCAACAAAAAAGGGAGCCTTCGGGCTCCCTTTTTATTTGCGCATGGGTAGCAGATCCGAGACGGTCTCTTATTTGCTCTCAGGCCATAAGCGCAATGGCTTGCCTTCGGCGGGCCACAGCTGCAATTGCTCGGTGGCGGAGAAGTCCCAGCGCTCTACCTTGCTCAGGCTGTCGAGAAAGCGCGCTTCCTGCTCCATCAGCGCCGGTGCGCACATCTTGCGGGTGCTGCCGGCGGCGCTGAAGCTGAGCTTGTCGCCCTCCAGGGTGTAGCCGGCAAACCAGTGGTTGCAGCCGGCGTTGCCATAGGCGCGGCCGTCGTCACCGAGAGTAATGGTCAGGTGGCTGCGGTCGATCAGCGGGCGTTCGCCGATCCACTCCACCTGGTAGCTGTGCTCGGTTTCCAGCTGCGGTGCGGATGTGGCGCAGCCCACGAGACCGGCAGCCAGCAGGCTGATAGTCAGTACGCGTTTCATATAGCCTCCTTGTTGATGCATTTCGGGCACAGGTGCTTGGCGTTTTTCGACTGCCAGCCCAGCTCCTTGATCCGCGCTTCGGCGGCCGGTGCCTGGGCTTTTTTGCCGAGGGCGGCGTCGACGGCGAACTCAAAATCCAGCTGCGTATTGCAGCTGTCGCAGTTGGCCTGCCAATTGAAGATCGCCAGTTCCTTGAACGCCGGGCCGGTGGCCACCGCCACCCACTGGCCGCGCGGGTTGATCAGGTGACGAACCTTGTCGGCCTGCAGGCGCATGGATAGTTCACGGCTGCCCTTGAGGGTGACCAGCAGGGTGTCGCCGCTCTGGATCGAGCCGCCATTGCCGGTCACCTGGTAGCGGCCTGGTGCCAGTGCGCGGCATTCAATCAGGGTGTGCTCGGGGTTGAGCAGGTTGTAGCGAAAGTCGTGTTCAGCCATGAATCCTCCAGATAGGCGTAAATGCTATCACGCGGCAGGAAGCAGCTGATTGATCGGCGCATTTCCCAGCCAGGCGGCGATATTGTCGCGGGTGGTGCCGGCAATGGCCGCCAATGCTTCGTGGGTGAGAAAGCCCTGGTGTGCGGTAATCAGCACATTGGGGAAGCTCAGCAGGCGCGCCAGCACATCATCCTGCAGCGGCTGCTCGGAGCAGTCCTCGAAGAACAGTTCGGCTTCTTCTTCATACACATCCAGCCCCAGATAGCCCAGTTGCCCACTTTTCAGCGCGCCGATCAGCGCCGGGGTGTCGATCAAGGCGCCGCGCCCGGTATTGATCAGCATCACGCCGCGCCGCATCTGCTGCAACCGCACGGCGTTGATCAGGTGGTGAGTGGCGGCGTTGAGCGGGCAGTGCAGGCTGATGATGTCGCTGCTTTCGAGCAGTTGATCCAGCGTCACCTGCCGCGCGCCGGCAGGCAGGTCGGCGATCGGCGTTGGGTCATGGATCAGCAGCTGGCAGCCGAAACCGGCCATGATCCGTGCGAAGGTCAGGCCGATCTGTCCGGCGCCGATAATGCCGACCTGTTTGCCGTGCAGGTCGAAGCCGATCAGCCCGTGCAGGGAGAAGTCGCCCTCGCGGGTGCGGTTGAACGCACGGTGAGTGCGCCGGTTGAGCGTCATGATCAGCGCCAGGGCATGTTCGGCGACGGCATGCGGCGAGTAGGCGGGTACTCGTACCACTGTCAGGCCGAGGGCGTGCGCGGCGTGCAGGTCGACATGGTTGTAGCCGGCCGAGCGCAGGGCAATCAGCCGTGTGCCGCCGGCGGCCAGTTGTTGCAGCACTTGGGCGCTGAGGTCGTCATTGATAAAGGCGCAAACCACCTCGCAACCGGCAGCTAGGCCGGCGCTGTCTGGTCGCAGATGCGCTTCCTGAAAATTCAGCTGCCAGTCGTCCGGGAAACCAGCAGCGCGAAAGCTCTGCTGGTCGTAAGGCTTGCTGCTGAACAGGATGATGCGCATGGGACTCCTTGGCGTGTGGCTGCGCAGCGCCTGATTCAGGCGCTGACCTGGGCGTGCCGCGCCAATCGGTCGATGGCGGCATCCAGCTCATCCAGTGCTTGCTGGGCAGCTGGGTCGTTCTGTTTCAGCAGGGTTTCGCTACGCTGGCAGGCGGCGCGCAGCTGCGGCACGCCGCAGTAGCGGGTAGCGCCGTGCAGGCGGTGTACGCGTTCGATCAGGCTGTTGCGTTCGCCACTGTCCCGCGCCTGGCGGATGGCCTGGCGGTCGCCGGGCAGGCCGGCCAGCAGCATGCTCAGCATATCGGCGGCCAAGTCCGCCTTGCCGGCGGCCAGGCGCAGGCCTTCGTCGGCATCCAGCACGCTGAGGTTGTTATGCGTGGTGCTGATGCCGGTGTGTTCGTCGCTCTGGTTGCGCAGGGCCAGGCCGGTCCACTTGAGTACCACCTGGGCCAGCTGGCGCTCGCTGATCGGCTTGGTCAGGTAGTCGTCCAGGCCGCTTTGCAGCAGGGCGCGTTTCTCGTTGGCGAGGGCGTGGGCGGTCAGCGCGACAATCGGCACCGGGCCCTGGTTGCGCTCGTTTTCCAGTTGGCGAATCGCCTCGGTGGCCTGGCGGCCATCCATGCCGGGCATCTGCACGTCCATAAAGATCAGGTCGTACGTCTGCTCGGCGGCTTTCTCCACGGCCTCATAGCCGCTGTTGGCGATGCTCACCTGCGCGCCCATATCGTCCAGCAGGGTTTGCACCAGCAGCAGGTTGGCTGGGTTGTCGTCGACGCAGAGAATCAGCGGCGGGCGGCTCGGGGCGCTTTGCTTGTTTTCTGCGCGGTTCTGCCGTGGGCTGACCAGCTCGGCCAGGCCCCGCTGCAGCTTGCGTGTGCAGGCCGGCTTGGCCTGCAGCTGGCTGTACGCATCCGGCAATAGGCTGTGATACAGCGACTGTTCGGTGGTGGGGCACAGCAGCAGGGTTTTGCAGGCCAGGCGCTCGAGCTCCCAGATGCGCTGATCGAGGCGCTCCGGCGGTAAGGTCTGGGTGCTGACGCCGAGCACCGCCAGTTCAATTGGCTGGGCGCTATGCCGCGCTTCGGCCACGGCGCTGAGCAGGCTGTCGAGGTTGTCGAAGCCACTGACCTGCAGGCCGCAGTCTTCCAGTTGGTGCTGCAGCGCCTGGCGGGCCAGGTCGTGGTGTTCCAGGGCGGCCGCGCGGCGGCCGAGCAGCGGTGGCCGCGGCAGGTCTTCGGCATCGTCACGGGCCTTGGGCAGGCTCAGGGTGATCCAGAATTCCGAGCCCTCTTCGGGCGTGCTGTCGACGCCGATCTCGCCGCCCATCTGTTCGATCAGGCGTTTGGAAATCACCAGGCCCAGACCGGTGCCGCCGGCCTGACGGCTGAGCGAGTTGTCGGCCTGGCTAAAGGCCTGGAACAGTTCGCGCAGGTCTTCATCGGACAGGCCGATACCGGTGTCCTGCACGCTGATGCGCAGCTGCGCGCGGTCGGCGCTTTCGTCTTCGAGCATGGCGCGAATCACGATGGTGCCGGCACGAGTGAACTTGATCGCGTTGCTTACCAGGTTGGTCAGCACCTGCTTGAGTCGCAGCGGGTCGCCGATCAGCGACAGCGGCGTGTCGCGGTAGACCAGGCTGAGCAGCTCCAGCTGCTTGGCGTGGGCGGCGGGGGCGAGGATGGTCAGGGTGTCCTGCAGCAGATCGCGCAGGTTGAACGGGATATTTTCCAGTACCAGCTTGCCGGCCTCGATCTTCGAGAAATCGAGAATCTCGTTGATGATCGCCAGCAGGCTGTCGGCGGATTTTTCGATGGTGCCCAGGTAATCCTGCTGGCGCGGCGTCAGTTCGCTTTTCTGCAGCAGGTTGGTGAAGCCGAGGATGCCGTTGAGCGGGGTGCGGATCTCGTGGCTCATATTGGCGAGGAATTCGGACTTGATTCGACTGGCCTCCAGGGCCTCTTTGCGCGCCAGGTCGAGCTCGATGTTCTGGATTTCGATGGTTTCCAGGTTCTGCCGCACGTCTTCGGTGGCCTGGTCGACGCTGTGTTGCAGTTCTTCCTGGGCGTTCTGCAGCGACTCGGCCATGCGATTGATGCCCGAGGCCAGTTCGTCCAGCTCATGGCTGCCGAGTGGCGGCAGGCGGGTTTCCAGGTGGCCGTCCTTGAGCTGGGCGACGCTCTGTTTGATCTGCCGCAGCGGGTCGTTGATGGTGCGGCTCATGCGCACGGCGAGCAGGGCGGTGACCATCAGCCCAGTGGCGATCAGCAGCAGGCTGGCCAGCAGGCTGCGGTAGCCGCTGAGCAGGGTGCTGTGGTGCGACAGCTCCAGCTCGACCCAGCCCAGCAACCGCGTGCTTGGTTCTTCAGTGGTCTTGCCGGTCAGGCTTAGGTGCTGCTGATACACCGGCAACAGAAAACGCGTGGCGTTCTGGTTGCTGTTCTGTGCGGGCTGCGGCTCGCCAGCTGCCGGCGAAGGGTTGAGCATGCTTGGCCCGGCGTGGGCCAGGGTGTTGCGCTCGGCAGCGAGGAAGCTTACGGCGCGCACATCCGGCTGATCGAGTGCTTGGCTGGCAATGCGCTGCAGCACCTCGCTGTCGCCCGCATGCAGTGCCGGTGCGGCCAGCGGCGCAAGCTGCTCAATGATCATCTGCCCACGCTGCAGCAGTTGCCCTTGCAGACCGGACAACTGTACCCAGGTGAAATAGCCGCCCAACACCAGCGCCAACAAGCTGGTGGGCAACAGGGTGAGCATGAGCACACGGCCTTTGATGCCTAAATCCTTTAACACGCGCTGCCTCCTGTATTGACCTTGTGCAGTTTAGCGGCTGCACCTGTTCTTATGGCAAATGCTGTTGCCCACATTGGCTCTGTTATATGGCCGAGCGAGGTTTGCCGTTATCATGACGGCCTTCTTTGCTTCTGGATCATCTCGTTCGCCATGAGCCCGCATTACCCAACCATCGCCGATTGCATCGGCAACACCCCGCTGGTGCGTTTGCAGCGCCTGCCGGGTAACACCAGCAACACCTTGCTGTTGAAGCTGGAAGGCAACAACCCGGCGGGTTCGGTGAAGGACCGCCCGGCGTTGTCGATGATCACCCGCGCCGAGCAGCGCGGCGACATCCAGCCCGGTGATGTGTTGATCGAGGCCACCAGCGGCAATACCGGCATCGCCCTGGCCATGGCGGCGGCGATCAAGGGTTACCGGATGATCCTGATCATGCCGGACAACTCAACGGCTGAACGCAAGGCGGCGATGACCGCCTACGGCGCGCAGCTGATTCTGGTTGGCGGCATGGAAGAGGCCCGCGATTTGGCCCTACAGATGCAGGCCGACGGCAAGGGCAAGGTGCTCGATCAGTTCGCCAACGGCGACAACCCGATTGCCCATTACACCAGCACCGGCCCGGAAATCTGGCAGCAGACGGGCGGGCAGATCACTCATTTCATCAGCTCGATGGGCACCACTGGAACCATCATGGGCGTCTCGCGCTTCCTGAAAGAGCAGAAGCCGGACGTGCAGATCGTCGGTCTGCAGCCGATGGAAGGAGCGGCGATTCCTGGCATTCGCCGCTGGCCGCAGGAGTACCTGCCGAAGATTTATCAGGCCGAGCGGGTGGATCGCATTATCGACATGGGCCAGCAGGAAGCCGAAGACGTGATGCGCCGCCTGGCGCGTGAAGAAGGCATCTTCTGCGGGGTGTCCTCCGGCGGGTCGGTGGCGGCGATGCTGCGCTTGTCTCAGGAAGTCGAGAACGCGGTGATGGTGGCGATCATCTGTGACCGTGGCGACCGTTACCTGTCCAGCGGCGTTTACGATGCCCCCAGCTCTGATGGCAAAAGCAACTGATGGCCAAGAAAGACGGCGGTCTGCGCTTTCAACCCAGTGGTGGTTCCCGGGCGCCACAGGTGCCGGTGGGCAAGAAGCAGAAGCTCACCATCGAGCGTCTGGCCAACGATGGCCGTGGCATCGCGTTCAGCGAAGGGCGTACCTGGTTTGTCAGCGGTGCGCTGGCCGGCGAGCAGATCGAAGCGCGGGTGCTCGGTGCCCATGGCAAGGTGGTCGAGGCGCGGGTTGAGCGCATTCTCAGCGCCAGCCCTGAACGCCGGGATGAGGCTTGCGTGCATGCCAAGGTCTGTGGCGGCTGCAGCTTGCAACATATGCCCCATGCCGATCAGCTTGCCCTGAAACAGCGCATGCTCGCCGAGCAACTCAGTCGTCTGGCCGATCTTCAACCGCAGGAGTGGGCCGCACCGCTGGTCGGCCCAGAGCTGGGTTATCGCCGCCGCGCGCGCATCGCCGTGCGCTGGGACAACAAGGCCAAGCGCCTGGATGTGGGTTTTCGCGCAGCGGCGAGCCAGGACATTATCGCCATCAGTGATTGCCCGGTGCTGGTACAACCTTTGCAGCCGATCCTGCGCGCGTTACCCCAGGTGCTGCGTGAGTTGGATAAACCTCAGGCCATTGGTCATGTCGAGTTGTTCAGCGGCAGCTCCAGTGCTGTGCTGATAAGGCATACCGCTGTATTGAGTGAAGCGGACCTGGCCCGTTTGCAGGCTTTCTGCATGGCGCAGAATGCGCAGCTCTGGTTGCACGGTACGAACGAGCCGCAGCCGTTTGATCCAGCGCAGCAGCTGAGTTATCGCTTGGATGCGTTTGCTCTCGACCTGGCGTATCGGCCCGGTGACTTTGTGCAGGTCAACCAGCCGGTGAATGACGCCATGGTCGCGCAGGCGCTGGACTGGCTGGCGCCGCAGGCCGATGAGCGGGTGCTGGATCTGTTCTGCGGTCTGGGCAATTTCGCCTTACCGCTGGCCCAGCGGGTGCGGGAACTGGTGGCGGTGGAGGGAGTGCAGACCATGGTCGAGCGCGCCGCTGAGAATGCCGCGAGCAACGGCCTGGGCAATGCGCACTTTTTCCAGGCCGACCTGTCCAACCCGCTGGTCGATGCGAGCTGGGCTCAGGGCGGTTTTGCCGCAGTGCTGCTCGACCCGCCGCGTGATGGCGCGTTGCAGGCGGTTAAGCAAATGACGACGTTGGGCGTCAAACGGGTGCTGTATGTGTCGTGCAACCCGACGACCCTGGCCCGCGACAGCGTCGAGTTACAGGCGCAGGGGTATCGGCTGGAACGTGCCGGTATCCTCGATATGTTTCCGCAAACCGCGCACGTCGAAGCGATGGCGCTGTTTGTCAGGCAGTAGCAGGTCGTTGAAAACGTAGGCGAGGCAGGCAAGACAAGGCTAAAACGGCCGAGGAAGCGGAGTTTACGAGCTGTAAATGAGCATTTCGAGGCCGGTTTTAACGCAGTATTGCCAACGTAGGTAGTTTTCAACGGTCTGCTTGATAGAAGCGCCGGGATACGGCGGCAGGTGCTTGGTTTTATCCGGCTCCGCCCTTATCTCAGCGCTGCAGGGGCGCGCAGGGAGTGCGCCTTAAGTGGTTAAACCGACCGTCTCAGAGAAGGCGGCGACTGTTCGGTGTGCATGCCGCGCACCGTAGGGAAGGTAAGCAAGATGGTTCAGGTCAGAGCGCATCAGCCGATCAACGATGACGGCAGCATCAACCTTGAAGCCTGGCTCGGGCATGTACTGAGTGTCGATCCGGCACTGGATCGCGAAGCCCTGCGCGAGGCCTGCGAGTTCGCCCGCGAGGCCGAGCAGCAGGCCAATGCCGCGAAGAATCTATGGACCGAAGGCGCGTCGAGTTTCCGCTCTGGTCTGGAAATCGCCGAAATTCTCGCCGACCTCAAGCTCGATCAGGACTCCCTGGTCGCCGCTGTGATCTACCGCTGCGTGCGCGAGGGTAAGGTGCCCTTGGCGCTGGTGCATCAGCGCTTTGGCCCGGTGGTGGCCAAGCTGGTGGAAGGCGTGCTGCGCATGGCGGCAATCAGCGCTTCCTTGAACCCGCGCGACTCCTTAGTGCTTGGCTCCCAGGCGCAGGTGGAAAACCTGCGCAAGATGCTCGTGGCCATGGTCGATGACGTGCGCGTGGCGCTGATCAAACTGGCCGAACGCACCTGCGCGATTCGTGCGGTGAAAGAGGCCGATGACGAGAAGCGTCAGCGCGTAGCCCGTGAGGTGTTCGACATCTATGCACCGCTGGCTCACCGCCTGGGCATTGGCCATATCAAGTGGGAGCTGGAGGACCTGTCCTTCCGCTACCTGGAGCCCGAGCAGTACAAGCAGATCGCCAAGCTGCTGCACGAGCGTCGTTTGGACCGCGAGCACTACATCAATGAAGTGATGGGCCAGTTGCGCACCGAGCTGGAGGCCACCGGGGTCAAGGCCGACATCAGCGGACGGGCCAAACACATCTACTCGATCTGGCGCAAAATGCAGCGCAAGGGCCTGCAGTTCAGCCAAATCTACGACGTGCGCGCGGTGCGCGTGCTGGTGCCGGAAGTGCGCGATTGCTACACCGCCCTGGGTATCGTGCACACCCTGTGGCGGCATATTCCCAAGGAGTTTGACGACTACATCGCCAACCCCAAGGAAAACGGCTACCGCTCGCTGCACACCGCCGTGCTTGGCCCAGAAGGCAAGGTGCTGGAAGTGCAGATCCGCACCCAGGCCATGCACGAAGAAGCCGAGCTGGGCGTGTGCGCGCACTGGCGCTACAAAGGCACCGATGTCAAAGCCAGCTCCAATCATTACGAAGAGAAGATTTCCTGGCTGCGTCAGGTGCTCGAGTGGCACGAGGAACTGGGCGATATCGGCGGTCTGGCCGAGCAGCTGCGCGTGGATATCGAGCCGGACCGGGTCTATGTGTTTACCCCGGACGGTCACGCCATCGACCTGCCCAAGGGCGCGACGCCGCTGGATTTTGCCTACCGCGTGCACACCGAGATCGGCCACAACTGCCGGGGTGCGAAGATCAACGGCCGGATCGTGCCGCTCAACTACAGCCTGCAAACCGGCGAGCAGGTGGAGATCATCACCAGCAAGCACGGTACGCCAAGCCGCGACTGGCTGAACTCCAACCTTGGTTATGTCACCACCAGCCGGGCGCGGGCGAAGATCGTCCACTGGTTCAAACTGCAGGACCGCGACCAGAACGTCGCCGCCGGTAAGGTCCAGTTGGAGCGTGAGCTGCAGCGCCTGGCGTTGCCGCATGTGGACTTCGAAAAACTGGCCGAGAAGGCCAATATGAAGACCAGCGAGGACCTGTTCGCCTCCCTCGGCGCGGGCGACTTGCGCCTGGCGCAGCTGGTCAACTTGGCGCAGCAGCTGGTCGAGCCGGATCGGGTTAACGAGCAGCTCGAATTGATCCCGCGTAAAGCGCTGGGCTTCAAGCCGGGCAAACGTGGTGATATCCAAATTCAGGGCGTCGGCAACCTGTTGACGCAAATGGCCGGCTGCTGCCAGCCGCTGCCGGGCGACCCGATTGTCGGCTATATCACCCAGGGCCGTGGTGTGAGCATTCACCGTCAGGATTGCGCCTCGGTGCTGCAATTGGCCGGTCGCGAGCCGGAGCGGATTATCCAGGTCAACTGGGGGCCGGTGCCGGTGCAGACCTACCCGGTGGAAATCGTCATTAAGGCCTACGACCGCTCCGGTCTGCTGCGTGACGTGACCCAGGTGCTGCTCAACGAGAAGCTCAATGTGCTGGCCGTGAATACCCGCTCGAACAAGGATGACAACACCGCGTCCATGTCGATCACCGTGGAGATTCCCGGCCTGGATGCACTGGGCCGGCTGCTGGGGCGTATTTCTCAGCTGCCGAATATTATTGAGGCGCGTCGCCACCGGGTCAGTTAAGTCTCAATACCGTAGCCCGGATGCAATCCGGGGAATTGCGTATTGGCATTCCCGGATTGCATCCGGGCTACGTAGGTAAAGGAATTTTATGGACCAACTCGACGACCCGCTGCACCTGATGGCCCGGCTGCGCGACCCGCAGCACGGCTGCCCGTGGGACCTCAAGCAGAACTACGCGACCATCGTGCCGCACACCATTGAAGAGGCGTACGAGGTGGCCGATGCCATCGAGCGCGGCGACTTCGATCATCTGCCTGGTGAGCTGGGCGATCTGCTGTTTCAGGTGGTGTATTACAGCCAGCTGGCCCGCGAGGAAGGGCGCTTCGAATTTGCCCAGGTGGTTGATGGCATCACCAGCAAGCTGATTCGCCGTCATCCCCACGTGTTCCCCGATGGCGATCTGTATGGCGCTGTGGATGTGGCCAAGCTGGAAGAGGCTGCGGTCAAACAGCGCTGGGAAGAGATCAAGGCCGAAGAGCGCGCCGAGAAGGCCGCAGCCCCCGAGCAACTTTCGCTGCTTGACGATGTGCCCACGGCGCTACCGTCGCTAAGTCGGGCGATCAAATTGCAAAAGCGCGCCGCCCAGGTCGGTTTCGACTGGCCCGAGGCCTTGCCAGTGGTCGACAAGGTGCGCGAAGAGCTGGATGAAGTGCTCGAAGCCATGAGCGAGAACGACCCTGAGGCGATTAGCGAGGAGATCGGTGATCTGCTGTTTGTGGTCAGCAACCTGGCGCGGCATCTGAAAGTCGATCCGGAAACTGCCTTGCGCGCGGCCAATGGCAAGTTCGAGCGGCGCTTTCGTTTTATCGAACAGGCATTGCGTGAAGCGGGGCGCAACATGGAAGATTGCTCCCTGGATGAATTGGACGCGCTCTGGGGCGAAGCCAAGAAGCTGGAAAAGCAGACCCCGAGTTGCTGAGCCCGTAGGGTAGATGACGCTTTTTCATCCACCACTGCCAGGGACACGGTGGATGGGGGAAGCGTCATCCTCCCTACGAATAACGCGTCACGATTGCGCTGGGTACGCCCACTTAATATTGAAGTTTGGAAAGGTAGGTTATGGCTCTCTCACTACGCGATCAGTTGCTTAAAGCCGGGCTGGTCAACGAAAAGCAGGCCAAGCAGGCCGGCAAGCAGCAGCAGAAACAGCAGCGCCTGGTGCATAAAGGTCAGGTCGAGAAGGACGAATCGCAAAAGCTCGCCGCTCAGCAGGCCATGGCCGAGAAGGCCGCGCGCGACCAGGAGCTGAACCGTCAGCAGCAAGAGAAGATTGAGCAGAAGGCCCGTGCCGCGCAGATCAAGCAGCTTATCGAGGTGTCGCGCCTGCCCAAGCTGACCACCGAGGACTACTACAACTTCGTCGATGACAAGAAGGTTAAGCGCCTGTCGGTCAACACCCTGATGCGCAACAAGCTCAGCAGTGGTTCGCTGGCCATCGTGCGCCACGGCGGTGGCTACGAAGTGATCCCGCGCGAAGCCGCGTTGAAGATCCAAGAGCGCGACCCGCAACGTGTGGTGCTGCTCAATACCCCGACCGAAGCCCCGGATACTGATGATCCGTATGCGGCTTATCAGGTGCCGGACGATCTGATGTGGTGATGGCCCAGGCCGAACCTGCAGAAATCCGCCCATAAAAAAGCCGAGCACTTAGCTCGGCTTTTTACATCGATTTAACTCAGTCCTTGCGGCCTAGAACAGCTTTGCCGTCGACTGTGCCTTCCTTGAGCATGATCTGGTATTCCTTGCCGTCTTTCTCGACCTGATGCAGACGCACCAGCAGGAAGTTCCAGTCCTTGGCAAACCAGAGGATGGTCTTGCGGCTGCTTTGCGTCGGGTCGCGCACGCGCTCGACCTTGATCGCATCGATCAGACCAGCCTTGGTGCGCACCACTTCCTCGCCGAGTACGCGGAAGTCGTAGGTTTCCACTTCATCGCCATCGACCACCTGGTAGCTCATGCTTTTGGTGCCGGCGGCTACGTCGTACTGCAGGGCTAACTGGTAGGTCGACTTGTCCAGCAGGCCACGGTTCAGCGGTAGGCGCACCGGGGTGTCGCGGTCACTGCCGATCACCTGCTTGGCGCTCCAGTCGAAGTCATGCTCGATCTTCTTGCCTTTGCCCAGGCCGTTGCGCTCGTACAGGTAGGTTTGCGGCAGGAAGACTTCTTTATCCACGCGCAGGGTGCTTTGTTCGGTGAGGCTGGCGACCAGCATCGAGGCCTCGAAATTCAGCTGCCACAGGCCGTTATCCAGAGCTTGCAGGCTGCGCTCGGCGCTGCCGCTGACGGGCAGTTGCTTCCAGTCGGCGGTGTAGCTGGCAGAAAAGGGTTTCAGCTCAACGGCCAATGCCGGCAAGCTCAGAAGCGTTAGTGCGAACAGTAAGGCGCGACCCATGGTGTCTCCTAAGTTCGAATGAGGTGTCCGGTACTCGGTAACAGTTGCTCGTCCAACATGGCCCCATGCGCTGTCAGCTGCAAACGGCCTTCGACAAACCAGCGTACGGCCAGCGGGTAAATCACATGTTCCTGCTCGTGTACGCGCTGCGCCAGGCTGGTGGGCGAGTCATCCGACTGTACCGGTACCACTGCCTGTACGACCAGTGGTCCGCCATCGAGTTCCTCGCTGACGAAGTGCACGCTGCAGCCATGCTCGCTGTCACCGGCGTCCAGCGCCCGCTGGTGGGTATGCAGGCCTTTGTATTTCGGCAGCAGCGAGGGGTGGATATTCAGCAGGCGGCCGGCGTAGTGACGAACGAAGCCGGGCGTGAGGATGCGCATAAAGCCGGCCAGCACCACCAACTGCGGATCAAACGCATCGATGGCCTCGACCAGCGCGGTATCGAAGGCCTCGCGGCCGTCAAACTGCTTGTGGTCGAGTACGGCGGTGGCAATGCCAGCCTGTTTGGCGCGCTCCAGGCCGTAGGCATCGGCGCGGTTGGAAATCACCGCGCTGATGCGTGCCGGATTGCCGTCATGGGCGATGCTGTCGATCAGCGCCTGCAGGTTGCTGCCGGAGCCGGAGATCAGCACCACCACATTGCAGTCTGTAGGCATCGGTGCCGACATTAGTGCTGTTTCAGGTTGTTCAGCACGACCTGGGCGGCACCTTCGGCAGCTTCACCGATCTGGCCGATCACCCATGGCTGCTCGCCAGCGGCGGTCAGGGTTTGCAGGGTGACTTCGACCTGATCCTGAGCCACGCAGATGACCATGCCGACACCGCAGTTGAGTACGCGGTGCATCTCGTGCTCATCCACATTGCCTTTTTCCTGCAGCCAGTCGAAGACTGCTGGGCGCGTCCAGCTGGCCACATCGACCACGGCTTGGGCGCCTTTGGGCAGCACGCGCGGAATGTTGTCGAGCAGGCCGCCACCGGTGATGTGGGCCATGGCTTTAACTGCGCCAGTGTCCTTGATCAGCTTGAGCAGCGGTTTGACGTAGATACGGGTCGGCGCCATCAGCAGGTCGGTCAGCGGCTTGCCGTCGACCTGGGTGGTTTCGATTTCGGTGCCGGAGACTTCGATGATCTTGCGGATCAGCGAGTAGCCGTTGGAGTGCGGGCCGGACGATGGCAGGGCGATCAACGCGTCGCCGGTAGCGACTTTCGAGCCGTCGATGATTTCGGCTTTTTCCACCACACCGACGCAGAAGCCGGCCAGGTCGTAGTCTTCGCCTTCGTACATGCCGGGCATTTCAGCGGTTTCACCGCCAACCAGGGAGCAGCCCGCCAGTTCGCAGCCAGCGCCGATGCCGGTAACCACGGTGGCGGCGACGTCAACGTTGAGCTTGCCGGTGGCGTAATAGTCGAGGAAGAACAGCGGCTCGGCGCCACACACCACCAGGTCGTTGACGCACATGGCGACCAGGTCCTGGCCGATGCTGTCGTGCATGTTCAGGTTCAGCGCCAAGCGCAGCTTGGTGCCTACACCGTCGGTGCCGGAGACCAGCACCGGTTGTTTGTAGCCAGCCGGGATCTCGCACAGCGCGCCGAAGCCGCCCAGCCCACCCATGACTTCCGGACGCGCGGTGCGCTTGGCCACGCCTTTGATGCGTTCGACCAGGGCTTCGCCCGCGTCGATATCTACACCTGCGTCCTTGTAGCTGATGGAGGGTTGCTTGCTCATAGATCCAGGCCTTTAGGGGAAATTCGGATTGGCACCGCCGCTTGTGGCGGCGGTCTGCGAAGGCGCGCGATTTTATCAGGCTTACCCGGCAGCGGCCACCCAGGCGGCGCGATGGTTGCGGGTGCTGGGGCGGCTGTTTAAGCTCGAAATCTGCCTGTTGTTGGCCGTCTGTGGCTTAAAGGGCTTTGGAATGCGCCTTAACAGCACCTAAACTCGCACTCCTGAGCTACCGCTGCCGGCCCTATTTGGCGTGGATTGGCTGTAACTGTTGTTAAACCTGGCCTACGCGCCGCTTTCCGTCCGTCGAGAATCCATCCATGCGTTTGACCGCTCGCCTGCTTCTTGCCTGTTTGTCACTGTCTGGCCTGCCGGCATTTGCCGCGCCGGTGAGTGATCTCTACCAAGTCCGCGAAGCGGTCAGCAGCCAGCAACCGGAAGAACGCGCTGCCGCCCTGAGCCGCGCGCTGGATACCCTGGTGTTGCGTCTGACCGGCAAGGCCGATGCGGCGCAAAGCCCAGCACTGGCGGCGCTGCGCAAGGACCCGCAACAGATCGTCAGCCAATACGGCTATGAAGGTGACAAGCTGCTGGTCGACTTTGATCCACTGAGCACCGATCGCAACCTGCGTCAGGCGGGCCTGGCGCTGTGGGGCGCTAATCGCCCAAGCATTCTGCTGTGGTGGTTAAGTGATGCCAGTGACGGCAGCCGTCTGCTCGGTGACGGTCAAGCCGCTGCCGCACCGCTCAATCAGGCCGCGCAGCACCGTGGTCTGCCGCTGCGCCTGCCGTTGGCCGATCTGGCCGAACAACTGGTGGCGGTGCCGGAAAACCTCACGGCCAATGATCCGGCCGCCTTGCGTGAAGCCTCCGAACGCTACGCCGCCGATGCCCTGCTGGCAGTTATGGCGCGCGAAGCAAACGGCCAGTGGCAGGCCGAGTGGCGCCTGTGGTTGGGTGATGAGCGTGAGCAAGGCACTGTGCAGGGTGCCGATCAAGCTGCGCTGGCCGATGCCATCCTGTTGGCCGTCCATCAACGTCTGGCCCCACGTTTTATCGTCGCTGCCGGCGCCGCCACTGGCTTGACGGTGGAAGTGCAGGGCGTCGACCTGGCGCGTTACGCCGAATTGCAGCGCATTCTTGAGCCGTTCGCCGCGCAGCTGCGCAAGGTGCAGGGCGATACGCTGACCTTTGCCGTGAATGCCAATGCCGAGCAGTTGCGTGCGCAACTGGGCTTGGCGCGCTTGCAGGAAGTGCCGGCAGAGGCTCCAGTGCTAGATGCCAGTCAGACCGTTACGCCGCCAGCCCCTGGCGCTGAGCCTGCTGCGCCGCGTGACAATGTGCTGAGGTTTCGCTGGTAGACTGCGGCGATTGCCCCGTGCCCTGACTTGAAAACCGCAGCTATCGAGCTGCGGTTTTCTTATATAGCGGGCCTCGCGGGATTGAGGGTTTTCTGGATAAAACGTTGGCATATGGAGCGCTGGGCATGATCGATTCGCATCGTTGGATATGGATAATCGGGGCGCTGCTACTGTGCGGCCTGTTGTACCTGCTGGCGCCGATTCTCTCGCCGTTTCTGATCGGCGTGCTGCTGGCCTATATGGGCGATCCGCTGGTTGACCGTCTGGAGCGCTGGAAACTGTCGCGGACCTGGGGCGTGGTGGTGGTGTTTGCGCTGATCACCCTGATCATGGCCATCCTGCTGCTGGTCTTGGTGCCGATGCTGGGCAAGCAGCTGGTGCGCTTGTACGAGTTGATCCCGGAAATGCTCGACTGGGCCCAGAACCAGGCTCTGCCATGGGTTCAGCTCAAGCTCGGTCTGAGCGAAGGATTTTGGCGCTTTGATCAGCTGAAAACCGCGCTGTCCGGGCAATTGGGTAAAACCACCGATATCGTCGGCATGCTGCTGTCCACCGCCACCTCTTCAGGCCTGGCGCTGCTGGCCTGGCTGGCCAATCTGGTGCTGATTCCAGTGGTGAGCTTCTACCTGATGCGTGATTGGGATCTGATGGTCGCCAAGCTGCGCAGCTTGCTGCCGCGCGGCCGTGAAGGCCTGGTTGTACAGCTGTTCGGCGAATGCCACGAAGTGCTCGGCGCCTTCCTGCGCGGCCAGTTACTGGTGATGCTGGCGCTGGGTGTGATGTATGCCACCGGCCTGATGGTGATCGGCCTGGAACTCGGGCTGCTGATCGGCGTGCTGGCCGGCTTGGCCAGCATCGTGCCGTACCTCGGCGTGGTGGTCGGCATCGGCGCGGCATTGACGGCCGGCCTGTTTCAGTTCGGCATGGACCCTTACCCTCTGGTGGCCATCGCCGCAGTCTTTATCGTCGGGCAAATGCTCGAAGGCATGCTGCTGACACCGATGCTGGTAGGCGACCGCATCGGCCTGCACCCGGTCGCGGTAATCTTCGCGATCATGGCCGGCGGCCAACTGTTCGGCTTCACCGGCATCCTCCTGGCACTCCCGGTAGCAGCGGTAATCATGGTGTTAGTGCGTCATCTGCATGATTTCTATAAACAATCGGACACCTATGGCGCATCAGTCGCAGACGATTGATTTTTAAGGGTTTTTCTCTTGCTCGCTTTTGCGTGTGTCGAAGAAGTGTCGAAACCATCCAAAGGGTTAAGGCGCAGGGCATCGCGCAAATGCGAAGGTGAAAGGTGCGCGTAGCGCATTGTCATTGTCAGGGAGGAATGACCGAGCACCTCCTTTAAGGTCAGGATGTTTCCGCCGTTCATAATGAAGTGGCTGGCGAATGTATGGCGCAGGACGTGAGTTGCCTGACCCCTTGGCAGCTTGATACCACTTGCCACGAGGGCAGAGCGGAAAGAGTGCATACAGGACGTGAAGCGTCCGTGCTGATCAAAGAACGCATGCAGGCGCTTTTGCAGAGCTGGACTTATAGGAATAGTACGGGTGCGTTTCGACTTCGTATTAATGAAGGTCACAGCATCATGGACGACCTGAGCAGCCGTCAGGCTTTCAGCCTCAGACCATCGCGAACCAGTAGCTAAACAGACTTCAGAAACGAGGCGAGCGCTTGGCGAACGCTTGAGCCTATCGAGCGACTCGAGCAAAAGCGAAATCTGCTTTGTCGAAAGATACGATAGTTGACGCTCCTGAAATTTGAGCGGCTTTATCGAGTCGAGCGGGTTCGCATAGTCGATATCACCTAGGCGGCGAAGCTCATTGAATACGGCCTTCAGATACGTAAAACGGTTGTTGATCGACTTGGGCACAGCACCGGCTTCTAGCTCAGATCGACGGAGGTGGGCGAGGTGTGCGCCAGTCAATTTTGTGGCAACCGGATCACCCAAGCGGGACGCCATAAGCAACAGGGTATTCTTTCGACGACGTCCGCTAGTGATGGTGTGGCCGTGAAGATCAAACCATTGCTCTATCAGTTGAGACAGCTTGCGCTTGTCCTTTGGCCTGGGGTTCCAGGAAGTAGCCTTGATGCAGTCAATACGGCATGACGCCTCAAAACGGGTTGCTTCTGCCTTGGTCTTAAAAGTCTTGCGGAATCGACGGCCTTTAACAGGCTCAATATCGACCTTCCAGCGTCCGTCAGCAGTGGCCGTGATCGACATTAGACGGCGACCCCCCAACGCACAATGCGTTCTTCTAATCGCTCACCGATCATGGCGCGCACGTCTTGAGGGGTCATGCCCTTGTCACGGTAATAGGTGCGAATCAGAGGCCAAAAGGGCAGGCTCTTAAGAGCCTGAAAAGTCTTTTTTGCGTCCAACCCTTGCCGCGCAGCGAGAGTGATGGCGTTGCCAATCATCAAATCAATATTCTTGCCGCTGAAGCCAGTGGCGGTCTTGTAACGGCGCTTATAGAAGGTTTCATCGAACAGGGAGGTAACACCCGTTTCAACGGTCACATCATCGCGAATCAGCGTCCAGAGCGGGTCATTGATACCAGGGCGAGACAGCAGGCGGAAATGGCTAATGCCATAGCGCCAGAGGCCGTCGAGGTGCGGTGCAAATTCGGCAAAGGTTCGCGTCTCAATAAAATCGCCAGTACCGGTCGAGCAACTACCGGCAGCGAACTGGTTAACGATGGAGTGGTGATAGCGGAACTCAGCACGCCATACAGGGGCGTCAGGGTCATAGTTGCAGGCATCATCAGCGTCAAAAGGGTTATCACCGCGACGCCATACGCCTTCCCACCAGTCGAGTTTATCAATGGCCTTGGCTTGCAGCGTTTTGTTGTACAGGCCGAGCTGGCAGGCACCAGCCGAGCCGAAAAGATACGATTGGCCACGACCATAAGTGGCGGACTTGTCAGCCCACTCGAAGCGGCTGATGCCGTCAAAACTACGCTGTGCAGTAGCCTTACAGTGCATGCATGCGACGATGTCTTCAGGTGGCGTCCAGCCCTGAAAATCAAGGGCAAGGTGTACGGCGCATTGCTTGGGGGCGACGTTAGACATGGACTCAACGGCGAGGCGATCCATTAGCTCCTGCAGGCGCTCAGGTTCATGCGCGTCAATAGCATGCGGTGAGACCTCAATTTTGAGGTGTGGGCCGATGGCGTCGATTTTCTTGTTGAAATTCTTGAGCAGCAGAATCAGGCCGAGGTCAGCATTCTGGAGCTTGAATTGATAGCCGCTGTCACGGCCAACGCGGGAGGCGTGGAAGCGGTAACCGGCAAAATCGACCATGCCGGGCTTTTCACCGAAAAGAGACAGCAACTCAGGACGAAGGAGACCCTCGTAGAGCTGGCGCACGGTATCGACGCCACAGCGGAGAAGGCGAACGGCTGAAAGGTCAGTGAACTTGGCCAAATGGCTATCGAAGAAGAAACGACCTTTTGGGCTTTCTGTAACTTCGCCATCAGCACCAAACAGAACCCGGATTTGATCTTTTGCCACGAAACACCCCTTATTGAGCGTTAATGATCGTTTTGATATGTGTGTTATTGACGTGCTACAGGGACGTCAGAATTAACTTGTAAAGCGCCAGACAGACGAAGCGGATAGAGACTGCGCCATAGGCCGGCTGAGCAAGCACAGACGGCCTATGGCGCAGGCTTAAGACCCGCAATGGTCTCGCGTGGAGCTTTCCCGAAGTTGTCCAGGGGCCATGGCCTGATAACGTGAGAAACACCGTCTTTAGTGAGCAGAAGGCCGTACGGCTTGCGCTCGATAGACCAACCGAGGGACGCCACGTCCGCTCTATTCATGCGCTCTTTGACCCGGTAAGCCGGGTCTAGAAAATCAATCACGAAATCAAAAGCAGGCTTGCCCGGCTCAAGGTTTTTACGATCGAGAATGGCGGAAAGCCTGGGCTGAAATTTCTGTGCGAATTTGTCCAGGTAGTCGATTGGCTCAGGGTCAGATTGCTGCGTACTCTGTTGAGCTTGAACAAGCTGAGGCTGCGCCTGAGCGGCAGGCTGTTGCTTAGGCTGGGATGGAGTGGCTTGAGCGACTGCCGGGGAAACCTCAACATCATCAGCACCAACACCAGAACCGCCCCAAAAATCAGCAATCAGCCAAACAGCGAAAAAAAGGGCAATGACATAAGCAGCGGCAAAGAACTTATGCTTTCCCTGGAAAATAGAAAACCGAGAGTCCTTTAGATTGCCTTTGTTTTCAGTTCCATCCTCATGGCTCTTATAAGCACCATAGAAAGCAGTGTTGTACTTCTTTTCACCCTGGGCGGTTTGCCTGAATTTACCGCGACCAACGTTGGTCAGGCTAGACCAGTGATAACTATCATCTTTGCCTTTCATGCTGAGTTTAGTAAATCGCGTATAGCGCTCTAATCGACCGCGCCAGGTCTTGTGAAGCTCAGACAAGTCCTGCCCGAGAATGCAAATATCCATGCCTTTATGACCGTGCTCGGTTACAAACTTAGCCCAATCAGGCGATAGCGGCTGACGGTCAGGGGGCCAAAACTGATTTATTTCATCCCAAAACCAGAGGCAACCGTTAATTACATGCTTTAAGAACTGCTCTTTTACATAGGGCACCACCTGCTCTTCTGGCATGCCTTCGGGTGGCTCAATACAAATCAAAAGACGCTTAATTGTGTCTATTGGAATGCCGAGGTGAGATGCAAAGAAAGCATGATTAATACCTGCAATATTGGTAACAACAGTTCGACCAGCCGCAAGGGCATCGCAAACATAACGCATTGCTTCAAGCGACTTACCAGAACGAGGCAAACCCTCATGACCAAAAATCATAGCGACCTACCTACCACTGACCTAGAGTCAGAGCTTTACGAGTTAATCGAAAGGCAACACCAGTGCCGATAACAGCAAGGCCGTAGTGCAGACCAAAGAAGTCAACAAAATAGAGAATGTCAGGGCCAAGAGAATTAAAAAGGCCCTGGAGACTAGCGCTCTCAACAAAATCAGGAACAGGGATGGCAGACAAGACATATATGACGCCGTCTAATATTCCCTCAAGGATTACAACGGGAAGGTCTAAGAAGAATTCCATAAAGTCTTCAAAGATGCCCTTGAGCCATTCGAAGACACGACGAAACCAGGCAAGCAGCGCTTTAAACCAACTAACTATGGTGGCAATCATCAGAGAATACCTATGCGAATAGCGCCGAGAGTGCAGCCGAGGAGAAATATTGTTTGTATCCAGGGGCCGAGGCTGACGAACCAGGGCAAGCAGTGATAATCGAAGTTTAGGTCTATAGGCATAGATGCAATGCCTAGATCGAGGGTGGAATTGTAAGACCAGGTTGGGCATGCACCTGCAGAGATAGATACATCAAACAACGAACCAACAGCGGAAATTATGGGGATAGAAGAAACTCGGTCGGAGTAACTATCAAGATGATCCTCTTTGGTTAGTTCAGATGGGGAATAAAGGTCTTCATAAGCCGGGCCATCACAGCTTGAACCCTCACAAGGTGAAGCCACCTGCTCTTCTTGGGGTTTTTCTGCGGGTTCTTCGGCCTCGATGTCGTCATTCTCAGTGACAGTTTCTTCGCCTACTTGCTGACCATCTTCATTCCAAATAGTTGTTTGAGTTTTAGAAAAGTCAAAGTAAGTCGGGCCGTATGTAACTTTGTAATTTGTGGTGGTGCTGGCTGCCTTTGTGCCGACAGTGCCGTCAGGCTTTGTATAAGTGCCAGACGTTGTAGTAGTTGGCCCCTGAACAGTAGTAGGGCCGTTAAGCTGGGAGCGCTCTTTAAGCTGGTCATAACAACGTGAAGAGCCATTACAGGCTTCATTCAGGAGGTTGCGGTGCCATTGACTGTTTTGAGCATTGGCGTAGGCATCAATCAAAGAGAAGTCAGATTCAGTGACCGGTACGGGAGCGGGGTTGATGCAAGACGTAAAGTCAGAACTAGGGATAAGACCGGCTGGACATGAACCAGCATGGAAGTGAGCGACAGGTACTAAAGTACCTGTGCTGGAGCCCTGCGAATACTTAATTGAACAAGTTGCATCTATACCAGGACGAACATTAGTGACTGAAACCGATGTAATAGATGCACCGTAAGTATTGCGAGCAAAATCATCGGCAAAATGCTGGCATGCGGAACTTGCAGAAGGCTTTTTGACATTAGCAAAAATACTCCAATAAGAGTCAGAGCCGGTCGGGATGTAATCGACAGAGCTATTGTCAATTTTTTGAAGTTCTGAACCTTCGCCCATGACCCAATCTAAACCGGCAACCATTCCAGCGATGACACCACCGACGACAATGGAAGCGGCATTGTTCTTTAGAAAACCTTTGGTTGCTTCGATAGTGCGAGGGATTGAATAGTCGATTGTGGGGATAACTTTCAACGGTACTTTACGATCACCAGGCTGAAAGGGTATGTACTCGCCCTGAGCAGCACCTGGGATTGATAATGTTGAACCGGACTTAACCGGAACGCCTGCGCCTGGGGAAGTTGCAACGGACTGAGCCGTTGGCATTGTTACGTGCTTACGAGTTGCAGCATTAGAGTGCGAGGCTACTGATAAAACGCATAGCAAGAAACAGAGCCACAGGCCAGACCGAAAAAAGCCGCGAATACTATCCATATCATTACCCACCCCACGAAAAGAAAGGGCACCCGAAGGTGCCCAGGTAAAACAAAGTTTTGGAATTAACCAGGGAAGAAGCTGGCGACCTTGTTAATTGCCCACTTGGCAAAGTTGGGGCCGAGTTTGACGACACCCATGCCCAGGAAAGCGGCAATTACGGTGGCACCGGAAACAGCGGCGATCATGGTGCTGAAGTCGATGTCGCCGTCAGCAGCAAGGACAGGCAGGGAAGTCGCAGCAGTTACAGCAATTGCAGTGACGGTCAGGCCGGCAGCGCGGTTGAGCAGTTGTTGCATTTTCATAGTCAAAGTTCCTGTATATCGTGTTTTGAATCGAAAAAGCCGGCCACAGAGCCGACAGCGTGAGCTACGACGGCGCAGCCAATGACCGCGCCGAAGGAAGCGGTAAACGCAGCAGCAAACACCAATGGATCAGGGAAGGCGAAGAGCTGCGCCACCGTCATGGAGCCTGCCCAGTCGGCAGGCGTCATGAGTACGTAACCCGTGCATTCACCAGTGAACTCGCCTGCTGCTATGAGCGCGCTGGTGGCTTGGTCGAGGTGGACGCACAGGGGAAGCATTAAAAGGTCGCCGTGGCGGCTACTTGGTCAGCCAAAAGAGCGCCGTCAACAAGCCCCCAGCAATAACCAGCAGCCCCCGCTAATACCGCTATAAACAAATACCGATACATGGCGACCTACCCCTTAGGACTTGGCAGCGTCAGCAGTTGGTGCAGCTTGGCGCTGTTGCTGGTTTTGGCGTGGTGCAGGTGCGTCTTCTACCAACTCAGTCAACACTTGCACGTTGGTGATGTTGCCGAAGCGGTCTTTAGTCGGACGCACTACAGATTTGAACTTGCAGAACACTGGGGAACCTTCAAAAACTACCTTTGGCAGAATCGACGGTTCGCAGGAGTACTCAGTAATTTCAAAGCCTTTGGCGTTGCCACGGGCACCTTCTGGAATAGGGCCAATGGCTTGAATATTGGCGTATACCTCGCCAGTGGTTTTGGAGGTGTATGTGTCGGTCTTAGTTACCCAAAGTTCAACCAGACCACCGTTAGAAGCGAACATTACATTCATGCTGTTATTTCCTGTAGTTGTGCGCTTATTGCGCGGTTTATTTCCCGTTTTATGATTTTTGGCGCAAGTGGTCTCTGACCTGATATATGGCCTTTGTCATTGTTCGGGCGTTTCGTTGCTCTATTTATAACTCAGCTAATTAGCCGATTTTCAGTTATCAAAACTTTTCATGCGGTAAAACCGAAATAGTATTAATGAGCGTTAATGACGTTTTCGAACTTGCAAACTATCAATTCAATTGATGCTGGCGACCCCTTACGGGTCAGGCTCTACTCGCTTCGCTCACCAAGCCAAAACGATGGAGCTGTTTTGTCTTGCCCCTGCCGAGTAACGATCCTTTTCGCTCTTGACCCTCCGGGCCGCTTAAAGCAGATCAAGAGCGCTTCCTTCTACTCCGGTCTCGGGGGCGGGGTTCTATCCCCACCCCGGCACCTTCTTTCGGTCACAGCGGACGGTAGCCAGCCCTGTAGTCCGCGCAAGGCACGCTACGCTCTACGGCCTTGCGCGGCCTACCGGTCGGGCTCCTATTCGTCCGCGACCGAAGACGAAGGCGACGGGGCGGGGATAGAGTCAGATTCTTGTGCAGGAGCAAAATCAGGGCAGCCCGCATTCATCCACGACACCAGCACCGAGCCGCCAAGCGTCCAAAGATCAGTGCCACGCTGGATTGCCTCTTGCTGTAGTGCCAAGTAGGCCGATGACGGGGCGCAGACGTAGAAACGGCGCTCTTTATCCTCAATATTGGTTTGGCGTGGCGGGATCATTAGGCGGTTACTCCAAATTGAACGGTTCGCGCAGTGGCACGCATGGCGTTGGTTTGCCCGTGTCGCTGTAGACGTGCCAATACCTGGGCGGTCGGTCGCTGGGCGTGTGTTTGGCGCAGTACGACGCCGGGACTACCAGCAGACGGCCATCGACCTTTGATACTTGCGCGGGGCGGCACTGGGTGCATGGTTCCGAGCGGGACGCTGTAAAACTCAGTTGATGTTTCGACCAGCAGACAGAGCAGTCGCAGTTCACGAGGTGTGGCTGG
>NZ_JAUYGD010000057.1 GCF_030690725.1 Pseudomonas sp. | reverse complement strand
GTCAACCGTTCCTGGATCACCGTGTCGGCGGCCTTCTGCAGGCTCATGCCGCTGTACTGCACCAGGGCGCAGATCTCCCGGGCGACGGTCAGGCGGATGAAATACTCGCCGGTGCCGGTGGCAGAGACCGCGCAGGACTGGTTGGAGGCGTAGGTGCCCGCCCCGATGATCGGCGAATCGCCGACCCGGCCCCAGCGCTTGGCCGTCGTGCCGCCGGTGGAGGTGCCGGCGGCGATGTCGCCCTTGCTGTCCAGGGCGACCACCCCGACGGTGCCAAACTTGCGGTCGTCGGGGATGGGGGCGAAGGCTTGGGGCGTGGGCGCTCCCGCGGGGCGGGGCGGGATCGGCAGGCCCTGCTTGGTCAGTTCCCTGACCAGCCCTTGCCAGCGGCGCTCGGTGAAGAAGAAGGCCGGATCGACCAGCTCGAGGCCCACCGAGGCGGCGAAGGCGTCGGCGCCGGCCCCGACCATCATCACGTGCCGGGACTTCTCCATCACCGCCCTGGCAAGGCTGATCGGGTGGCGGGTGCGGGTGACGCCGGCGACGGAACCGGCCTTCAGCGTCGCGCCGTCCATCACCGCGGCGTCCAGCTCGTTGCGGCCCTCGGCGGTGAAGACGGCGCCCCGGCCGGCGTTGAACAGGGGATCGTCCTCGAACTCGCGGATCACGGCCTCGACCGCGTCCATCGCCGAGCCGCCGCGTTCGAGCACCGCCGTTCCGGTCGCGACCGCCCGGGCCATCGCGGCGCGATAGGCGGCTTCGGTCTCCGGCGTCAGGTCCTTGCGCTCGATGACCCCGGCCCCGCCGTGGATCGCTATCGCCCACCCGGGCTTGGCGAGCGCGGGGGTGGCGCCGAGGGTGACGAGACTGAATACAATCAGAGCGAGTTTTCTGTATTGCTTGATCAACCTGTTCGTCCTATGTTCACGCCATGACTGACGGGCCCGACAACATCGTGCTGCAGTACCTGCGTCACATTTCGACGCAGGTCGATCGGCTTGTCGAGGAGGTCGCCGAGATCAAGGTCCGGCTGACCAATGTCGAAGAGAACCTCGTCGTACTGAACCGCCGCATGGACCGTTTCGAACAGCGGCTCGACCGCATTGAGGTTCGCCTGGGACTCGCCGAAGCCTAGACTGCCTTCACCACCCCGCGGCGGATCTGGTCGAGTTCGATGGACTCGAACAGGGCCTTGAAGTTGCCCTCGCCGAAGCCTTCGTTGCCCTTGCGCTGGATGATCTCGAAGAAGATCGGGCCAATCACAGTATTGGTGAAAATCTGCAGGAGGATGCCGTCATCACCCGGTGCGCCGTCGATCAGGATATTCAGCTCACGGAGCACATCGCTCGGCTCGCCATGCCCGGCCACACGGGTATCGACCTTGTCGTAGTAGGTGCCGGGGGTGACCATAAAATCCACGCCATTGGCGCGCAGCTGGCGCACGGTGGCGTAGATGTCCTCGGTGCTCAGGGCGATATGCTGGATGCCTTCGCCCTGGTATTCGCGGATAAATTCCTCGATCTGCGACTTGTCGTCGGCCGACTCGTTGATCGGGATGCGGATCTTGCCGCAGGGCGCGGTCATGGCGCGGGACAGCAGGCCGGTGAGCTTGCCTTCGATATCGAAATAGCGGATCTCGCGGAAGTTGGCGATGCGCTCGTAGAAGCCCGACCACACGTCCATCTGCCCGCGTTTGACGTTGTGGGTCAGATGATCCAGCTCTTTCAGGCCGACCGCATTGTCGTTCGGCGTGCGGCCTTCGATGTACTCGAAGTCGACGTCGTAGATGCTCTTGTCGCCGAAGCGGTCCACCAGATACAGCAAGGAGCCGCCGATACCTTCCACGCAGGGGATGTTCAGCTCGCCGAAGTTGGCGTGGCTGCCCACCAGTTTGGCGCCCTGGGATTCCACATAGGCGGCGGCCTGGGCGGCGTTCTGCACGCGGAAGGCCATGGCGCAGGCACTCGGGCCGTGTTTCAGACCGAACTCGCGCACATGCCCGGTAGGGCTGCCATTAAGCACGAAGTTGATGTCGTTCTGCTGGAACAGCCAGACCTCTTTCGAGCGGTGCTTGGCGGTTTCGGTAAAGCCCATGGCGGTGAACAGCTCACGCAGCTGCTGGATGCCTTCCGGGGTCGGCGCGGTGTATTCAACGAACTCGAAGCCGTCGGTACCGATAGGGTTGTGCTGTTCGATCTTGTTCACGGCGTTCATTGCGCCTCCTCGTTGTTGTTTTGATCAACCGCTGCGTCAGCGGGATTGACCTCATAACAACCGAGCGCAGGCCCGCTAACAAGCGGACCCAGAGCGCCCTACCCCAGGCTTGGCCAAGGCTTTCGGCAAGTTTTTAATACACTCAGGAAAACAGCGTGTTTGCTGACTGCAAGCACCCGCACCGCGTAACGAAAGATTTACAAGGCGGTCGATTTAACTGCCAGGTGCGAGACCTCACTGCCCCAGGCCTGATTGAAATCCACAACAAATCGCGGGCATGGCCCGCTCCTACGGCTCGTGCTGTGCCGTAGGAACGGCGGGGACGCCTAGTTCATGCCCGAGAGAAAGTGTTGTTTTCGCCAGGAGCCGTAGGGTGGATGACGCTTTTTCATCCACCGCAAGACTGCGCTGGTGGATGGGTGAAGCGTCATCCACCCTACTAGCTATCAGTGCTGCAGATGACCGTAGAGCTTGGCGTAAAGTCCGCCGTCAGCGATCAGTTGCTGGTGGCCGCCGTCTTCGGCGATGCTGCCGCCGTCGAATACCAGCACCCGATCAGCCTGCTTCACCGCGCTCAGGCGGTGGGCAATGATCAGCGTGGTGCGGCCATGCAGAAACTGGTTGAGCGCCTGGTGCAGGGCGTACTCGGTGGCGGCATCCAGGGCCGAAGTGGCTTCATCCAGAATCACCACTTTCGGTTCAGCCAGCACCATCCGGGCAATGGCCAGGCGCTGACGCTGACCGCCAGACAGACGCACGCCGGAGCGGCCGACAATACTGTCCAGGCCTTGCGGCAAGCCGTGAATGGTGTCGGCCAGCTGAGCAATTTCCAGCGCACGCCAGCAAGCGTCATCGCCCCGCTCCCGGCCCATGCACAGGTTGGCGCGCACCGTGTCGTTGAACAGCGCCGGGTGCTGCAGCACTACCGCGACGTGTTCACGCACCGCTTCCAGGCCGATTTCTTCCTGGCTGCTGCCACCAAACCGGATGGTCCCGGCCTGCGGCGTATACAGGCCGAGCAGCAGCTGCACCAAAGTGCTCTTGCCGCCGCCGCTGGCACCGACTATGGCAACCTTCTCCCCTGGGGCAATGCTCAGGTTGAGGTGATCCAGCACCGGTTCATCGTTATAGGCGAAGGTCAAATCGCTGACCTCGATACCCACCGTATCGCGGCCCTTGAATGGGTCGACGCGGCCGGGGTATTGCGGCTCGTCCTTGCGTGCCAGCAGCTCATTGATCCGCGTCAGCGCGCCGCCGGCGGCGTAGAAGGCATATTGCAGGCTGAGCAGTTGCTCAACCGGGCCGATCATAAACCACAGGTAGCTGAACACCGCGAGCATCTGGCCAATCGACAGGTCGGAGAACAGCACGGTGAGCATGGCGGCGGCGCGGAACACGTCGATGCCGAACTGGAACAGCAGGCCGCTGGCGCGATTCGAGGCGTCGGTCTTCCATTGCGAGGCCACGGCGTAGTCACGCACTTCCTTGGCGCGGCCGCCGAGGCGACCGAGGAAGAAGCCCTGACGGTTGCCCGCGCGGATTTCCTGGATGGCTTCGAGGGTTTCGGTCAGCGCCTGGGTAAAGCGCGAGGTGCTGTCGTTTTCCAGTTTTTTCAGGTGTTTGACCCGTTTGCCCAACAACACCGTGGCGTAGATCACCAGGGGGTTGAACAGCAGAATCAACAGCGCCAGCTGCCAGTGCATCCAGATCAGGATCGCCGAGGTGCCGGCCAGGGTCAGCACCGCCACCAGAAAGCGGCTGAGGGTTTCGCCAACAAATTTATCCAGCGTGTCCAGATCGGTGACCAGATGGGTGGTCACGGTGCCGCCGCCGAGGCTTTCGTATTCGCCGAGGGAAATGCGCTTGAGTCGCTCGATCAGGCGCATGCGGATGCGGTAGACGATGTCCTTGGACAGCCGGGCAAACAGCCGCGCCTGCAGCACGTTGAAGATCAGCGCGCCGCCGCGCAGAAACAGGGTCAGCACCAGCATCAGGCCGATATAGCCGGCGGCGGTTTCCCAGTCAGCCGGCAGGAAGTTGTCCATCACCTTGAGCGCGGCGTCACCGTCGTTAAGCAGCACTTCATCGACCAGCAGCGGCAGCAGCAGCGGAATCGGCACGCTGCACAGGGTGGCAAAAACTGCCACCAGGTTGGCCAGGATCAGGGCTTTTTTGTGGTGCAGGGCCAGCCGGCGAATTTCCGCCCAACTCAAACGATCAGGCATGGGTAACCCGCTCCAGCCAGCGCGCAAGCAAGGGCTGCAGCACATCCAGAGGTTGATAGCCGTTGGTCAACAGCGCCAGTTGGCCATTGCGTTCGGCCAACAGGGTTGGAAAGCCGGCGATGCCCAGGTCCTGCACCCAGCTGACATCGGCGGCGGTGGCGTCGCGCTGCGCGGCGCTGTCGAAGGCTTCGGCAAATACGATGCGCGGAATGCCGGCGCGCTCAGCCAACTCCACCAGCACGCTGGCGCGGGTGACATCCACGCCCTTGGTATAGAACGCGCGCTGGATCAACTGCGCCAGCGGCCAGACCAGTTCGGGTGCCAGATTACGCGCCGTGACCAATGCACGGCAGGCCGGCTCGGTGTCGTACACCAGGCCCTCGGGCAGGCCTTCGTTGAAGTTGAACAGCTGGCCGGTGCTGGCATTCACCGCCTGCCAATAGCTCAGGTAACGCACCCGCGCCGCCGCATCGATGGCCACGCCATCACGACGCAGGCCGCCCAGCACCAGCTGCAGGCCGACGCCTGCCGCAGCGGCCTGCTCGGCGAGGGACTCGAGCACCGGAGCAAAGCCCCAGCACCATGAACACATCGGGTCCATCACATAGAGCAGGCGTGCTTGCATGCTTAAGCCTCGCGCGATTGTCGGGGGTTGTAGCCCAGCGGATGCGGCTGATTACGCGCCTTGGCCAGTTCGATCTGGCGCTGACGCTCGCGGGCGCCGGCGCGGGTCTTTTCCGGCAGCGAATCCCAGCAATGTGGGCAACTGACGCCCGGGGTGTAGAACTCGGACTGCCGATCCTCCACCGACACCGGCGTGCGACAGGCGTGGCATTGGTCGTAGTCGCCTTCGGAGAGGTCGTGGCGCACCGTCACCCGGTTATCGAAGACAAAGCAGTCGCCCTGCCACTTGGTCTCTTCCTGAGGCACTTCTTCGAGGTACTTGAGGATGCCGCCCTTGAGGTGGAACACCTCCTCGAAACCTTCACCAAGCATATAGCTGGAGGCCTTTTCGCAGCGGATACCGCCGGTGCAGAACATCGCCACTTTCTTATGCTTGGCCGGATCGAAGTGCGCCTTGATGTACTCGGGAAACTCGCGAAACGACTTGGTTTTCGGGTCTACCGCGCCTTCGAAGCTACCAATCGACACTTCGTAATCGTTGCGCGTATCGATCAGCAGCACCTCGGGGTCGCTGATCAGCGCGTTCCAGTCCTTGGGCTCAACGTAGGTACCGACCTTTTGGTTCGGATCGACGCCCGGCACGCCCAAGGTGACGATTTCCTTCTTCAGCTTGACCTTGGTGCGATAGAACGGCTGCTCATCGCAATAGGATTCCTTGTGGTCGATGTCGGCCAGGCGTGGGTCCAGGCCAAACCAGGCCATCAAGCCATCGATAGCGGCACGCGAGCCAGAGACGGTGCCGTTAATGCCCTCTTCGGCCAGCAGCAAGGTGCCTTTGACGCCGTTATCCAGCATGCATTGCAGCAGTGGCTCGCGCAGGTCATGGAAGTCCGGCAGGGAAACGAATTTATACAGCGCGGCGACAACGATCTTGTCAGTCATGTGCAAGTCCTTCAGTAGTCGCCCACGTAAAGGGCGGACCGGGATACAAAAAAATACGCCGGCCCAGGTTGTTCACCTAGAGCCGGCGGGGGCGGCAGTTTACTGTCCTTGAGGCAACCCGTGTAGAGGCGAATTGCCTCAGTGGCCGCCCTTGCAGGTTGGCGACGCCGGAGCCACGCCCTGCTGCGACCACTCATCGGGCGTGTAGGTGTGCAGCGCCAGGGCGTGAATCTGCCCCATCAGCTCACCGACAGCGGCATAGACCTTCTGATGACGCTTGACCGCATTCAGGCCGGCGAACTGCTCGCTGACGATCACCGCCTTGTAATGGGTTTCCAGACCACGGCTGTGCATATGGCTTTCATCCAGCACCTCCAGGTGCTGGGGTTGCAGGCTCAGCAGAGCGGCTTGCAGCAAATCGACTTTCGGCATGGGTACTGTCACTCAGGGCTTCTTTGGAGTCAGCTTGCTGGTCATTTCCGCCAACAGCTGGTTGACCTTGGGTACGGCGGCTTCCAGCTTGCCCTGGGTCAACTGCGCCGACTGCGCGGTCAGTGTCGGCATCTTCTCCAGGACTTTCTTGCCCAACGGCGACTCGTAGAAACGGATCAGGTCCTGCATTTCCTGCTCGTTAAAGTTGCTGGTGTAGAGCTTGACCATATCCGGCTTAAGCTTGTCCCAGCCTACGGCCTGCTCCAGGGCGGCATTGGCCTGGGCCTGGTAGGTTTCCAGCACAGCCTTCTCGCTTTGCGGCGCATTGCTCTCGGCAAAACGCTGGGCAAACATCTGCTGCACCTGGGCATACACCGGTACCGCCAGCTTGTCGGCGCGGGCCAGCAGCAGGAAACGCTCGGCGTCAGCGGCGTGACTTTTGGCATCAGCGAGCACCTGAGCACTACCGCACGTCAGTATTAAGGCAGCGCAAAAGGCAGGTAAACGTGACATGTACTACTCCTGAGGAAGGGAATGAGTGCTGTTGGACTCAATTGCCGGCATTTTGTGCCCAAGCGCGGGTCACACTCAAGTCAGTGAGCGCGTCGATCAACTCACACTACAACTGTGCACTGGCGCACTGCCTGGTTAAAGGCCAAAATGCCAGCACTTGCCGAGCAGGCCAATGCCTGTGCATGCTCGGCCAGATAAGCCATCTTCTGCTTCAGCGTGCCGGCGCTCAAAAGGCGAGGCACCAGCACACACATGGACGTGTCGATGAACAGCTTCACTCACCCAGAGCCTCTTGCCGCCATCGCGCTATGCGATAGCCACGGCCTGCTTAACCCGCAGGCCATCGGCTGGTCGCCCAGGCCGATGATCGATTGCGCGATACCCGGGCACTTCGGCCGGCGCAAACGCTGGAACCATTGGTGCATCACCACCCCGCAGTGGATGCTCTCGTTTACCCAGGCCGACCTCGACTACCTGGGTTATGCCGCCGCCTACTTCCTTGATCTGCAAAGCGGCCAAGCCGTCGCCTACAGCCAATACCGTCTATTCGGCCGCGGCTGCGACCTGCCAGATCAGCCGCAGGCCAGCCACGAATTCAACCACCCACGCCTGCAACTGCGCGTGGCTGAACACACCGGGCGCACGCGCATCACCATCAATGCGCCAGATATTGGCGGCCAACCGCTGCAAGTCGCCCTGGATATTCAGCGCCCTGCCCACCTGGACTCGGTCAACCTGGTCGCCCCGCTCGGTCCGCATAGCTTTCACGCCACCAGCCGCCAGCTGGGCCTGCCCTGCAGTGGCAGCGTGCAACTGGGCAAACAGCATTACAGCTGCGTGACTGGGCAAAGCTTTGCTTCGCTGGATTTCGGCCGTGGCGTCTGGCCACTCAACAGCCACTGGACCCGCGCCGCCTTTGCTGCGCCGGGCGGTATCGCCGGCAACTTCGGTGCCGGCTGGACGGATCACAGCGGCCTGTCGGAAAACACCCTGTGGTTTGGCGGCGAACTGCAGCACCTGGACACCCCCATCACCATTACCCAGGCGCCGCACAACCCACTGGCACCCTGGCAACTGCGCAGCCCGGATGATGCCGTACAGCTGACCTTCAGCCCACGCCAACGCCACCAGGCCTACCGCCGGCTCGGGCCGTTCTATGCAGATACGCAGCAGTGGTTCGGACATTTCGAGGGTGTTCTACGCGGCCCGGAAGGTGAGCGCGTGCCGGTCAACAACGCCCTTGGCTGGCTGGGTGAGACCCGCGCACGCTGGTAATCGGCCATCGATGTTGAACCTCTACTGATGCATAGCGACCTAAGCTGAGATACGCCCAGGCTGGCAATCGCCGGCCGGGCAACTCGTTTGCTGCATGCGCAACCATCAGGAGAGCCGCCATGAGCCGCACTGAAACCGACAGCCTGGGTCCTATCGAAGTGCCCGATGAGGCGTACTGGGGCGCGCAGACCCAACGCTCACTGATCAATTTCGCCATCGGCCAAGAGCGCATGCCCTTGCCGGTGGTACACGCCCTGGCGCTGATCAAGAAGGCTGCCGCGCGAGTCAACCAGCGCATTGGTGAATTGCCGGCCGATCTGGCCCGGCTGATCGAGCAGGCCGCCAACGAGGTGCTGGCCGGCCAGCATGATGAGCAATTTCCCCTGGTGGTCTGGCAGACCGGCAGCGGCACGCAAAGCAATATGAACGTCAATGAAGTGATCGCCGGGCGGGCCAATGAACTGGCCGGCAGCGGCCGTGGCGGCAAAACGCCGGTGCACCCCAACGATCATGTCAATCGCGCGCAAAGCTCCAACGACAGCTTCCCCACCGCCATGCATATCGCCGCCGTGCAGGCCATACAGCAGCAACTGCTGCCCGCCGTGCGCGAGCTGCGTGATGGGCTGCAGGAACAAGCTGAACGCCATGCGCGGCTAGTCAAGACCGGGCGCACACACATGATGGACGCCACACCGATGACCTTCGGCCAGGAGCTATCGGCCTTTGTCGCGCAGCTGGGTTATGCCGAACGCGCCATCCAGGCCGCTCTGCCGGCCGTCTGTGAACTGGCCCAGGGCGGCACAGCAGTCGGCACCGGATTGAATTCACCGCAAGGTTTTGCCGACGCCATGGCCGCCGAACTGGCCGCTTTAAGTAGCCTGCCGCTGGTCAGCGCACCGAACAAATTTGCCGCCCTGTCCGGCCACGAGCCGCTGGTGGCGCTATCAGGCGCCTTGAAAACCCTCGCGGTCGGCCTTATGAAGCTTGCCAATGACCTGCGTTTACTGGGCTCCGGCCCGCGCGCAGGCTTTGCCGAGGTGCGCTTGCCGGCCAATGAGCCGGGCAGTTCGATCATGCCGGGCAAGGTCAACCCTACTCAATGCGAGGCGCTGTCGATGCTGGCCTGCCAGGTGCTGGGTAACGACACCACGATTGCCTTTGCTGCGAGCCAGGGCCATCTGCAGCTCAACGTGTTCAAGCCGGTGATCATCCACAATCTGCTGCAATCGATACGCTTACTCGCGGACGGCTGCCATAACTTCCAGCAACACTGCGTGGCTGGCCTGCAACCCGATGCGACGAAAATGGCCGAACACCTGGAGCGTGGCCTGATGCTGGTAACCGCGCTAAACCCGCATATCGGCTACGACAAAGCCGCACAGATCGCCAAGCAGGCCTATCAGGACGGCACCACCCTGCGCGAAGCAGCGCTGCAACTGGGCTACCTGAGCAATGAACAATTCGACGCCTGGGTGCGTCCCGAAAACATGCTGGAGGCAGGTCAACATGAGTGAAGCGGCAAAGAGCGGCGCAACACCACTGGAAGGTGATGGCAAACGCATCCTGATGATTCTCGGCACACCGAAGGGCAACAGCTTCTGCCATGCCCTCGGTGAAGCCTATGCCCAGGGTGCCCGTAGCAAGGGTCACGTGGTGCGCCAGTTGAAGCTAGGCGAGATGAGCTATGACCCGGTGCTGCGTGATGGCTACGAGCAAAGCCAGCAACTGGAACCCGACCTGCTGGAAGCACAGCGGCAGATTCACTGGGCTGAACACCTGGTATTCGTCTACCCGGTCTGGTGGGGCGGCATTCCCGCGCTGCTCAAGGGCTTCTTCGACCGCACCTTTCTGCCGGGCTTTGCCTTCAAGTACCGCAACCGCTCACAACTTTGGGACAAGCTGCTGACCGGACGTACCGCCGATCTGCTGGTGACCATGGATACACCGCCCTGGTACTTCCGCTGGATCTATGGCGCCCCCGGCCATCGGCAGATGACCCGTACCATCCTCGGCTTCAGCGGCATCAAAACCCGCCGTCTGGCCGAATTCGCCCCGGTGCGCCCCTCCAGCGAAGAACAACGTCAGAGCTGGTTGCGCCGCGCGGAAAGCCTCGGCGTGAAAGCCTAGTCGCCGAGGTACTCACGGGCTTTCAGGCCGACAAAACGGCGGCCTGGGTTGTCATCGCTGGCACTCCACTCCTCGGGTGAGAACAGCTGAAACAGGCCAATGCGGCAAAGTGTGGGTACGGCCAGTTCCAGCTCACGCTCGACCTCGCCGCGCTCACCCTGGTTGTACAGGTCGATGTTGTGCAGCATGGTGGCCACCGTTCCCGTCTGTACACGGCTGCCATCGCGCAAGGTCACTGCCGGCAAAGATTGCTCCCCGGCAGCAAGGATCTTGCCGTTAATCCGTGCCAATTCATCATTGCTCATTTCAAGACTCCTAAAGGAACCACGCCGCTCTTGCGGGCTTTCCAGCTGGCGACCAACGATGGGCCGAGCGCCGTCAGCGCCGAGCCCAGCACCACCAGCACGGCGCCGCCATAGGCCAACCAGTTGATCTGCTCGGGCTGCACATGGTCAGGCCACCAGCTGGCGGCCAGCGCCACCGAAGCAAAAGTCACCAACGGGGTGATGGCTAGCGCTGCGCTTACCCGTGAAGCCTCCCAGTGAGCCAACGCTTCGGCAAACGCGCCATAGGCCACCAGCGTATTCAGGCAGCAGGCGAACAGCAGCCAGCCCTGCAGCGGGCTTAACTCAAGTGCTTGCAGCGGATGCGCCCAGGGCGTCAGCAGTACAGCGCAGGCCAGGTAGATCACCATCATCACCTGCAGCGAGTTCCACACCGTCAGTAGCTGTTTCTGCGCCAAGCCATAGAACGCCCAGACAAACGCCGCCAGCAGCACGATCAGCACACCGGTGGTGTAAGCCGTCAGCGAAGTCAGTAGCTCATCCAGACGTTGGTTGAAGAACAAGACAAAACCGATCAGCAACACCAGCAAGCCCAGCCCCTGGCCGAGGCTGAAACGCTCGCGGAAGATAAAAATACTGCTGACCAGCAGCAGAATCGGCGCCACCTGAATCACCAGCTGGGTCGTGCCGGGGCTGAGCAAATTGAGGCCAACCAGATACAGCACATAGTTGGCGGTCAACCCGGCAATCGCCAGCAGCAGAAGCCAGGCGCCCTTCTTGCCCAATGGGCGGAATGCCGGCAGACGTTTGCTGGCTGCCAGGTAGGCGAGCAGGATGGAGCCGGAAACCAGCAGGCGAAACCAGGTCACCGTAACCGGGTCCATCACCTGCAGCACTTCCTTGAGTTTGATCGGCAGCACGCCCCACAACACCGCAGTCAGCAGCGCGAGAAACAAACCGTAGAGCCAGCGACCGGAAGAAATGTGCATAAACGCCTCGCAACAGCACCGCAACCTTTGCCCTATGCAGGTTGGGGCAGCAACACAGCATTCTAGGTCGCCACTAATAACCAGCACAGCCACAGCCAGGCACAGCTATTCACGGCAACTGTACTGATGGCCGCACAGCATCAAGTCAGCCTTATGGCGTCAAAAAATATGAAAAACGGAAAAACCACGCCGGATTTCGGCAAAAACGACCATTTGTCGTTATTTAGTGCAGCCAGAAAAACGCCGTTTAGACTGACCTCAGCAGCTCATTTTGCGGGAGGTTCATTTATGTTCGGCCAGCGCAATATCGACCATAACCCAGGCACCCACTACCGCAGCGAACGTGTTAGCGCGGTCAACGGCCAGTTTTTCTTCTCCACCCGCGAGGGCACCCTGGAAGGCCCCTACTTCAACCGAACGGATGCCGAACGCGAGATCGCCTTCTATATCCGCCGAATGATCCAGGCCAACGAGATCATCGAGAGCCGCGCGTTCTGAACGCCAAAACCAGCCAATAAAAAACCGCGACATGTCGCGGTTTTTTTATTGAGCGCAGAACGGTCAGCGCACGGTTTCAAACAGCCCGGTTGCGCCCATACCGCCGCCTACACACATGGTGACGATGCCGTAGCGCAGCTTGCGCCGTTGTAGCTCACGTACCAGATGGCCGACCTGGCGCGAACCGGTCATGCCGAACGGGTGGCCGATGGAGATCGAGCCGCCATTGACGTTGTACTTGGCGTTGTCGATTTCCAGACGGTCGCGGGCATACAGGCACTGCGAAGCAAACGCCTCGTTGAGCTCCCACAGGTCGATATCGGCAACACTCAGGCCCTTGGCCTTGAGCAGTTTTGGCACCGAGAACACCGGACCGATGCCCATTTCATCGGGCTCGCAACCGGCGGCAACAAAGCCACGGAAGAACGCCAGCGGCTTGAGGCCCAGTTCGATGGCTTTTTCCAGGCTCATCACCAAGGTCATCGACGCGCCATCGGAGAGCTGCGAGGCATTGCCAGCGGTGACCGAACCGTCGTCGGCAAATACCGGTTTGAGCGCCGCCAGGCTTTCCAGGGTGGTGTCTGCACGGTTGCAGTCGTCGTGGGCGACGATGCCGTCAACGATGCTCTTCTCGCCGGTGGCTTTGTCTTCAACCTGATACTTGACGTGCATCGGCACGATTTCATCGTCGAACAGGCCTTCGGCCTGCGCTCGCGCAGTGCGCTGCTGGCTCTGCAGGGCGTAGGCGTCCTGGGCCTCGCGGCTGACGTTGTAACGACGGGCAACGATCTCAGCGGTCTGCCCCATCGGGTAATAGATACCCGGCACATCTTTTTGCAGCAGCGGGTTGAACAGGTTCTGCGTGTTCATGCTTTTCAGGGTCATGGTGATCGACTCAACGCCGCCCGCCACGATGACATCGCTGCAGCCGGACGCCACCTGGTTGGCAGCAATCGCGATGGCCTGCAGACCTGAGGAGCAGAAACGGTTGAGGGTCATGCCCGCCACGTTGGTGCCCAAGCCGGACAGCACCGCAACGTTGCGGCCGATGTTCATGCCCTGGGCGCCTTCATTGGAACCGGCGCCGACGATGCAATCATCCACCAGCGCCGGATCAATGCCGGTACGCGCCAGCAATGCATTGACGCAATGAGCCGCCATGTCGTCTGGACGGGTCAGATTGAACTTGCCACGGAAGGACTTGGCCAAACCAGTCCGTACGCTGTCAACGATCACCACTTCACGCATGTCGCACCTCATTATTATTGGGTTGAGTTGCCAACAAGAATAAAGCCGGACAATCTCACTCAGCGATGATCATTCATCAGCCGTATGCGCGACCATCCTGTTGTCCACGTAAAACACTCAATCAGCCCTTGCCGAATGCCGCCTCAAGCGCCTGATTGATGGTGCGCAGTACCTTGATTCGGGCGAAGCGTTTGTCATTGGCTTCCACCAGCGTCCAGGGCGCGATTTCCGTGCTGGTGCGGTCGACCATATCGCCTATCGCATCGCGGTACAGCGGCCATTTTTCGCGGTTGCGCCAGTCTTCTTCGGTGATCTTGAAACGCTTGAAGGGAATCTGCTCACGCGCCTTGAAGCGCTCCAGCTGGGTCTGCTGATCAATCGACAGCCAGAACTTCACCAGCACCACGCCGGCTTCGCTGAGCTGCTCTTCGAAGTCGTTGATCTCGCCATAGGCGCGCAGCCAGTCGCCGGTGCTGCAAAAGCCCTCGACCCGTTCCACCAGCACCCGGCCATACCAGGAGCGATCAAACACGGTGAACTTGCCGCGCGGCGGAATATGCCGCCAGAAGCGCCACAGGTAAGGCTGCGCGCGCTCTTCTTCGGTTGGCGCAGCAACCGGGACGATGCGGTACTGACGGGGATCGAGCGCACCGATCACCCGGCGAATCGCCCCGCCCTTACCCGCCGCATCATTACCCTCGAACACCGCGATCAGCGAATGGCGACGCATACGCTTGTCGCGCATCAAGCTAGAGAGTCGCGCCTGCTCGATCACCAGCTGCTCGTTGTAGCTGTCCTTGTCCAGCGCCTGGGTCATGTCCAGGCTGTCGATCAACCCACGCTCATCCAGGCTGGAAGTCAGCGGCGCAGCATGGGGATGGGGTACGGGGCGGCTCTTGGCCTTCAGCGCCGCCTGCAACCCATCGAGCAGGATGCGCCCGACCGTCAGGCTGCGGTAATACTCATCTACCCCCTCAACCACATACCAGGGCGCATAATCACGGCTGGTGCGGCGCAGTACGCGCTCACCAACCCGCACGAACTTGTCGTAGGTCTTCGACTGCTGCCAGTCCAGCGGACTGATCCGCCAGCTGTGCAGCGGGTCGTCCTGCAGCGCCTTCAGGCGCGCCTTCATCTGCTGTTTGGACAGATGAAACCAGAACTTGAAGATCAGCGTGCCCTCATCGCAGAGCATGCGCTCCAGCCCCAGGGTGGTGTCGATGGCCTGGTCGAGCACGGCGTTCTTGATCCGCCCATGCACCCGTCCCTGCAGCATCTGGCTGTACCAGTTGCCGAAGAAAATGCCGATGCGCCCCTTGGGCGGCAGTTGCCGCCAATAGCGCCAAGCCGGCGGGCGCGCCAGTTCCTCATCAGTCTGCTGATCGAAGGTGTTGACCTGAATCAGCCGCGCGTCCATCCACTCGTTGAGCAGTTTGACCGTCTCGCCCTTGCCCGCGCCTTCGATGCCATCGATCAGGATAAGCACGGCAAAACGCCCTTGCTGCTGCAACTCGTACTGCGCCTCCAGCAGCGCTTCGCGCAGCGCTGGAGCCTCGGCCTCATAGGTTTCTTTATCAATACTGCGGCCGATCTCGGCGGATTCGAACATAGCCCACTCCCTGACAATATCGGTTGAGCCTAGCGGATCGGCAGTGGCTTTGGCCAAAGCTGTTGCATCATTCAACTGCAGGCCGTTGAAAACGTAGGCGAGGCAGGCAAGACAAGGCGAAATCGGCCGCTACGCAGCACAGCGGAGTAACAGCCGCAGGCTGGCCCGCAGGGCGAACGTAGTAAGTCAAAAGCGGAGTTTACGTGTTGTAAATAAGCATTTTGAGACGCCGCGTCCCGGGCCGATTTCAACGCAGTATTGCCAACGCAGGTAGTTTCTCAACGGCCTGTCAGCGCCGGGTGATCAACCCCTGCTTGGCCACCCGCGTCAGCTGACGCACAGTCTCTTCCAACTGCGCGGCGCTTGGCGCCTGGATCACCGCCATGTCGAAGTGATCGCTGGCAAAGCGCGCCAGGGATTCGCCATCGCGAACAAAGTTGATCAGAAAGGTACGCGGGCCTGGCCAACGCTTGGGCCAGCCGTCGAGGTAGCGCAGCAGGGTCGGCTGGTGACTGCCGCCCAGGAGGATTTTCGGATTGTGCAGGGTTAGCCCGGATGTGATCGGGGCCAGGCGAATAAGCGGTTGGGGACAGTGCATCGATATGTCTCCGCCTCATTGGGTCCGCTGGGCAGCGGTGAGAGGCGACACCGAACCAGCGCTTTAGCGGAATTTCAAAGCCTCCGAAGAGTGCTTCTCAGGGCGCTGCAATCAGCAGTTAACCCGGCGCCCCGCAAGTAGCTGTTTAAATCGGCGCATGGGTCGGCATCCTAGAGAAGCCTGCGCAGCACTGTCAAGGCGCGCCGCTAAGGCCACGCCCAACCACCCCAACCTTTGATTGGTGGCACCGCTAATCGACCTAACCACTCGGCTTTTTGCCGCCTGCACGCAGGCCGCTGCTCCGCCATCTGGGGCCTGAATCCAGGCCCGCGCCGTTTCACCCCGTAACAAACCCGCAGCACTGCGCCTGCACCGGGTTGCACACAACGTCGATGTAGCGCCCGTGGCAGAGGGCTACACGGCTATTTGCCGCTACTGGCATGGTTTCTGCCAATACCCCTGGGCTGATGTACACGCCACGGGATGGGCGTTTTGGCTGCATGGACTGCCTTGAACTGCCCGATCAACCCTAGCGAGAGCACCAATGAACAACAATAAAACCCTGCTCGCCCTCTGCCTGGGCGCCGGTTTACTGGCCTCCGGCAATACTCATGCCTTCTGGTTCGGCTCCTCCGGCTACACCCAGACCAAATACCCGGTTGTATTGGCCCACGGCATGCTCGGTTTCGACAGCATCCTCGGGGTCGACTACTGGTACGGCATCCCTGCCGCGCTACGCCGTGACGGCGCCAGCGTGTACGTCACCGAAGTCAGCCAGCTGAATACCTCGGAAGCCCGCGGCGAAGAACTGCTGGCCCAGGTGGAAGACATTATCGCCATCAGTGGCAAGCCCAAGGTCAACCTGATCGGCCACAGCCACGGTGGCCCAACCATCCGCTATGTCGCCGCCGTCAAACCAAGCCTGATTGCCTCAGCCACCAGCGTCGGTGCGCCGCACAAAGGCTCGGCCACCGCCGACTTTATCCGTCAGGTGCCAGCAGGCTCGGCCGGGGAAACCCTGCTCGCCGGCATCGTCAACGGGCTCGGCACGCTGATCAACTTCCTCTCCGGCAGCTCCAGCACCAGCCCGCAGAACGCTCTGGGCTCGCTGGAATCGCTCAACAGCCAGGGCGCGGCGCGCTTCAATGCCAAGTTCCCGCAGGGCATTCCGACCACCGCCTGCGGTGAAGGCGCCTACAGCGTGAATGGCGTGCGCTACTACTCCTGGAGTGGCACCAGCCCGGTGACCAATATCATCGACCCGAGCGACCTGCTGCTGGGCGCCACAGCGCTGACCTTCAAGGGCGAAGCCAACGATGGTCTGGTTGGCCGTTGCAGCTCGCGCATGGGCAAGGTAATCCGCGATAACTACCGGATGAACCACCTCGACGAGGTCAACCAGACCCTGGGGCTGACCAGCCTGTTCGAAACCGACCCGGTCACGGTCTATCGCCAGCACGCCAACCGCCTGAAAAACGACGGTCTGTAACAGCTTCGCCAGGGGCTACCCTCAGCCCCTGGCGTTTCTGCCCACCTCGCCGAATCCGCTTGTCCGCCTGAAGAGTGCCTGTGAAAAAATTTCTGCTGTTGTCGCCGCTGTTGTTCGCCGCCTGCCTGGCCCTCGCGCTGTACCTGCAACCCGTGGATATTCCCGCGCAGCTCAGCGGCGATGCGCCACAACCAATACAACGCCCGGATACACCGCCCGCCACACCAAGCCAGACCGACGCGCGAACCAAGGCCGAGCCATTAAAAACCCTGCCCGCCTCATTCGGCGGCACCACGGTGGATGGCGTCTTTCGCCTGGATGCCAACGGCAATCTGCTGATCAGCGAAGACATCCGACGGATCTTCGACTATTTCCTTGCCGCAGCTGGTGAAGAACCGCTGCGCACCAGCGTCGAGCGCCTGCGCGCTTATATCGCCGCAGAGCTGCCGGCCAATGCCCGCGAACAGGCTCTGGCCCTGCTCAACCAGTACCTCGACTACAAACGCGAGCTGGTGCTGCTCGAGCGCGAGCTGCCACAGATGGCCAATCTGGATGCCTTGCGTCAGCGTGAAGCCGCTGTACAAGCGCTGCGCGCACGGATTTTCGATAGCCAAACGCAACAAGCGTTCTTTGCCCGCGAAGAGGCCTACAACCAGTTCACCCTGCAACGCCTGGTGATTCTGCATAACAGCCAGTTGGACGATGCCGGCAAAGCCGCCGCCGTCGACCAACTGCGCAACAGCCTGCCTGCCGAGATGCAGGACACCGTGCTGCCGCAACTGCAAAACGAACTGCGCCAGCAAACCGCGCAACTGCAAGCCGCCGGTGCCAAACCGGAACAGATCCGCCAGCTGCGCCAGCAACTGGTTGGCGCCGAAGCCACCCAGCGCCTCGAAGTGCTCGACCAGCAACGACAAACCTGGAAGAAACGCATCGCCCAGTACAGCACTGAAAAAGCCGCCATCGAAAACAACCCCGGCATGAGCGCCAGCGACAAACGTGCCGCCATTGCCCAACTGGCGGCGGAGAACTTCGATGAGCGCGAACAACTGCGCCTGGAAGCCGCCGAACAGCTGGCGACGCAGAACAAACCCAAACCCTGAAACGTAAAAAGCCCACCGAAGTGGGCTTTTTACTGGCTGCTGCCGAGTCGCTTAACCAGCGATGCGCTTGTCCAGCGACAGCTTGCCAGCACCTTCAATCAGGATCGCTACGCTGATCGCCAGCAGGGCCAGGGCAAACTCATAACCGTTGTTGCTCATAAAGAAGCCATTGGCCAGGTGCACAGTGGCAATTGCCACCACCATGGTCACTGCCAGCACCGCAGCCGCCGGGCGCGCCAGCAGACCGATGATCAGGGCAATGCCGCCGAAGAACTCGGCGCTACCGGCCATCAGTGCCAACAAGTAGCCCGGCGCCAGGCCGATGCTTTCCATCCACTGGCCTACGCCTTCCAGGCCGTAACCGCCAAACCAGCCAAACAGCTTCTGTGCGCCGTGGGCGGCAAAGGTGATGCCGGCGATGATGCGCAGCACGGTGAGGCCGTAGCCAGCTTGGGTCGCAACAACAGATTTGATCAGAGCGTTCATGTGCAGCAGTCCTTGTAGTGGGGAGTTGATGGAGTGAAGATTAAACCAATTAGCCAATATTTAAAGCGGATAAAATCGCTTTACAGTATCGAATAAATTAATAAATCGACATTCTCAACCTGCGCGCTAAGGCTCCAATAGATAGCGCTCGCGGTCATAAGCAAGGTAGTACTTATTCACGCTATTCACATAGCTGACCACGCCCATGCCCATCTGCTCCATAGCCACCCGCTCCACCTGAAAGAACCACTGATTGGGATTCAGGCCGCGCCTGCGTGCTTCTGCCCGCAGGCTCTGCACCCGTTGCGGGCCCATGTTGTAGCCGGCCAGGATAAAGGCCATGCGCTCGCGCTCGTTAAGCTGCGGGCTGTTGAAGTAGTTGCGACGAATCATCGCCAGGTACTTGGCGCTGGCCTGCACATTGTTATCCAGCACGCCGATATTGCTTACACCCACGCTGCGCGCGGCCGCCGGGGTGATCTGCATCAGCCCGGTGGCGCCACCGGCCCCGCGCGCGGCGGGGTTAAGGGTCGACTCCTTAAAGGCCACAGCCGCCAGGGCCAACCAGTCGAAATCATGCTGAGTGGCATAGCGTTGCAGTACCGGGCGGACTTTTTCCAGGCGCTGCCGCTCGGTGCGGCCCAGCGGGTAATGCACCTTGTACAGGCGCCGGTAGACGCGCTGGAACGCCGCGTCCTGATCCGCCGGGTCACGGTAACCCTTGAGAAAGCGATCGATGCTCGCGCCGAGCATCGGTGTGTCGCGACGTACGTACCAGCGCATATCACCGTCGCTGGCCAATTGCAGATGACGGTCCAGGCGCAGCTTGGGCATCACCTTGGCCCAGCGCTCGGCAATTGGCTGCTCGACCGCCGTGACGCTGAAGATGCCGGCCTGGACCATTTCCAGCACGTCCTCGACTGCCAGGCTCGGGTCGACCCATTCGACGATAATCGGCGAACGCTTGCTGTCGATCAGGCGCTGGTTGACCGCCCGCACCGCTTCCCCCGCCACGCTGCCCGCAGGCAAGGCCAGGCTGCGCCCGGAGAGCTGTTCGAGGTTCTGGTAACGGCGGTTACCCTGTTTGGCGACGATGATCAGCGGCACATTGCTGCGGATCGCCGCGCTGGCGCTGAGCTTGCTGCCGCGCGGAATATTCAGCAGTTCACCGGGGGCAACCAGATCACCCTCGCCGCGCTGCAAGGCAGCCAGCAGCTGATCCTTGGCGCGCGGGATGACCTTCAACTTGAGCGTGCGGCCATCGCGCGAGTTGCGATTGAGGTACTGCTCGAAGGCGCGCATGCGCTGGTATTCGACGCCAATGCTCTGGCCTTTGACCTCACCCGAGCTGTTGCGGCTCTGGTTGACCAGCACGCGCAACTCACCACTGCTGCGAATGCTCGCCAGGTCACGGGCGGCCTTGGGCTGTTCGACTTCCAGCGGGCCAGCCACGCGCGCCACCGCTGTACACGACAGCAGCAATAGGCAGCAGGTGAGCAGCACTCGCAACATCAAGGCTCCAGGGGCGAAATCGGCCGACAGATCAGTGCAGCGGCGCGTCTGAACAGGCTGGGTATAAGGCAACTGACCCCTCGCGCGGGGCGCGGAGGTTGGCACAGCCCGCCCATGGATGCCAGCCGACAATCATATGCAACATCATGTATAGGCTTTAACTAACTGTATTTATTGGCTTTTAATCTATTAAAAAAGCTCTGCTATGCTGCCCAATCAATTCAGCAGGTAGCACCATGCAACTCATCGACATCGGCGTCAATCTGACTCACCCAAGCTTTGCCGAACAACGCGAAGCACTCCTCGCTCGCGCTTATGCGGCAGGCATCCAGCAAATGCTGTTGACCGGCACCAGCCTGGCGGAAAGTGAGCACGCCTTGGAGCTGTGCCGGCAGTTGGATGACAGCGCAGAACATTTGTTCAGCACCGCCGGTATTCACCCTCACGATGCCAGCAGCTGGAACAGCGACAGCCATGCGCAGCTCAAGGCCCTGCTGACCGATCCCAGGGTGCGCGCGGTGGGCGAATGCGGGCTGGACTTCAACCGCGACTTCTCACCCCGCCCGCAACAGGAGCAGGTGCTGGAGCAACAACTGGCCCTGGCGGTGGAACTGCAATTACCGGTGTTTCTACACGAGCGTGATGCTGACGAGCGCCTGCTGGCGATCCTGCGGCACTTCCGCGATCAGCTGCCGGCGGCCGTGGTGCACTGCTTTACCGGGGAAAAGCGCGCGCTGTTCAACTACCTGGATATGGACCTGCATATCGGCATCACCGGCTGGATCTGCGACGAGCGCCGTGGCAGTCATCTGCATCCACTGGTCAAGGAAATCCCCCGCGGCCGCCTGATGCTGGAAAGTGATGCGCCCTTCCTGCTGCCACGCAGCCTGCGGCCGAAACCAAAGAACGGGCGTAACGAGCCGGCGTTTCTGGTTGAGGTGTTGCGTGAAGTGGCGCAGCACCGCGGTGAAACCGAACAGGTAGTGGCGGCCCATACCAGTGCTGCGGCCCAGGCCTTCTTCAACCTGCCTGCATTCAAGGGCGCGGCCAGCTAATTAGTCCAATTAGCACAGTGCGGTTGATAAGGATCAATAGATCCGCTGTGAGGTTGGGCGACACTACTGGCACTTTGCCAAGCCTTCACCTCACACAGAGACACCTGCATGGGCCATTGGATCAGCGACCTTTCCCTGAAGTACAAATTCTGGGCCGTAAATGCCGTAGCTTTCTTTACTACGCTGCTGCTGGTGCTCTACGCCCTGCACCTGGAACAACAGGTGCACCAGCACGCCGCCAAGCAGGCTGCGCAGCAGCAGGCACGCTTATTAAGCCAATGGCCGCAGGAGCTGGCCTTGCCGAAGGTCGGCAATCTGCTGAGCGTTGCCAGCGGGCAGACGCCACGCCTGCCGGACAATCAGGGCAGCGCCCTGGCCAACGCACGTGGTTGGGTCGACTTAAACGGTAGCGATGGGCTGATCGGCGCCGAAGTCATCGTCCGTGAAGACGGCCAGCGCCTGGCCATCACCGCTTCGGCACCGAGTCTGACTGAGGTGTTTTTCGACCGAGCGCCTAGTTACGCCCTGGTCGTTGCGCTATTGATGCTGCTGTTGCTGGCAGCCTCGCAGTTGTTGATTCGCTTTCTGCTCAGCCACCTCAACACCCTCAAGGACGTGATGCTGCAGGTGGAAAAGAGCGGCGATCTCCGCGCCCGTGTGCCACTGGACTGCAAGGATGAAGTGGGCCAGATGGCCAGCGCCTTTAATGCTATGCAGGCTGGCTATCAACGGGTGGTCGGCATTGTCGCCCAGTCGGCAGCACAGCTGGATGAGGGTGCCAAGCGTCTGGCCGGCAATATGCGCGACGTGCGCCAGGGCATGCTCGAACAGCAGAGCGAAACCGAACAGGCGGCCACGGCGATTAACGAAATGTCTGCCACCGTGCACCATATCGCTGAGCACACGGCTGATACCCGCGACCAGTCAAAAAACGCCGAACACCTCGCGCAGAGCGGCCAGCAGGCGGTCAACCGCGTGAGCCTGTCGATTTCCGGGCTGTCCAGCGGCGTGCAGCAGACCGCGCAGATGATCGAACAGCTGGCGGTCGACAGCCAGAAGATCGGCGGCGTGGTCAGTGAGATTCACGGCATTGCCGAACAGACCAATTTGCTCGCCCTGAACGCTGCCATCGAAGCCGCCCGCGCCGGCGAAATGGGCCGCGGCTTTGCCGTGGTCGCCGATGAAGTGCGCAACCTGGCCAAGCGCGTGCAGGACTCCACCGACGTGATCACCCAGATGATCAACACCCTGCAAAGTGGCACCCGCGATGCTGTGGACTTTATGCAGGACAGCTCGATCAAGGCCGATGAATGCGTCAAACAGGCCGGTGAGGCCGGCCAGGCATTAGTCGCCATCACCGAATCCGTGGCGCTGATGCGGGAAAGCAATACGCAGATCGCCGTGGCGGCGGAGCAGCAGAGCCAGGTGGCCGAAGAGATGAACCGCGCGGTGATCCGCATCCGCGACGTCACCGAGCAGACCGTCGGCCAGACCGGACAATCGGCCGTTACCAGCAGCGAGCTGGCCAACCTGGCTGGCGAGCTGAACAAGGCTATTCGCCAGCTCAAGCTCTAGCCAAATACCGCCACGGTCTGCCGACTGATCGCCAGCAGCTCACCAGCCGGTGACCACAGCGCCGCCGCAACATGGCCGTAACCATCACGGGCATGCTCGATCTGCGCGCGGTACAGGCACCAGTCCAGGGTACTCAGCGCGCTCATCGGCTGGACGAACTCGATGGTCCAGGTCAGCGAGCTGCCCGGCGCCGGCGCACTCAGGTGCGGCAGCACCGCAGGTGGCCAGGCATCCACCAGCGCCAACAGATGGGCCTCATTGGCAGGTTCCGCGCTGCCTTGGTCGCGCAGGCGCACCCAGCCGCCCATTTCACGCGAAGGATTATTGGTAAAAGGCATGCCGCCAAACGCCCAACGCATGGCCAGAAAACGCGTGAACTCAGGGGTGACGTTAGGGATATACGGCAGCTCCTGGCACTCCTCCACCGCCTTGGCTTGCGGCGCGGGATCGGCCTGCACGGCGATGCGCGACTCACGCCCGGCACCAAAGCTGCCCTGCACCAGGGTTACCACCTGACCATCCTGGATCGCCCGGCCGAGCACCTGGCTGACGGCCTTGCCTTCGCGCAGCACTTCCACTTCAAAGCGTACCGGCACATCGGGGGCGGCCGGGCCTACAAAGGTAATCGCCAGGGAACGCGGCGGTCGCCCGCTCGGCACCTGAGCGCGCATGGCTTCGTACACCAGCGCCGCTACCAGACCGCCAAAACTGGCGCGACCTTGCCCCCACTGCGCGGGAATCAGCACCGCCTGAGGATTGTCGCGCACCGCCTGGAGTAATTCGGAAAAGCCCATAACCACCTCGAACACTGAAGATGCGGGTGATCTTAGGGCAAAGGCGAGCACAGATGACATGACATTTCGGCCAAACAATCCGAAGGTATAACGACTTTTCCGCCAACTCAGCAGCTGCGAGCAAAACCTGCGGTCAATGCCTGCAGGGCCAGATCGGCCTGCTGCTCGGCGCTTTGCATTGCTTCACGCCAAATTGGCACGCATGGCTGCAAATCCGCTTCGGCTTCGGCGCGCAGCAGCCACTGCCAGTGGTCGTGCCAATCACCCAGGGCTGACTGCGCCTGTTTCAGCTGCATACGCGTGCGCCCGGACAACTCGGCCAGCTGCGGATAGGCCTCGGCGGCATAACGCAGACGCTTGACCAACAAGCGCAGGCGGTGACGGTCATGGGCGGGGTCAAGCAGGGCCTTGGCTAATTGCTTGCGATCCTTGCGCAAGCGCTGCCTGATCAGCTTGTGCAGGCCACGCAGTTGCCCACTGCTGGCCGCCTGGCGCCACTGCTGCGGCCAGTCATCCAGCGCGCTCAGCAGATGCGCCAACGGCGCACTGTCCAGCAGCTGCAGGTAGCCCTGCTGTAACAGGGACTGACGCGATTGTGCGGCGCTATCGAGCCCTTGCTGCTGCAGATAGCTCAACAGTACCTCAAGGTCGCGCAGCGGGCCGGTCAAGCGGCCCAACTCGGCCGCGCGCTGCTGCAAGTCCTCACAGACGGCGACCGAGGATAACGGCCGCAACAGGCTGCGCAATTGACGCAAGGCGATACGCAGATCGTGCAGGGCCTCATCGTCAGTAGTCACCCGCAGCCGTTCACGGCAGGCAAACAAGCGCATCTGGATGCGCAGTACGTGTCGTGGCACCTCATCAATCAAGCCTTGCATCGCCTCACTCCTGTGAAATTGCTCCCCAGCTTATGCGCTTATTGCTTAGCCACAAGTGGCCAATGGTCGCTATGAATCCAAACGGGTAAGCCGCCAAGGCAACGCCCGCCGCAGGGCCTTCAAATGCTGACGTAACTGCACGGCAGAAGGTTCCTGCCCGGCATAACGCTGCGCCTCGAAGGCCGCCGCAAAGTCGCCAATCACCTGCGCCTGGGCCGGCATCAGCAAGGCTGCCCGTACGGCATAGTCGCGCGGCCCTTCGCCGGGCTTACGCGGCACACCATGGCGCGCCAGCAACCCCTCGAAACGACGGAATAGCCGCTGCTGCACATCGCGCTCACGCAGCCAGGGCTTGAACAGCCAGAGTGACAACAGACCGAGCAGTAGCGCCCCGCCACCGACCAGGCCAATCACCAGCGACTGGGCATCCACCCGACCCAACCAGCGCTGGAGAAACTCCAGCTGCTGCTGGCTCTGGTAGCCCAGCACCCAGCGTTGCCAGCCGTAATTGACGTTGTCCCAGGCCAGCCGCACCTCATTCAACCAGCTGAGGTTGCGGTAGCGCAGCGGGGAGAAAGGCGAATCTTCGAGAAAGCTCTGTTCACCCGCCAGGGCCTCTTCCAAGCCCATGTCGATGCGCTCGGGCGCCACCTGGAAGGTCGGGTCAACACTGACCCAGCCCTGCCCCTCTTGCCAGTACTCAACCCAGGCATGGGCATCAAACTGACGCACCTGCACATAGTTGCCGGCCGGGTTGTATTCACCGCCCTGATAACCGGCTACCACCCGCGCCGGAATGCCCGCCGCGCGCAGCACATAGGTCATGGCCCCGGCGTAGTGGGCGCAGAAGCCGCTGCGGGTCTCGAAAAGGAAATCATCAATATTATTCACGCCCAGTGTTGGCGGGCGCAGGGTGTAGGCATAGGGCTCGCGATTGAAGTGGCTAAGCAGCGCCTGCACCAGTTGTTCGGGCTGCGGGTGCTCACGTTTAAGTTGTTCTGCCCAGGCGCGAGTGCGTGGCTCGCCCTGATCCGGCAACTGCAGGGCGCGACGCAGGACTTCCTTAGACGGCTGCGGCTCACGCAGCGCCTCGGGCCAGGAGGTGGCTTGATAAATCAGTGGGCGGTCCACTGGCTGCCGCCGCTGCAAGCGGAAATCACTCATCTGCCGGGTCTGCTCCAGTGAGGTTTCCGCCACATCCAGGGCAAACAACCAACGCTGTGAACTCGGCTGCATGACAATGCTGTAGCTCAGCACCTCACCCTGTTTCTGCCACTGCGCAGCGGGGCCAAACTCGGCGTATTCGGATTGCGACCAACGCCGTCCATCAAAGCGATCCAGGGTCAGCGCGCGCCAGTACAACTCACTGCGCGGCGGGGTTTCACCGGTAAAACTGGCGCGAAACGCCAGGGCTGCGGAGCGACTTAGATCGGCAATATCCGCCGGGGCCATGCTGTCCGAAAGGCCCGTGGTGGCCTTGTCATTTGGCACCGGCAACGACCACAACGGCCCCATGCGTGGGAAGAAGACAAACAGCAGCAACATCACCGGCAACGCCTGCAGCAGCAGCCCGCCAGCCAGACGTGCGGTCGGCCAGGGCTGAGTGGCCAGGCTGCTCTGCTGCAGGCCAATCAAGGCTGCGAGTAAAGCGGTGACCGGTAGCAGGCTGTAGAAGGCCATCAGCATGCTGTCATCGAACAGGTAAGCGGTGACCACCACAAAAAAACCGAGAAAGATCAGCACCAGGGCATCACGCCGCGTACGCATCTCCAGCAGCTTGAGCACAAAGGCTGCGACCAGCAGCACCACCCCGGCATCCAGACCGATCAGGCTGCCACGGGAAAGAAATACCCCAAGCGCCGCCGCCAGCATCAAACCGCCCTTGGCCCAGGCATTCGGGTAGCGCGCACGCATGCGGAAAATCTGAATGCGCCAGGCCGCACTGCCCAGCCACAGGCCGATGATCCACAGCGGTAAATGCGTCAGATGGGGAATAATCACCAGCACCTGGGCTACCAGTAGCCAGGTCAGGCTGATCCGCGGGATCACGGCAATACGGCTCATGGCGCACGCCCGAACAGCGCCAATGCACGCAAGCAGGCATCACGGTGCAGCTCGCCGCTATCGGCGCCCAGTACCTGGCCCGGCAGGCACAGGGCAAAGGGTTGCTGACGCTCGGACAGCTGCAGCACCCAGTGGCAGAGCAGCGACAGACGGGTTTCGACATCACCGGCCAATGCATCGAAATCCAGGTACAGATCACGCCCAGTAATCGAGGCGAAATCCTTGACCAGCAATCCCTGACCACGGGAATAGGCTTTCCAGTGCAGACGTCGCTTGGAATCACCCGGCTGATAAGTCTTCAGCCCTTGGTAATCGTCCACACCCTGACCATGGGGCCGACTGCCCTCCTCTTCCTGATCCTGGCTCGCGCCGGCGGACAGCGGCAGATCGCCGGGCAATGGCCGCGGATAAACCAGCACACGCTGATCCAGATCGACCCAACTCCAGGCCACCAGAATACCCAGCGGGAAACGACTTTCGACTCGCAGACGACCGGGCCGTAGCCAGCCGCGCTGCATCGCTGGCAGGTTTAACTGGCACTCGGTCACACCCTCGGCCGGCACATCCAGCGTCTGCAATTCGGCCGGTGGCCAACCCAGGCTGACGGCCTGATGGGGGCGCTGGCTGCTTTCCAGGCGCACGCGAAAACCGGCGGGTTCGCCAACAAATACTGCCGGCGCACTGCCGGCCTTGAGGATCATCCCGGCCAGATTGCGGTAGGTGTGCAGAATGGCGACGACAAATACCGAGGCCAACAAAAAGGTCAGGCCATAAGCCAGGCTGTTCTGGTAATTGATCGCGGCCAGCAGCATCAACAACAACGCCAGCATAAAGGCCACGCCGACGCGGCTAGGGATGATAAAGATCCGCCGCTGATTCAGGCGCACACTGCTGGCTGCCGGAATACGCCGGGCCAGCCAGCGGTTCCAGCGCGGTCTGAGCTGGGCGATCAAAGCGCCGGCACCTCACGCAGCAACCACTGCACCAGGCTGCCCGCGCCATGCCCGGCCGGGTCGGCGCGCTCGCGCAGGCGATGGCCAACCACCGACGGCAGCACGGCCTGTACGTCTTCCGGAATCACATAATCGCGTCCAGCGAGGAAGGCCCAGGCCCGCGCCGCCGCCAAAAGCGCCAGGCTGGCCCGAGGCGACAGACCCCAAGCAAACTGCGGCTGGGTGCGGGTGGCATCGACCAGGCGCAACACATAGTCGATCAGCGCGTCGCTGGCACGCACCTTAGGCACTTCGGCCTGCAGCAGAGCCAGTTCAGCGTGATCCAACAGCGCCGGCAGGGTGGGCAGCAAAGAACGCCGCGAGTCGCCCAGCAGCAGGGCCTTTTCCGCGGCCTTGCCGGGGTAGCCGAGCGATAGACGCATCAAGAATCGGTCCAGTTGCGACTCGGGCAAGGCGAAGGTGCCGCCCTGGCTCACCGGGTTCTGCGTGGCAATCACAAAGAACGGCTCGGGCAGCGGCCGGGTCGCGCCTTCGATGGTCACCTGGCCCTCCTCCATGGCTTCGAGCAGCGCACTCTGGCTTTTCGGCGTGGCGCGATTGATTTCGTCAGCCAGCACCAGCTCGGCAAAAATCGGCCCCGGGTGGAAGATAAATTGCCCGGTGTCCTTGTCGAACACCGAGGTGCCGAGGATGTCACCGGGCAGCAGGTCAGAGGTGAACTGGATGCGCTGAAAACTCAACCCCAGCACCCTGGCCAGAGCGTGACTGAGGGTGGTTTTGCCCATGCCGGGCAAGTCCTCAATCAACAGATGACCCTGGGCCAACAAACACGTCAGCGCCAACCGCACCTGCGGCTCTTTGCCCAGAAGCACTTGATTGACCGTCTGCAGCACAGTTTCCAGTTTGGCGCGCATGTATCACTCCTTTAAGACAGATTGGCGATGCTACTGCGCCACGTTGCCACGGCATAGCGGCTGGAAACCTTTACTGACGAACTTGTGAGCCATTCAATTGATCCAAGCCAACACCCACCTCGTTTGTGGTGTTTAGGCTAAAGGCCCGAACAGCGCTGGAGCACATCGAATGCAAGCGCCATCTGGTCATGACTGGCACGCCCTGCCAGGGCAACAAAGCCTGCAACACCTCAACAGCAGTGTCCAAGGCCTGGACAGTGCCGACGCCGCCCAGCGCCTCAGCGAGCACGGCCTCAACCTGCTGCCGCAACAGCAGGCCAGCGGGCCGTTAATGCGCTTTGCCCTGCAATTTCACAACCTGCTGATCTACGTCCTGCTCGGCGCCTGCCTGCTTACCCTGCTGCTGGGCGAATGGCTCGACAGTGCGGTGATCTTTGCCGTGGTGCTGATCAACGCCCTGGTCGGCTTTGTTCAGGAAGGCAAAGCCCAGCACGCCATGCTGGCGATTCAGCAGATGCTTAGCCTGGAAAGCCGGGTGCGCCGCAACGGCCAGGTGCACAGCATTGCCGCCGAACAGCTGGTGCCCGGCGACTGGGTGCTGCTGGAGGCTGGCGACCGCGTGCCCGCCGACCTGCGCCTGCTGGAAACCCGCGACCTGCGCATTGATGAAGCTGCGCTGACCGGTGAATCCCTGCCCGTGGATAAACACCAGGATGCAGTTGAGCCAGCAGCCAGCCTGGCCGACCGCCGTTGCATGGCCTACTCCGGCACCCTGGTGAATGCCGGTAGCGCCGCAGGCGTGGTGGTGGCCACGGCCAAACAGACCGAGCTGGGCAAGATCAGCCATATGCTGGAAAACGTGGTCAGCCTGCAAACTCCGTTGCTGGTCGACATGGCCAAATTTGCCCGCCACCTGACCCTGGGCATTCTCGTTCTGGCGCTGCTGACCTTTGCCTTTGGCGTACTGCTGCGCGGCTACAGCGCCGAGGACATGCTGCTGGCCGCAGTCAGCCTGGCCGTGGCGGCCATTCCCGAAGGCCTGCCGGCGGTGCTGACGATCATTCTCGCCCTAGGCGTGCAGCGCATGGCCAAGCGCCGGGCGATCATCCGCCATTTGCCAGCAGTTGAAAGCCTCGGCGCGGTCACGGTGATCTGCTCGGACAAGACCGGCACCCTGACGCGCAACGAGATGACCGTGCAGCAGGTGTTTACCGCCGCCCATCATTACAGCGTCGATGGCGTCGGCTATGCACCGCAGGGCAGTATTCACTGCGATGACGGCCAGCTGTGCCAGCTGGACGCCGCCGATGACCTGCGCGAGCTGGCCCGTGCCGGCCTGCTGGCCAATAACGCCAGCCTGCGCAGCGGCGAGAACGGCTGGAGCATCACTGGCGATCCCACCGAAGCCGCCCTGCTGACCCTGGCCGGCAAAGTCGGCCTGGAGCTGCAGCATGAGGCGCGCAACCTGCCGCAGGTCGACGCCATCCCTTTCAGTTCCGAGCAGCGCTGCACCGCCAGCCTGCACCATGACCATGCCCGCCATGGCCTGATCTATATGATCGGCGCGCCGGAGCGCCTGCTCGAAGCCTGCAACCGCCAATGGCGCGATGGCCATCCCGAACCGCTCGACCCACGCCACTGGCACCAGGCCCTGGACAGCGGCGCCAGTCAGGGGCTGCGCATGCTCGGCCTGGCCATTCGGCCGCTCGGCGAACCGCAGCAGACCCTCGACTATCAGGACCTGGACGGCGATTACGTGCTGCTTGGTCTGGTCGGTATGCTCGACCCACCCCGCGAGGAAGCCATTGCCGCCATCGCCGACTGCCACAGCGCCGGCATCGCGGTGAAGATGATCACCGGCGACCATGCTGGCACCGCCAGCGCCATTGCCCAGCGCCTCGGCCTGGGGGATGGCAAACCGCTGACCGGGGTCGATCTCGATAACCTCAGCGACAGCCAGCTGGATCAGTTGCTACCTGCCACCAACGTATTCGCCCGCACCAGCCCGGCGCACAAACTGCGCCTGGTTGAACGCCTGCAAGCCTGCGGCGCGCGGGTGGCGATGACCGGTGACGGCGTCAACGACGCGCCGGCCCTGAAACGTGCGGACATCGGCATTGCCATGGGCATCAAGGGCACCGAAGCGGCCAAGGAAGCGGCGCAGATGGTCCTGGCCGACGACAACTTCGCCACCATCGCCCATGCGGTCGAGGAAGGTCGCACGGTCTATGACAACCTGAAGAAAACCATCCTGTTTATCCTGCCCACCAATGGCGGTGAAGCGATGATCCTGCTGGCGGCCATCGCCCTGGGGCTGACCTTGCCGATCACCCCTTTGCAGATTCTCTGGATCAATATGATCACCGCCGTAACCCTGGCGCTGGCCCTGGCGTTTGAGCCGGCAGAAGCCGACCTGATGCGCCGCCCGCCACGCGACCCCAAGGTCAATTTGCTCAGCCGGCATCTACTCTGGCGCGTGCTGTTTATCGGCACGCTGATGACCCTGGCCAGCCTGGGCCTGTTCCTCTATACCCAGACGCTGGGCTGGAGCCTTGAAAGCAGCCGCACCCTGGCGGTCAACGCGGTGGTTGCCTGCGAAATCGGTTACCTGTTCAGCAGCCGTCGCCTCGAAGGACCGGCGAACTTCGGCCTACGCGACAACCCGATGATCTGGAGCATGGTCGGCCTGTTGCTCAGCCTGCAACTGCTGCTCACCTACTGGCCGGCCATGCAGCAGATCTTCGCCACCGCCGCCCTGCCGGCATTCGCATGGGGTTGGTGCCTGCTGGTAGCGCTGGGGGTATGCGCCTGCGTTGAAGCGGAGAAGTGGCTGTTGCAGCGACTAAAATGCAGCCAGGAGCCATGACAAACGCCCCGGAGCCCTGCCGAAATGTCCTCGGCAGCCGCTCGCGGGGGCTTTTACAAGCGAAAGCGCCCCGCCATGCCCTGCAGCTCGCGGCCCAGTTCTGCCAGTTGAATGCTCGAGCTGGCGGACTCGTCCATGGCCAGCGCGGACTGATCGGCAATATCGCGAATCGAGGTAACGCTGCGGCTGATTTCCTCCGCCACCGCCGTCTGCTGTTCGGCGGCGGCAGCAATCTGCTGGTTCATCTCGAAGATCTGGCTGACTGCTGCGGCGATTTCCGCCAACGCGCCTTCGGTCTGGTTGGCATCCGCCACAGTCTGCGTCACCAACACGCCACTCTGGTGCATGTCCGCCACGGAGCGCCGCGTGCCCTCACGCAGGGTGGCGATCAGCCCTTCGATTTCCGCCGTGGACTGCTGGGTGCGCCTGGCCAGCGCGCGCACCTCATCGGCCACCACGGCAAAGCCCCGGCCCTGCTCGCCCGCCCGCGCCGCCTCGATGGCCGCATTGAGCGCCAGCAGGTTGGTCTGTTCGGCCACGCTCTTGATCACATCCAGCACCGAATCGATGCGCTGGGTGTCCTGGCTGAGCCGCTCAATGCTCTGGGTGGTGGTCTGCATGGCACTGGCCAGTTGGTTGATCCGTTCCAGGGTCTGCTGCACTACAGTCACGCCACTGCTGACCCGGCGATCCGCCTGTTCGGTGGAAGACGCTGCGGCCTCGGCATTGCGCGCCACCTCATGCACGGTGGCGGTCATCTCGCTCATGGCGGTAGCGACCTGATCGGTCTCGACCTTCTGCCCATTCACCCCCAGCCGCGTTTGCTCGGTACTGGCTGACAGCGACTGCGCCGACGCAGATATTTGCAGCACCCCGCCCTGCAGGCGCCCGACCATCTCGCGCAGGTTGCTGGACATGCCCTGCATGGCCGCCTGCAACTGGCCGATCTCGTCGCCACGTTGCACCTCGACCTGCACGCTGAGGTCGCCGTCGGCAATGCGCCGCGCCTGCTCGATCACCTGCTTGAGCGGGCGCACGATCAGCAGGGTGATGGTCAGCGTCGCCAGCAAACCAATCAGCAGCGCCAGTGCCGTGGCTAGCACGATCAACCAGGTACTGGCCTGCAATTGCCCATTCAGGCTGGCCTTCTGCCGCCCATAGGCCTGATCGACCAGGGCCAGAATGCGCTCGGCCTGCTGCACCAGATTCTGGTATTCGCGTTTTTGCTGCTGCAGCAGCCCGGTGTATTCATTGAGTCGGTCATTGAAGGAGTTGACGTTGCCGATCACCTCGGCCAGCACCGCCGCATAACCGGGGTCCTCCATGGCATCACGCAGCTCACCGGCTAGTTTCTGGGCGTCGATGGCTTCCTGAATGCTGGCCGGGGTCGCCTCGCCACTGCTGCGGCTCTGTTCCAGCAGCACGCGGGCCTGATCCAACGCGCGCAGCAACAACTGATGCACCTGACTGATCTGCCCGGCCTGCAGCACGGACTCGGCGCCCTGCAGGCCCTGACTGCTCTTGAGCAGATCGACACCATCTTCGGCCAAGCCATCCTTGAGCAAATCCAGGCTGTTGGACGCGCTCACCACCAGCCAGGTGGCGGCTTCCAACGACAGGTGCATATTGTCGCTCTGCTCGACATAGCGATCGAAGGCCGCGCGATAGGCCGTCATGGCCTCGGCCACCTGCTCCAGCCCGGCGCGCTCGGCTTGCGGTAATTGGGCCTGCAACGCAGCACTGGCGTCGAGAATCTGCTGCGCCTGTTCGTGCAGCCGGGTGGCGTGTTGCTTATCGCTGCTGAGGACGAAATCCTGCTCGCTACGGCGGATCTGCATGACCTGGCTATTGATCGCGCTCATGCGTTCGAGCAGCGTCGAACGCGCACTGACATCGCGCAACGCCAGAAACCCAGTGGCCGCCACCAGCGCGGTGAGCGCCAGAACAATGCCAAAGCCCGAGGCCAGTTTGCTCGCCGTGCTCAAACTGGCGACCCGCCGCTGCACCACAGTCCACATAGCTCCCCCTGCCCGAATGACCACAAGACAGCCCTGCGCTGTCTGCATTCAAGATTGGCAACATAGGAGCACAGCCGTGCTGGCGACAAGCCAGCAGGCTGGTGCATGGTGCTAATAGCTAAACGGAGGTCGCTTTTGCGTCGATTCGTGCGCCTAGGCGTGGCCGCAGGCAGCCACGCGCATCAGCCAGGGCGGCGCATTTCGAAGGTATCGCGGGTACGGCTATAGGCCATGCCGCCCAGACGCCCAACCAGATCGAGCGTGTGCGCATCGATACGGCCCTGCTCATTGAGCACCGCATCGTCGATATGCGCCAACAGCACTTCGGCGAAGATCAGATGGCAATTGGGCTTGTCTGCCGGGTAGGCCTGAATCTGCGCCACCCGGCACTCAAAGGCGACCGCCGCACCGGCCACCCGAGGCGGTGCGACTCGCTGCGAAGGCTGGCTGGCGATGCCGCACTGCTCGAACTCGCTGATGCCGTAGGGCAGCACCGCCGCGCTGGCATTCATCGCCTCGGCCTGGGCAAAGGACACCAGCTGAATCACCAGCTCGCCGCTGGCTTGCACATTCAGTAGGGTGTCCTTGAGGCCACCATCGGCGCGGTGATTGACGTTGACCATCAGGGTCGGCGGGTCATCGCTGATCACCTGAAAGAAGCTGAACGGCGCCAGGTTGTTAACACCCTCGGCCGATTGGCTGGAGACCCAGGCAATCGGTCGTGGGGTGATGGTCGACGCCAGCCAGCGGTAGCGTTCGAGCGGTTCGAGTGCGCTGAAATCCAGTTGCATCAGCGGCCTGCTCGCGACTCACGGATATAGAAACGGGCACGCTCGGACTTCGCCGTACAGCCCTTGTAACCCTCGAACTGCTGCTGGGTTTTCGCCGCCGTCAGCAGCGACAACGCCTTGGAGTAACTCACCGTACCGGCAAAGCCCTCAGCCTTGGCCAGGTCCAGCTCGCGCCAGGCGGCGTCCAGCTGATTGGCGCAGCTGTTGCGATAAGCCGTTTTCCCCGCACAACCGCTTAGCACCAACAGCAGCATGGGCAACACGATCCACAGTTTCATCAGGTAACTCCTGCAAATAGACAGACGATTGACTCGGCAGCACAACGCATCGCCGTCAATGTTCGCGATGCATCAATACAGCCAGTAAGACGCGTAGAACAGAGAAAAGTGCCGACACTGCTGAAACCGCTCTAGCCAGCCACAGCGGGTAAACTCGAATGCGCTGGATACTAGCAAATCGCGCCTTGGCGGCGCGCGGCACGGCGCGTATGTTCGCGAGATAAATAGTGATGGGGGACGTCAGGATGAGTAAGCGCATTGCCCTGGTACTGGGCTCCGGTGGTGCGCGCGGTTATGCGCACATCGGCGTGATTGAAGAGTTGGAAGCCCGCGGTTATGAAATCGCCTGCATTGCCGGCTGCTCCATGGGGGCAGTGGTCGGCGGCATCTACGCCGCCGGCAAACTCAATGAATACCGTGAATGGACGCAGAGCCTGGATTATCTGGACGTGCTGCGCCTGCTTGATGTGAGCTTTCGCTTAGGGGCGATTCGCGGTGAAAAGGTCTTCGGCAAGATTCGCGAAATAGTCGGCGAGATCAATATCGAAGAGCTGCCCATCCCCTTTACCGCAGTAGCCACCGACCTGACCAACCAGCAGGAAATCTGGTTCCAGGAAGGCTGCCTGCACCAGGCCATGCGCGCCTCAGCTGCGATACCCAGCCTGTTTACCCCAGTGGTGCAAGGCAAGCGCATGCTGGTCGATGGCGGCCTGCTTAACCCATTGCCCATCGTCCCGGTGGTGTCCGCGCACTGCGATTTAATCGTCGCGGTCAACCTCAACTCGGCCCATCAGCAACACTACGAGCTACCGATTATCGAACGCGCGCCAGCGCTCAAGGGCCGTTTCGACCTGCTGATGAGTTCACTCGGCTCGCGCCTGCCCTCGTTCAAACGCAAACCTGGGGAAGACGACGAACTGCTTCTGCTGGAAGACCAGAGCCATGCAGTCCAGCCTGAAGCCATCAATCCCTGGCAGCAGAACGCTCGCGGCAGCCTGGACAAACCCGCCGCGCCGAAATCCGCCAGCGGCTCGCGAGTCGCCGACCTCAGCGGCCCCGCCTCACTGCTGGAGCTGATCAACCAGAGCTTTGAGGTGATGCAAACATCCTTGGCCCAGTACAAGATCGCCGGCTACCCGCCGGACATCCTGATCAACGTGCCCAAGCGGGTATGTCGTTTCTTCGAGTTCTACAAGGCGCCGGAGCTGATCATGCTGGGCCGGCAGATTGCCAGCGATACCCTCGATAAGTACGAGCGCGGCGACCGCTAGAGCCTAGGCGGAATCGCGCAAGCGATAGCCAACCCCGGCCTCGGTGACGATAAAACGCGGCGCGGTGGGCTCGTCGCCGAGTTTCTGCCGTAAGTGGCCGACCACCACGCGCAGATAGTGGCTGTCCTCGCCGTGGGTTGGGCCCCAGATGTCTTTGAGCAGTTGTTGCTGGGTCACCACCCGACCGATATGCCGCGCCAGTTGCGCCAGCACCGCGTACTCCTTGCGCGTCAGGCTGACCTCGACGCCATCGAGGCTGACCCGGCGGTAGGCGAAATCCACCTGCAGCGGGCCGCTGCTGACCGCCGCGCTGGCTTGCTCCACACCGCCGGCCAGGCGCAGCAAAACGCGCACTCGGGCGAGGAATTCCTGAATGCCAAAGGGTTTGGTCACGTAGTCATTGGCGCCGCCATCCAGCGCCAGGACCTTTTCGCCCTCGCTGGCGCGCACTGACAGCACCAATACCGGCACCTGCGACCAGGCGCGCAGCTCGCGCAGCACCTGTTGGCCGTCCATATCCGGCAGGCCGAGGTCGAGCACCACCAGGTCCGGCTTGCCCAGCGCGGCTTGGGCCAGGCCTTCCTGCCCCGTAGCGCCTTCCAGCACCTTGTAGCCCTGAGCCGTAAGGCTAATGCGCAGAAACTTGCGAATCTGCGCTTCGTCGTCGATGACCAGAATGGTCGCGGGGTTTTGGCTCATCGGCTATCCATCACTGTTCTTCTTCCATCTGCGGCTGGGTGTGCAACGGCAGGTGCAGGGTCAGGCTCGCGCCCAGGCCACCCAGCCCTTCGCCCACGGTCACCCGGCCGCCATGGGCGCCGAGCATGCCCTGGCAGATCGCCAGGCCCAGACCAGTGCCCTGGCCACCGCGATCACCCCGGGCGGCGGTATAAAACATATCGAAAATCTTCGTGCGCTCATGCTCGGGAATACCCGGCCCCTGGTCACTGACACTAAAGCGCAGTTCTTCGGCATCCGCTTCGATGGCCACGCGCAAACACCCCTTGGGCGGGGAAAAACGCGCCGCATTCTCCAGCACATTGACCAGCGCCTGTTCGATCAACGCGGCATGCACATAGAGCAGCGGCAGCTGTTGCGGCACCTGTATCTCCAGCTGCAAGGCGGACAGTACCGGGCGCAGACGCTGGGTCGCACTGGCGACAATATCCGCCGGGGCCACCCAGTCACGCGCCAGTTTCAACCCGCCGTGACCCAAGCGGGTCATGTCCAACAGGTTCTGGATATAGCGGTCGAGGCGCTCGGCCTCATCGCGGGTGCCTTCCAACAACTCACGGCGATCCGCCAGGGGAATCTGCTCACCCAGGGCCAGCAGGCTGTCGATTGAGCCGCGCATGGCGGTCAGCGGCGTGCGCAGGTCATGGGAGACCGAGGCCAGCAGCGCGCTGCGCAGTTCCTCGGTCTGCCCGTGCAAACGCGCGGCTTCCAGATCCTCCGCCAGCTGCGCGCGTTCCAGCGCCTGGGCCAAGGGCTGGCCCAGCGCCGTGAGCAGGCGCCGTCGCTCGGCAGGTAAGGCCCTGCCGTCCTTGGGGCTGATCCCGAGCAGCAGCAACGGCCCCTCTTCACCCGACAACGGCAACCACCACCAGCGCCCGTCCGGCAAGGTACCGGTGCCCAGTCCGGCGGGCTGATCGTGCTGCCAGGACCAGTCCGCCGCCGCCCGCTCCAGATCGGTGAGCAGGCGCTGCGCCCCCGCCTCCACCTTCCACAGCGCATCCGGGCTACGCGACAGCAAGCTGACCTCGACGTCCTGCCACAGACCCAGCTGCTGCATGGCCGCTGCCAGAACCGCCTGGCGGTCGGTGGCCGCCGTCAGCTTGCGCGACAGTTCCAGCAAAGCGCTGGTTTCTCGTTGGGTCTCACGCAGCGCCTGCAATTGCTGGCGCTGGCGGCTGGCCAGATTGCCGGTCAGCCCAGCCATCAGCAGAAAGAACAACAGGGTCAGCACATCTTCCTGGCGGTCGATGGTCAGGGTCAGGGTCGGTGGGATAAACAGAAAGTTGTACGCCAGAAACGACAGCCCGGCGCATGCCATGGCCGGACCCAAACTGCTACGCACGGCAACGACCAGGACCGCCGCCAGCAGGATCAGCGAGATATTCGGCAGTTCCAGCACGCGGGATAAACCCAGCGCCACGGCAGAGGCCAGCAGCGTCGCCAGCAAGGCCAGCAGGTAGTCACGCCAGACTACAGGCTGGCGCCGCCGCGACAGGGCCGGGGTATGGCTTGCCTCGGTATCCAGCACGCTGATTTCCAGGCCCTGCCCGCGCTGCAACAAGCGCTCCGCCAGGCCCCGGCCAAGGTGCCAGATACGCCGCAGACGTTGTCGGCTGCGGCCGACCAGTATCAGGCTGGCGCGTCGCTCGCGGGCATGCTCGATCAGGGTTTTCGCCACCTCGCTGCCGCGCAGGCTGACCACCTCACCGCCCAGACGTTCGGCCAGCTGCTGCGCGCCTTGCAGGTAGCTCAAACGGGTTTCATCGCGCTCACCGCCGGTGTCCACATAGACCACCGACCAGGGCAGATGACGGCGCTCGGCCACCCGGCAGGCATGTCGCACCAGCCGTTCGGCCTGAGCATCGCCGTCGATGCCGACCAGCAGGCGGCCGCGCAGTGCAGGCGCTTGCTGACCTTGCTGGCGGTAGCGTCGGCTGAGATCCGCATCGACCCGCGCCGCAGCAGTCTGCATCGCCAGTTCGCGTAGTGCGGTGAGGTTGGTCTGGCTGAAAAATGCATCGATAGCGGCGCGCGCCTGTTCCGGCACATACACCTTGCCCTCACGCAGGCGCTCCAGCAGCTCGCGTGGCGGCAGGTCGATCAGCAGAATCTCGTCGGCTTCCTGCAACACCCAGTCCGGCAGGGTTTCACGCACTTGCACGCCCGTAATGTCGCGCACCTGATCATTCAGCGCTTCGAGATGCTGCACGTTGACCGTGGTGTAGACGTCGATGCCGGCATCCAGCAGCTCCTGCACATCCTGCCAGCGTTTGCTGTGGCGACTGCCAGGGGCATTGCTGTGCGCCAGCTCATCGACCAACAGCAGCTTTGGCGGCTTGGCCAGAATGCCGTCGAGGTCCATCTCGCTCAGCGCCACGCCACGGTATTCCAGACGCTGCTGCGGTTGTTGCGGCAAGCCGCTAAGCATGGCCTCGGTTTCCGCGCGGCCATGGGTTTCCACCACGCCCACGCGCAGGTCGACGCCCTGGCGCAATTGCGCCTGCGCCGCCTGCAACATGGCGTAGGTCTTGCCCACGCCAGGGGCGGCACCGAGAAAGACCTTTAGCCGGCCACGCCCTTCTCGCGGCATTTCATCGAGCAGGGCATCGGCGCGTACAGCATCACTCATGCAGGTTACTCAGCTTTGGCGGGAGGCGAATTGTCGGCCAGCGCCAGGTTAAGCGCCAGCACATTGACCACTGCCGGGCCAACCAGTGGCTTTTCCACATGCTGTTCGATCAGTCGTTCCAGGCTGGCCGCAGGAATGCCCCGCGCCGTGGCAATACGCGTTACCTGATAACGGGCAGCCTCGGGCGACAGATGCGGGTCGAGACCGCTGCCGGAGGTGGTCACCAGTTGCATGGGGACTGCGCCCTGGCCTTCAGCCTGCAAGCGCTGCGCATCTGCAGCGATCCGCTCGGCCAACGCCGGGTTGCTCGGTGCCAGGTTGCTCGCGCCACTGGCTACGGTGGCGTAACCACCGGCTGAAAGGCGTGGCTGAAACCACTGCGCGCCCTCGAAGGGTTGCGCCAACAACGCACTGCCTAGCACTTCGCCTTGTTGATTGTGCAACAGGCTGCCATTGGCCTGCGCCGGGAACGCCAGTTGCGCCACGCCGGTAACAGTCAGCGGATAGACCACGCCGGTGACCAGGGTCATAAACGCCAGCACGCTAATGGCTGGGCGGATTTGCTTAAACATAATGATTCTCCAGTTTGTAGGGTGGAAAGCGCTGCGCGGTTTTCCACGGAGTGTCCATCCACCCTACGATTGCTTAAACGAGGCCGACGGCCACCAACAGCAGATCAATCAGCTTGATCCCGACAAAGGGCGCCATCAGGCCGCCCAGGCCGTAGATCAGCAGGTTGCGGCGCAGCAGGCTGGCGGCATCGGCGGCTTGTACACGCACCCCGCGCAGGGCCAGTGGAATCAGCGCGACGATGATCAGCGCGTTGAACACAATGGCCGAGAGAATGGCGCTCTGCGGGCTGTGCAGCTGCATCAGGTTGAGCGCGCCGAGCTGCGGGTAGATGCCGGCGAACAGCGCCGGGAGGATGGCGAAGTACTTGGCCACATCGTTGGCCACCGAGAAGGTGGTCAGCGCGCCGCGGGTCACCAGCAGCTCCTTGCCTACCTGCACCACGTCGAGCAGCTTGGTCGGATCACTGTCCAAGTCGACCAGATTCGCCGCCTCACGCGCCGCCTGAGTGCCATCGTTCATCGCCAGGCCCACATCGGCCTGGGCCAGGGCCGGGGCGTCGTTGGCACCGTCGCCGCACATGGCGACCATCTTGCCTTCGGCCTGCTCACTGCGGATGCGCTGCAGCTTCTTCTCCGGGGTGGCTTCAGCAATCACATCATCGACGCCCGCTTCGGCGGCGATGGCGGCGGCGGTCAGCGGGTTGTCGCCGGTCACCATCACGGTGCGGATGCCCATGGCACGCAGTTCGGCAAAACGTTCGCGAATACCCGGTTTCACCACATCCTTGAGGTGAATGGCGCCGAGCAACTGACCGTCACCGGCTACCAGCAAGGGTGTGCCGCCGCTCTGGGCGATCTTTTCGATTTCGCGGGCCAATACCGACGGTACGTCGCTGCGCTGGATGCCCAGATAAAGTAGCACCGCATCCACTGCACCCTTGCGGTAGCTGTGGCCGTTGTAGTCGGCGCCGGACAGGCGCGTCTCGGCACTGAAGGCAATCGATTTGATCGCACTGCGCTCAGGCTCAACCATGGTGTTCAGCGCACGCAGGTATTCGACAATCGACTTGCCTTCTGCGGTGTCATCCGCCAGCGAAGCCAGCAATGCTGCGTCGCTGAGTTGCTTGCCGGATACCCCTGGCGCCTTGTACAGCGCGCTGCAACGGCGGTTACCGAAGGTGATGGTGCCCGTCTTGTCGAGCAACAGTACGTGCACGTCCCCCGCCGCTTCCACAGCGCGGCCGGACTTGGCGATCACATTCAGACGCACCAGGCGGTCCATGCCGGCGATACCGATGGCCGAAAGCAAGCCGCCGATGGTGGTCGGAATCAGCGTCACCAGCAGCGCCACCAGGTACACCAGCGGCAGGTCGCCGTCGGCAAAACGAGCGAACGGCTGCAGCGTCGCCACCACCAGCAGGAAGATCAGGGTCAGGCCGATCAGCAGAATATCCAGCGCCACTTCGTTAGGCGTCTTCTGCCGCTTGGCACCTTCAACCAGGGCGATCATCCGGTCCAGGGTCGACTCGCCTGGATTGGCGGTGATCTTCACCAGCAACCAGTCGGAGACCACCCGGGTGTTGCCGGTAACGGCCGAACGGTCGCCACCGGACTCACGGATCACCGGCGCAGACTCACCGGTAATCGCCGCTTCGTTGACTGCGGCGATGCCTTCGACGACTTCGCCGTCACCAGGGATCAGTTCGCCGGCCTCGACGCGCACGATATCGCCCCGGCGCAGGCTGCTGGCCGCCACGGTCTCGAACTGCTGACCATTCTTGCGCCGCGCATTCAGACCCTGGCTACCGGCCTTGAGACTGTCTGCACGGGCCTTGCCACGACCTTCGGCAAGCGCTTCGGCGAAGTTGGCAAACAGCACGGTAAACCACAGCCACAGAGCGATCTGCACGGCCAGGCCGGTGGAGACCTGAGGGTTGGGGATAAAGCACAGCACGGTGGTCACCACGGCCGTCAGCTCGACCACCAGCATCACCGGTGAGCGCAGCAGCTGACGTGGATCAAGCTTGACGAAAGCCTGGCGCAGCGCCGGTTTCCACAATGCAGCGAGGGAGGTTTTCGGGTGTTGCTGGGCGCTGTTCAGCGCCGGTTCGGTACGGGCGTTCATCATGGTTCTCCCTTAGAAGCCCTGAAACAGAGTCATGTGCTCGGCAATCGGGCCGAGGGCCAGTGCCGGCAGGAAGGTCAGGCCGCCGACCAGCAGAATGGTCAAGGTCAGCAAGGTGACAAACAGCGGGCCGTGGGTCGGGAAGCTGTTGCTGCCAACCGGCGCGCGTTTCTTCGCCGCCAGGCTGCCGGCAATCGCCAGAATCGGCAGGATGTAGCCGAAACGACCGAGCAACATGGCCAGACCAATCATCAGGTTGTGGTACGGCGTGTTGGCGCCAAAGCCGCCAAAGGCCGAGCCGTTGTTGGCGGTACCCGAGGTGTAGGCATAAAGAATCTGGCTAAAGCCGTGGGCGCCTGGGTTGGTGACCGAGGCCGCCGGGCCCGGCAGGCTGGCCGCCAGGGCGCCAAATACCAGCACGCCAATCGGCATTACCAGCAAGGTGGCCACCAGCAGGCGTACTTCGCGGGCTTCAAGCTTCTTGCCGAGGTATTCCGGGGTGCGGCCGATCATCAGGCCGGCGAGAAATACCGCGATCAGCACAAACAGCAGCATGCCGTAGAGGCCAGCACCGACACCGCCGAAGATCACTTCGCCAAGCATCATGTTGAACATCGGGATCATCCCACCCAGCGCGCTGAAGCTGTCGTGCATGGCGTTCACCGAACCGTTGGAAGCGGCCGTGGTGGTCACCGCCCACAGTGCCGAGGCCGTGGTGCCGAAGCGGCTTTCCTTGCCTTCCAGCGAACCGCTCTGCTCAATCGGCAATGCGGCCAACGCAGGGTTCGGCTGATGCTCGGCATACAGAGTGCCGCCCAAACCGACACTGAACAAAATCAGCATGCAGGCCAACAGCGCGCGGCTCTGGCGCAGGTCTTTGACGTAATGGCCAAAGGTGAACAGCAGCGCAGCGGGAATCAGGATTATCGAGGCCACTTCGAACAGGTTGCTCCAGGCCGTGGGGTTCTCGAACGGATGCGCCGAGTTGACGCCGAAGAAACCGCCGCCGTTGGTGCCCAGTTGCTTGATGGCAATCTGGCTGGCTGCCGGCCCAAGTGGCACAACCTGATCGGTGCCGCCGATGGTGTGCGCAGTGACGTATTCAAGGAAGGTTTGTGGCACGCCCTGCCACACCAGAAACAGCGCCAGAACCAGGCAGAACGGCAGCAGACCGTAGAGTGTGGCGCGGGTCAGATCGACCCAGAAGTTGCCGACGCTATTGCTCGAACGCCGCGCGATACCCCGGCAGAACACCACCAGCACGGCCAGACCGACTGCCGGGCTGACGAAGTTCTGCACGCCCAGGCCAACCATCTGGCTGAAATAGCTCATCTGCGCTTCGCCGCTATACGCTTGCCAGTTGGTATTGGTGACGAAACTCACGGCGGTGTTGAACGCCAGCGTCCACTCCAACCCCGGCAATTGCTGCGGGTTGAGCGGCAAACTGCCTTGCAGCATCAGGATGGCGAACAGCGTCAGCAGGCTGATCAGGGTGAAGGCCAGCAACGCCAGGCTGTAGGTTTTCCAGTCCTGCTCGCGGTTGCTATCGACACCGGCGATCCGGTAGCACAGCCGCTCGACCGGCTGCAGCACGGGGCTGAGCCAGGTTTTTTCGCCTTCCATCACGCGGTACAGGTAACGCCCGATAAAGGGCGCCGGCAGCAGAACCAGGACGAAGAACGCCAGGATCAAAGTGAAATCGTAACTGTGCATATGCGCCCCTACGCCTGATCAGCGCGCAGCAGCGCAACCAACAAATAGATGAAAAGTCCCAAGGCCAGGCCTAGGGACACCCCGTCGAGAATGCTCATGTGTTTGCTCCTTGTTACGGTGGCTACCGCTTGGGGCAAATTGTCGGCAACCAGGGCGTAAAGGAACGAGTGCGGGCGATGCCGCCCGGCATAAAGAAAGCGTAAAGATCGCGGGCCACGGGCAAAAAAATACGGCCAGGCGCCCTGCTTTACAGGTCGTCGGGCCGTATTTACCGCGCAGGCTACGCCGGTGGCGTAGCGCTGAAGGCTTTACTGAATGGTGCTTTCAACCTCGCTTTCGTCCAGCAGCGCTTCATCGGCCGGGGCTTCATGGCCCATGCCAGCCAGACCGCCGCCGCTGCTCATGGCCAGCGCCACGAACTGGTCCACAGTCATCTGCTTGCCGTTGAAGGTCACTTGATCGTTGGCGTAATGCAGGCTGGAGCTGATGTCCTCGCCCTGCAGCACGGCCAGCTCGCTGGCCACCGCCATACCGCTGGCCATTTCACCCACCATCGCAGCCTGCTGAGCAATCGCTTCCTTGTCGGTTTCCCCGGCCAGGGTGGCCTGCACGCCAATCACATCAGTAATCATCGCCTTGGACACCAGCAGTTTGGCATCCAACTGAGCGATCAACTGCTTGGCCAGTTCAGGCGCCGGCAGGTCGAAGGACGCCGGCTTGTTCAGGTCCAAGCCAAAGCTGAAGCTGCTCTCGCCGTTGGCGGTCTTGAACGCCAGTTTTTCCAGGGCCATGCCCGGTTTGCCGGCCAGCAGTTTTTCCAGATCGGTCTTGAACAGCGCAGTCTGCTCGTCAGTCAGTTCCGGCATACCGCTTTCACTGTCGACCTTGCCGCTCTGCAGCAGCGTGCCGTACAGCTCGATCATCGACTGCAGAGCCGCCGCGTCGAGGTTCTTCACGGTCCAGAGCATCTGCGAGGAACCTATGTCGTTGCCCTGGTAGCTGATCATGCCGACGTCATAGCTGTAACGCGCCGACAGCTGCTGGTTGGCTTCGCTGGTTTCATCGCGCTGGACGAAATCCTTGAACAGGATTGGCGCGCTCTCGCCAATCTGCAGCTCGATCTGCTGCAGACGCACCTCGTTCTGCCCCAAGTAGAAATCGCTGATGCCCTTGCGGGTGTTGCTGGTGAGGTCCATGCCCTTGAACTCAAGGCGCATGCTTTCATCGGTAGACAGGGTTGAGGTGAGTTTGAAGCTGTCCATCACGCCGCTGGCGCTGATTTTCTCGACATTGGCGCTGCTGTCGAAGTCGATCTCCAGGCCGCTGAAATCGATGTTGGTCTGCTCATCCAGCGCCACTTGCAGCGGTTGCACACGCAGGTTGCCGCTCAGCGAACGGTCATAACCGAGGCTGACCTGGCCCTGCAGCGGCGCACCGCCCTGGCTGCCGGCGAACCACTTCTCCAGCTCCGGGCTGCGCTCCAGCGCATAGTTGCTGGTGGCCATAACGGGCAGCAGCTTGAGGGTTTGCAGCCGCGAAAGCGGGAAAGGCCCGTGTTCGATGCGGTCAGTGACAAACCACTCGAAGTTGCTCGGCGATTCGCCATCCAGGCTGCCAGCAAACTGAATGCGGTAGCGCGCGTTACTGCTGAACAGCTGGCGTTCCAGGGAAACCAGTTCGATGGTGGCGCTGAGGCCCAGGGCCGGCAGGGTTTTGCCCATATCCTGGTTGGCTTGCTGAATCGAGGTTTCCAGCACCGCTGGAAGCTGCTGACCGGTATACCAGGCGCCTGCGGTGCTCAATGCGCCGAGAACGACAACTGCGCCAAGGGCGCTGCCTGCAATTTTCTTCATGGTTAATCCTGCGTGTCCGTTACGTGTGTGGGGTCTTCCCTGCTGCCGCCTGCAAATGCTGGGCATGCTTGCGGCCTAAGGCGCGGCGTTGGGCTTGCGACCAACGCCTGGCTGCGGCAGCCGATAGGTGCCGCGAAGCGCAGCAAGGCTACCACTGCGGCCACAGGCGACCAAGACGCCGCCGGGGAAATTTGCCGAGAATGCCAATCGGCTCGAACAGCAGCACGGTGGCATCAAGAACTCAGCGCTGCGGCTTATCTACCGGCTCAGTGCTGCTCACCACAATGCTTGGGGCCGCACTGCCGACCCAGTCACTGAGCAGGCTGTAGGCCACGGCCAGCAAGGTTGGGCCGAGGAACAAGCCCATAAAGCCGAACGCCAGGATGCCGCCGAACACCCCGAGCAGCACCACGATTAATGGCAGATTACCGCCACGGCTGATCAGGTACGGCTTGAGGATGTTGTCGACGCCGCTGATCACCAGGAAGCCCCAAATCAGCAGAAACACGCCCATGCCGACTTCGCCCTGCCAGAACAGCCAGGCCACAGCTGGGCCCCAGATCAGCGGCGGAACCATGATCAGGCTAAAGCCGAAGGTCAGCATCCCCAGTACCAGCGCACCCGGCACACCGGCGATGGTGAAACCGATCCAGGCCAGGATCGCCTGCGCTGCGGCAGTACCGATCACCCCGTTGACCACCCGCTGCACAGTGCCGGCAACCAGTTCCAGATAATGCTCGGCGCGATCACCGATCAAACGCTGCAACAGGCTTTCGGCAAACGCTGCCAGACGCGGCCCATCGCGGTAGAAAAAGAACACCAGAATCAGGCTCAATGCCAGTTCCAGCATGCCGCCACCGATCTGCGCACTGCGCGCCAACAGCCAGTTGCCGACCTGCCCCAGGTACGGCCGCACGGTGGCGAAAAACGCTGCACCCTGCTGGTCGATGGTCATCCAGAAGCCCACCAGGCGCTCGCCCACCAGCGGTACGCCGGCCAGCCAGGTGGGTGCCGGCGGCAGCCCGTCGACCTGGAAATCCTTGAGCAGCGCGGTGACATCCTTGATGTGATCCGCCAGGTTGAAGCCGAGCATCACCAACGGCACCGCCACTACAACGGTCCAAGTCAGGGTCAGCAGACCTGCGGCCAACGCCTGACGGCCGCCGAGCAGGCGCGTCAGCACGCGCATCACCGGCCAGCTGGCAAACGACAACACCGCAGCCCAGAACAGCGCCGACCAGAACGGTGCCAGCACCCACAGGCTGGCACCCAGCAAGACCAGCAGCAGTATCTGCACCAGCAAACGATCGTTATTGGCCATTCAACCAGCTCCCTGCACAACGCAAAAAGGCTCTGCCACGAGGGACAGAGCCGGATCAATTAATAACGACAAGAGTACCGACAGTGGCGTCTTAGCGCAGCACGTTGAGTTGTACGCCGCTCACATCTGCGTCACCCAGCTCCAGACGGCTTGCGCGTACGCGTTGCTCTACCAGCGCATCGCGCCAGGCTTCGGCTTGTGCGCCACTGATGGTGACACGCAAGGTGCTGTCGAGCTTGAGGCTACGCGCCAGCAGCTCAACCCAAGCAGCGCTGGGTTCGACCTGCTTGGCCAGGCGCAGTTCACCGGTGCTTTTCAACTGGCGCTGCAGGGTGGCGGGGGTCGGCAACAGTTCACCCAAGGCTGCATTGGCCGTCAGCAACTCGGCATGCAGGTAAGCGCGCCTGTTACCACGGGTGATGCTGTACAGCGCCAGCAGGCTGTCCTGGCGCGGCTCGGCCAGGCGCAGCAGCGCGTAAGTCTGCTGGTCATCCGAGCCGGTCAGGGTGGCGTTGTCGAACACCGCGTTGGCCCACAGGCTGCTTGAGCCGCACTCGCGGCCCACACACCAGTAGAGCAATTCGGCATCCTCGGCTTGCAGGGTTTCACGGGCGCTGGCGAATACCTCATTGGCCGAATGAGTACGCGGCAACTCGTAGGTCACCGCAGTGACACGGCCCTGAGCTGCTACTTCGCGCTCATAACGCAGGGTGCCGCTGATGCGCCGAATCGTCCCTTGCGGGTAGATGCGCTCCTGCTCGGCAACATCCTTGAAGCTGACAATCTTGCTCCCGGCAAAGCGCGGCAGCACGTCGAGGTCCTGGCTGCCGACCACGTCGGCCCAGACAACGGAGCTGGCCAGCAGCAGGCTCAGAGCGAGGCAGTAACGATTAAGGCGGCTCATTTGATCAACATTCCTTGGGCAGCTTTAACAATTTTCTCGCTGTCTTCCTCGCGCAGCGGCACCAGCAAACCGCGCTGCACCGCAGGGCGTTCAGCCAGCTCAGCCATCCAGCGCTGCAGATGCTCAAGGCCATCAACCGAGACGCCGGCCCAGTCATGGATGCGCACCCACGGGTAGGTGGCGATATCGGCGATGCTGTAGTCATCAGCCAGGTACTGCGACTCGCCGAGGCGCGTGTCGAGCACTTCATAAAGACGACGGGTTTCGTGCTGGTAACGGTCGATGGGGCCCTGCAGTTTTTCCGGAAAGTAGCGGAAGAACACATTGGCCTGGCCCTGCATAGGGCCGACCCCGCCCATCTGGAACATCAGCCACTGGATTACCCGCGAGCGACCCTTGGCGTCGCTGGGCAGCAGCTGACCGGTTTTCTCGGCGAGATACAGCAGAATGGCGCCGGACTCGAACACCGCGAAATCATCATTGTCGCGGTCGACAATCGCCGGAATGCGGCCATTGGGATTGATCTTGAGAAAGGCCGCAGCCTTCTGCTCCTGCTTGTCGAAACTCAAAGCCTGCACGCAGTACGGCAGTTGCAACTCTTCCAGTGCGATGGACGCTTTATGGCCGTTAGGGGTAGCGGCGGTATACAGGTCGATCATGCGAATCTCCGTGGGTATCGCCCACACCTTTCCCCAGTTGCCTTTAGCAAGTCAAGGCGCGCCCAGGAAAGCTTTGAAACAGTCTGCTACCAAGCCCGCACCCGCATCGTCATCCAGGTGCAGATGGTGGCCGCCAGGCAGTTGCGCCACCTCGATGGCCAGGCCTTCGACCAGCTGAGTGATACTCGGCTGCGCGAGCAGCATGCCCTGCTGCGCCATTACCAGTTTGGCCGGGCATTGCAGGTTGCGCACAAACGCCAGCGCATGGGCGTGAGTCAAGCGCAGCGGCGACGGCAGGGTCAGGCGGCTGTCGGTACGCCAGGTGTAGCCACCGGGTACTGGCATTAGGCCGCGTTGGGCGAGCAATTCTGCGGCCTCACGACTGACTGCGCCGACACCACGCATACGCGCCTCCACGGCGCGAGCAAACTCGGCATACACCGGCTTGCTCTTGCCGGCCAGCGCCAGCTGCGCCTTGAGCGCTTCGCCGAGTTTCTGCGGCGCCGTGTCCGGCTCACCGGTATAGGGAATCAGTCCGTCGATCAGTGCTAGGCGCTCGATACGCTCCGGCATGGCCGCCGCCAACAGCACCGAAACAATCGCGCCCATGGAATGCCCGAGCAGGGAAAAACGCTGCCAGCCGAACTGCTCGGCGACCTGCAGCACATCGTGGGCATAGTCCCAGATGGCGTAACTGGCGCCTGGCGGGCGGTGATCGGAATGGCCGTGGCCGGCAAAATCCAGAGCGACGATGCGCAGCCCCGGCAGCAGTGGCGCCAGGCGGGAAAAGCTGGCGGCATTGTCCAGCCAGCCATGCAGGGCAATCACCGGCACGCCATCTTCCGGGCCATACAGGTGAGCGGCCAGCTCGATATGCGGCAGACGCAGACGGACTTCTTCGAAATTCAGGCTCATGCGCTTTGCTCGCTTGCAGGTTGTCCGGCCCAGCGCTGAAACAGCTTTTTCAGCAGCTCAGCGGTGTCCTGCGGGCGTTCCAGGGGAAACATATGGCCGCCGGGTAACGTCAGGTATTCGCCTTTTGGCACGCGCCGCACCAGATGGGCGTGGTGCGGCAGTACCACCCGGCTATGGCGGCCGCGAACCATGGCCAGCGGCACTTTCAGCTGTTGCGGCCGCCCCGGGCTGGTGTGCGGCACGCTGCGGTAGATGCTGATTTCCGTGGCTGGATCAAAACGCAGGCGCAGGTTATTGCCCGCCGCTTGCAGACCGTGTTGCACGTAGGCATCCAGGCATTCGGGATCGAAGCGGCGGAACAGGCCTTTACCGGCGAAATAGCCGCGCGCCTCGGCCAGGTCGACAAACTCCTCACGCCGACCCAGGGTGCGCCCGGCCGGGGTGATGCGGTCGATAAAGCCAAAGCGTTTGGCGGCGCGAATCACCATCTTGTCGGCCAGGGTCAGCACTGGCGAATCGAGCATCACCACGCCCATATACAGCTCAGGGCGCAATAAGGCGGCGTGGTAATGCAGCACACCACCCAGGGAATGACCGACACCCCATACCGGTTGCTGGTTGGCTTCGAGGTGATGGATCAGCTCATCGACGAGGTTGCTCCAGTTGTCATTCACCGGAAAACGCGGGTCATGGCCGTGCTGCTCCAGGTGCTGCACCGAATAGTCAGGCGCCAGCGCGGCAAACAGCTTGCCGTAGGTGGCCGAGGGAAAGCCGTTGGCATGGGCGAAGAACACGGACTGGGTCATGGCGGCGGGCTTATCTGGAAAGTTGCCGATGATTGTCCGGCAGCACCAGCGATGCAGCAATGACAAAACGGCCAGTGAATGACGGCACTATAGCCAAAGCTGATGGGAGGCCCGCCAGCCAGAGTGGTGGCGGGCCATTAGAGCGAAGTTAACGCTGAGCCGGGCCATTTTCACCCAACGGCACAATGGCCATGGTCAGCCGGGAAATACAGCTGGCCCTGCCATCCTCGCCACTCAGGCGGATATCCCAGACGTGGGTGGTGCGCCCCAGATGCACGGCGCGCGCGACAGCCGTCACCCGGCCGCTGCGCAAACCGCGCAGGTGGTTGGCGTTCACTTCCAGGCCGACGCAGTAGAACTTGCTGCTGTCGATGCACAGATGGCTGGCAGTGGAGCCGAGGGTTTCCGCCAGTACCACCGAGGCGCCGCCATGCAGCAGGCCGTAGGGTTGATGAGTGCGCGCATCGACCACCATGCTGGCGGTCAGCGACTCGTCGTCGAAGGCGTCAAAGCGGATATCCAGTTGCTCGCCGATGGTGTTTTTCAGAAACGCGTTGAGCTGTTCGAGATTCGGGGTTTGCTGCCAGAGGGCCATAGTCAGTCCTTTAGGGTCGATTCAGCCAGAACGTGGCCGGCACACTGCATGCCGGCCACACGCCTGATCACTCGTGCCAAAGCACCGCTTCGCTGCGAGCGGTCCACTCGTCGAAGCGTTCGCCATAGGCGCCCTCAACCACCGCGCGCTTGATCTTCAGCGTAGGTGTGAGGAAGCCGTTATCCACCGCCCACACGTCTTTGACCAGCACCAGGCGTTGCAGACGCTCATGCTTGTCGAGACGTTGATTGACCTCCTCCAGCAGCTTTTTCAGGCTGCTTTCCAGCTCGCTCCGCGCGCCGTTGAGGGCTTCGCTGCGACCAACATCAGACAGCACACACAGGGCCATGGGCTGGGCCATACCATCGCCGACCACACACACCTGCTCAATGCGCGAGTGCTCACCCAGGCGGTTTTCAATCGGTGCCGGGGCGACGTATTTGCCTTTGCTGGTTTTGAAAATCTCCTTGATCCGCCCGGTCAGACGCAGATTGCCCTCGGCATCCTGTTCACCCTTGTCGCCAGTGCGCAGGAAGCCATCGGGGGTGATGGTTTCTGCAGTCTTTTCCGGGTCTTTGTAATAGCCCTGCATGGTCGCGCCGCTGCGCACTTGCACCTCGCCATCCTCAGCGATGCGCACCTCAACGCCCGGGCTGTTCTGCCCAATCCAGCCCTGCTTGAACTTGCCCGGCCGGCACACATGCGAATAGCCGCAGTTCTCGGTCATGCCGTAGACCTCCAGCACATCCAGGCCCAGGCGCTTGTACCAGTTGAGCAGCGCTTCAGGCACCGGCGCCGCACCGGACAGCGCGTAACGCACGGCATCCAGGCCCAGGCCAACCAGCACCTTTTTGCCAACGATGCGACCGATGATTGGCAGCTTGAGCAGGAAGTCCAGCTTCTCGGCCGGCATCTTGCTGTAAACGCCCATCTGGAACTTGGTCCAGATCCGCGGCACGCCAAACATCACCGTTGGCCGCGCGCGCTTGAGGTCTTCAAGGAAGGTGTCCAGGCTTTCGGCAAAGAAGATCGTCTGCCCGGCGTAGATCGACGCCAGCTCGACAAACATACGCTCGGCCACGTGGCACAACGGCAGGTAGGACAGCACCCGATCCTGCTCACAGACGCCAAACAGTTCGATGGCGTGGCTGGCGGCAAAGCCGAAGTTATTGAAGTGATGCATCACGCCTTTCGGCGTGCCGGTGGTGCCGGAGGTGTAGATGATGGTGGCGAGCTGATCGGCCGCCGCCTTGGGGTTGTCCTGAATCGGCGTGCAGGCCTGCAAATCATCCCAGGTAAAGCTGAACTCGCCCTGCGGACGCAGTGGCAGGCCGATAGTCGGCACATCCTGCGGCACACCGGGAGCCATGGCCGGCCAATCGTCCAGTTTGCCGACAAACACCAGCGCCGCCTCGGAGTGGCGCAGCACCTGACCGACAGACTCGGCGGTGAGATTGGGATAGAGCGGCACCGAAACGTGCCCGGCCATCCAGATCGCCAGGTCGGTGACGATCCAGTGCGCGCAGTTCTTGGAAATGATCGCAATGCGGCTGCCCTGCGGCAGTTCGCGGCTACGCAGCCAGTTGGCCGCACGGCGCGCCTGCTCGCCGACGTCAGCCCAGCTCAGTTCCTGCAGCTGACCGCCCGGCAGCGGCTGCACCATGTAGCGTTTATTCGGGTGCCGAGCCTCGCGCTCATAAAACACCTCAAGCGGCAAACGGATTGCATCAGCCACAGGGCTTCCTCCTTTGTTGTTTTTGTGGAGCCAACCAAGCAATTGCTTGGTTTGACTATTCCACGCACAAAGGCGGCCCGCAAGAGGAGAAATGTTTCGGTGTGTAGTGAGGCGTCAGGAACGGGCTGGGTGCTTATGGATAGCCAACGCCATCAACCCAGCGGCCAGCTCGTCGCCTTCCAGCAACGCTAGGCTGGCGGTGTTCATGGGCAACGGCTGCTGACGATGACCATGGATCAGCAAGCCCGCCAAAGCACCAACCAACGGCTGATGGGTGACCAGCAACAGCTCGTCGAAGGCATAGCCATCCAGTTCCCGCAGCGTTTGGCGTAGATCACTTTCCGGCGTCAGCCAGGGCACGGTCTGCCGGACACCGGCAAATGCCAGCACCTCGCAGACCAGGTCCGCCGTCTGCTGCGCCCTTACATAGGGGCTGACCAACACCGCGCGCAACGCCCGGCCCTGCAGCTGCACAGCCGCCTCACGCACCTGCTGCTGGCCATAGACCGTCAAGTTGCGCGAGGCATCAGTGCGTGCAACCGGTTCGGCTTCACCGTGGCGCAGGAGCCACAGCTTCACCGCCCGGCCCCCATCAGCAGACCAGTCAAAGCTTCGGCTCTTCGTCACGCACCGGGTGGGCCGCCGGCGGAATGCTGTGCGGGGTTTCACCCTGCGGCGCTTGCGGGGTTGGCCAGTCGGCGAACGGCCAGGGCTTTTCATCGCTATTAAAGGTGCCAAAGCGGCCGATCTGCGCCAGGTACTGGCTCAGACTGTCACCAAAGCCCAGCAGGCCGGCATTCGGTGCGCCGTAAAACAAGCGGTAACCCAGTTGCAGCAACACCACGGCGCCCAGGAGGATTTCCGCCAGTTGCCAGACGATGGTAAAGATCACCATCCAGAGGATGCGCAGCAGAATCGATTCGCGCTGCAGTTGCTGATTGTCATCACTCATGTTCATCTCCTTATAGGGTCTAGAAAGGTAAAACTCAGAAACCGCTGGTGGGGATAAAGTCGACATCGGTTTTCGGCTCGCCACGCATCAGCGCGCCGATCACCTGATCCAGGGTGCGCCCTTCAAACAGAATGGCATGCAGGCCAGCCACCAGGGGCATATAGACCTGCAGTTCCTCGGCTTTGGCCTTCAGCACCTTGATCGTGTTCACCCCTTCCGCCACTTCGCCCAGACGCGCCACGGCATCCTCCAGACTCAGCCCCTCGCCGAGGGCAAAACCAACCTGGTAATTGCGGCTTTTCGCCGAGGAGCAGGTGACGATCAGATCGCCCACCCCGGCCAGACCGAGGAAGGTCATGGGGTTGGCGCCCAGCTTGACCGCAAAACGGGTCATTTCCGCCAGGGCGCGGGTAATCAGCATGCTTCTGGTGTTTTCACCCATGCCCATGGCCGCCGCCATACCAGCGATGATCGCGTAGACGTTCTTCAGCGCCCCGCCCAGTTCGACACCAAAACGGTCTCCACTGGCGTACACACGGAAGGTACGCCCGTGCAACGCGGCCTGCACTTGCTGGCAGAGGTCTTCATCCTCGCTGGCGATTACCGAAGCGGTCAGCGCATGCTCGGCCACCTCACGCGCCAGGTTCGGCCCGGAGAGCACGCCGATGCGCGCCTGTGGGGCGATGTCTTCGAGAATCTGGCTCATCAGCAGAAAACTCTGCGCCTCGATGCCCTTGGTGGTACTCACCAGCAACTTGCCGCTCAGCAACTCAGCCACCGGCTGCAGCGCCTGGCGCAATGCACTGGAGGGCAAGGCAACAAAGATCAACTGGCAGGCATTCAGGGTCGCGCTCAGGTCGGTTACCGGGTCAACGCCTGGGTGAATTTTGATGCCTTTGAGGTAACGCGGATTTTCACGGGTCAGCCGAATCGCCTGGGCCTGTTGTGGGTCGCGCATCCAGTGCAGGACGTGCTGGCCATTCTCGGCCAGCAAATTTGCAATCGCAGTGCCGAAGCTACCGCCGCCAAGCACTGCGATGGGGGGCTGATCAGTCATAACGCATCCGTGGTAAACCATTGAAAGTGGCGAATCGCTCGCATTATACGGCGGCGTCTGTATGCAGCCAGCTTTAGCTGCGCGGCTAGCACTGGCAAAGCCAAGCAGCTCAGTTAACATGCAGACTTTCAAACGCAAACAAGGTTGTGGCGTGATCGATAGCACCCAAGCCCGGCTTCACCCTGAGACCGCGAAAAACCGGCCAGTTCCCCAGCGCCCGTACATTCTGCGTAGCAGCGGAGTGGCCCGATGATCCTGCGCCGTGGCTGGAATATCCATACCCGTACGCAATTGATCAGTGTCGGCCCCGCCCTGCTGCTGACCCTGCTGCTCACCGGCTTCTTCACCTTTGCCCGCCTGCAAGACCTGCGTCAGGAGCTCAACCATTATGGCCAGCTGATCGCCAGCCAGTTGGCGCCGGCCAGCACCTACGGGGTGATTTCCGGCAACCTCGATGTGCTCGATGCCTTGCTGCAAGCCACCTTGAAGACCCCGCATGTGCGTTTTCTGGAAGTGCGCGACCACACCGGCAAGATTCTCGTTTACGTCGAACAGACGCCGGGCAGCGGCCACGCCAGCAGCCAGGTCGAGGTATTCCAGGCGCCGATCCATCTGCAACGCGCGGCGCTGCACACCCCCACCCAACAGACGCTGACCGATGACTACCTGGGTTATGTCGTCGTGGGCATGTCCAACGATGCCTTCAACACCCGCCAGCAGGAAATCCTGTTCAAAGCCACCCTGCTCGCCCTGTTTGCCCTGGCCCTGACCTTTATTCTCGCCCGCCGCCTGGCCCGTCACTTGTCACAGCCGCTGAGTGCCATGGGCGAAGCCGTCAGCGCGATCCAGGCCGGCAACTACCAGACCACCCTGCCCGAGGTCGGTGAAGGCGAATTGCAGGCGCTCGCGCGGCATATCAATAACCTCGCCCACGGCCTGGCCAGCGCCAGTGAAGAACAGCAGCGGGCCATGACCCTGCTGATTCAGGCCCGCGAGCAGTCAGAGTTGGCCAACCGCGCCAAATCCGACTTTCTGGCGATGATGAGCCACGAGCTGCGCACCCCGATGAATGGCGTGTTGGGCATGCTGCAGCTGCTGGAAACTACCGAAATGACCCAGGAGCAGGCGGAGTACGCGGCGCTGGCCACCGAATCCACCGAGCACCTGCTGAAAGTCATCAACGATATTCTCGACTTCTCACGCATCGAACGCGGCGCACTGGAGCTGGAACGCATCCCCTTCAGCCTGCTCGACCTGCTGCAAAGCTCGATTCAGGTGTTCCAGCACAGCGCTCAGCAGCGCGGCCTGCAACTGCTGTTAGACACCCAGAGCGGCCTGGAACAGCTGCAGGTACAGGGCGACCCGACGCGGATTCGACAGATTCTGGTCAACCTGATCGGCAATGCCCTGAAGTTCACCGAAACCGGCAGCATCCGCGTGCACAGCACCTGGCAGGCGCTGGACAATCAGGTGCTGTGGTTCAGCTGCGCGGTACACGACAGCGGCATCGGTATCTCACCCGAGCGGCTGGAACATATGTTCGATGCCTTCCAGCAGGCCGACACTTCTATTTCAAGACGTTACGGCGGCACCGGGCTGGGTTTGCCGATTGCCCGCACCCTTGCCGAACGCATGGGCGGCACCCTGCGCGCGGTTAGCCAGGAGGGCCAGGGCTCGGTGTTTACCCTAGAGGTGCCACTGCCGTTTTCCCAGCAGGTTGCACCCGCTGTCAGCGACACCCCGCTGCCTGCAGACCAGGGCAACGGCCAGCCAGTCCTGCTGGTGGAAGACAACCCAGTCAACCAGACCGTTATCGAAGCCATGCTGCGCAGCCTGGGCTATCAGGTCAGTCTGGTCGGCGATGGCGCCCAGGCCGTACATCAGGTCAGCCAGCAGAAATATGCAGCGATTCTGATGGATTGCCGCCTGCCGATCATGGATGGCTACGAGGCCACACGGCAGATCCGCCGCCTAGCCGGTTGTACCGAATTGCCGATCATCGCCCTAACCGCCAACGCCCTGCAGGGCGACCGCGAGGCCTGCCTGCAATCGGGTATGAATGACTACCTGGCAAAACCCTTTAAACGGGCAGATTTGCAGCGAATCCTACAGCGCTGGCTGCCCCCTCGACCTTCGACGGGTAGTCAAGAAGGCTCAACTGCTGCAGGCTAACGAGCATGGGCGCTATGACAGGCCAGCAAGAGCGGAGTACAACTGTACTCACAAGGCTGTGACTTTCACCACAACGCAACAGTCTATGACTAGGCTGTTGGCAGGCGCAGCAGACTGCGCCGCCAGCCAGGACGATTCGCCCAGCCTTGGCGCATGGGACATATTGAGGAGCTCGCATGACCAAACAAAACGCCTTCACCCGGGAAGAACTGCTCGCTTGCGGTCGCGGCGAACTATTCGGCCCAGGTAATGCGCAACTGCCCGCGCCGAACATGCTGATGATCGATCGCATCACCCACATCAGCGACACCGGCGGCAAGTACGGCAAGGGCGAAATTGTCGCCGAGCTCGATATCACTCCTGATCTGTGGTTCTTCGCCTGCCATTTCGAAGGCGACCCGGTTATGCCAGGCTGCCTGGGCCTTGATGCCATGTGGCAGCTGGTGGGTTTCCACCTCGGCTGGCAGGGCAACCCCGGCCGTGGCCGCGCCCTCGGTTCGGGCGAAGTGAAGTTCTTCGGTCAGGTCCTGCCGACCGCCAAGAAAGTCACCTACAACATTCATATCAAACGCACCATCGCCCGCTCCCTGGTCCTGGCTATTGCCGATGGCACCGTCAGCGTTGATGGCCGCGAAATCTACAGCGCCGAAGGCCTGCGGGTTGGCCTGTTCACCTCTACCGACAATTTCTAAGGGACTCATCGCATGCGTCGCGTCGTGATTACCGGCCTGGGCATCGTTTCCTGCCTGGGCAATGACAAAGCCACCGTCTCTGCCAACCTGCGTGCTGGCAAGTCAGGCATCCGTTTCAACCCTGCCTATGCCGAAATGGGCCTGCGCAGCCATGTATCCGGCTCGGTTGATCTGAACCTGGAAGAGCTGATCGACCGCAAGGTCTATCGCTTTATGGGTGATGCCGCAGCCTTCGCTTACCTCTCCATGGAGCAGGCGATCAAGGATTCGGGCCTCAGCGCGGAAGAAATCTCCAACCCACGCGTGGGATTGATTGCAGGCTCCGGCGGCGCATCGACCTTCAACCAGATGGAGGCCATGGACATCCTGCGCGAGAAAGGCGTCAAGCGCGTCGGTCCGTACCGCGTACCGCGCACCATGGGCAGCACCGTGTCTGCCTGCTTGGCCACACCGTTCAAGATCAAGGGCGTCAACTACTCGATCTCTTCGGCCTGCGCCACCAGCGCCCATTGCATCGGTAATGCCATGGAACAGATCCAGCTGGGTAAGCAGGACGTGGTATTTGCCGGCGGCGGTGAAGAAGAGCATTGGAGCCAGAGCTTCCTGTTCGACGCCATGGGCGCCCTCTCCACCCAGTACAACGAAACCCCGGAAAAAGCCTCGCGCGCCTACGACGCCAAGCGTGACGGCTTCGTCATCGCCGGCGGTGGCGGCATGGTGGTGGTCGAAGAGCTGGAGCATGCCCTTGCTCGTGGCGCGAAGATCTACGCGGAAATCGTCGGCTACGGCGCAACCTCCGACGGCTACGACATGGTTGCCCCGAGCGGTGAAGGCGCTGTGCGCTGCATGCAGCAGGCCCTGGCCACCGTCGACACCCCAATCGACTACCTGAACACCCACGGCACCTCGACTCCGGTCGGCGACGTGGCGGAAAGCCGCGCAGTACGCGAAGTGTTCGGCGCCAAGGCGCCGGCCATCAGCTCGACCAAGAGCCTGTCCGGTCACTCCCTGGGCGCCGCCGGCGTACAGGAAGCGATCTACTGCATGCTGATGATGGAAGGCAACTTTATCGCCGGTTCGGTCAACATCGACGAAGTCGACCCGGAAATCGCCGACCTGCCGATCCAGCGCAGCACCGTCGAAAACGCCAAGCTCGACACCGTGATGAGCAACAGCTTCGGCTTCGGCGGCACCAACGCCACCCTGGTACTCAAGCGCTGGGCTGGCAAGTAAGCCTCACCCTGCGTTTGCAGCATAAAAAAGGCCACCCCTCGGGATGGCCTTTTTATTGTGGCTGTCTCCTTGATTAGATAGAGAAGCGCGCCACCAGTGCATTCAGGTCCACGGCTAGCCGTGATAGTTCCTGGCTGGCCGCACTGGTCTGATTGGCCCCAGCCGAAGACTGCATCGACAGATCTCGGATATTCACCAGGTTGCGGTCGACTTCGCGGGCCACTTGGGCTTGTTCTTCCGAGGCGCTGGCGATCACCAGATTACGTTCGTTGATCTGCGAAATGGCGGCCGCAATCTCATCCAGTGCCTGGCCGGCCGCCTTGGCCACATCCAGGGTCGAACGCGCGCGGCTGTTGCTGTTCTGCATGGCGTTAACCGCCTTGTCGGTGCCCTGCTGAATACCGCTGACCATTTGCTCGATTTCACGGGTCGACTGCTGGGTGCGATGCGCCAAGGCCCGCACCTCATCGGCTACCACGGCAAAACCGCGCCCGGCTTCACCGGCTCGCGCCGCTTCAATCGCTGCGTTCAGCGCCAGCAGGTTGGTCTGCTCGGCAATCGAGCGGATCACATCCAGCACCTTGCTGATATCGCGCACCTGACCGGCCAGTTGTTCAACTTCGGAAGCGGTATGAGTCACGTCATCCGCCAGGTGGCTGATCGACTCGACAGTCTGGCGCACCTGCTCGCGGCCATGCTGGGCGGTACGGTTGGATTCACTGGAGGCCTCGGAGGTGCTGACGGCGTTACGCGCCACCTCTTCTACGGCGCTGGTCATTTCATTAACCGCTGTAGCCGCCTGCTCGATTTCATTGTTCTGCTGGTGCAAGCCGCGGGTCGAGTCTTCGGTCACCGCGCTGAGCTCTTCCGAGGCCGAGGCCAGCTGCGTGGAGGAGTCGGAAATATTCTGAATGGTGCTGCGCAGGCTCTGCTGCATGCTTTTCAGGGCGCTCAGCAAACGCGCCGGTTCATCACTGCCCTGCACCTCGATTGACTGGGTCAGGTTGCCGCTCGCCACCACTTCAGCCACCCGCACCGCTTCGGTCAGCGGCGCGACGATGCTGCGGGTCAGCAGCAGTGCCAGAATCACCGTCAGGCCGAGCGCCAGGGCGATCATCACCATCACCCACAACCGTGCGCTGGCGAATACCGCATCAGCCGCTTCAGCGGCAGCATTGGCGCCAACCCGGTTAATTTCAGAAAGCTCGACCAGCGCCTTGGCCATACTATCGGCGTGACCGTTAAGCGGACCGTTGGCGACCGCCAGGGCCGCATCCAGATCGCTTTGCCGTATTGCATCGACGATCTTGCTCTGCTCTTGCAAATAGCTGCCTTCAGCCTGCTTGAAACGCCCATAAGCGCTCTTTTCTTCTGCACTGGAAATCAGCTTTTCATAAGTGCCTTGCGCCTTGCCCAACATGCCTTTGAGTTCTTCGACGCGGGCCAGATTCTGTCGAGTCATGGTCTCATCGGTATTGAGCATCAAGCGCAGGGTCAGCGCACGCAGTCGCAGAACATCCTGGTTCATCTCACCCAGACTCAGAATGCTAGGTAACCAGTTTTGGTTTACCTGCTCCGACTGCTTGTTCATTTCTGCCATTTGCAGCAGCGAAAAGCTGCCGAGTATCAGCACCAATAGCGCCACCAGGCCAAAGCCCAGCGATGCTCTGGGCGCAATATTGAGATTTCTTAGGGTCATCACGGCCGTCCTTTAGGGTTCTGAAGCAGCTTGTTCGATAGCATATGGCCACTATCCTTATGAATGCCTTAAGACCTTCAGCCAATATCTACAGACTCCGTATCGACTCTAGCACTAGATTCTTGACCGCTTGCACATAAAAAAACCCGAGCCTGGGCTCGGGTTTAGGGTTACGACTTCAGGTAATTTCAGCGCACGGTAAACCGCTGCTCCAGCAATTTGCGGTCATCCTGAAACACCATAAAGTGCCACTCACCTGGCACCACTTCATGTTTTTCAGTGAATTCAAAGGCCATGACATCCTGCGGTGCGCCGGGGACCAGCTTTTGCGTCACCACGAACTTGTCGTGGCGCGTGCCTTGCGGAGTGACCACACCGGGGGTGAGATAAAGCAACGTCAGCGGCGAATCATCGGCCACTTTTCCGGCCAGGCTGTAGCGCAGGCCGAATTTGGTGCCGAGCTTGGCCGGAATCACCTCGCCCTGCTCAATTTGCTGGTTGCTACGGGTTAACACCCGCTCGCCTTCCTGGAAGTCCTGATAGTTGCTGGCAAAAACGCCGTACTCGACCGGGCCTTCTACCCGGACTTCGGCCTGCGCCAGGCTGCTGGTCAATACAAGTGCGGCCAGGGCACTAAAACGGGTGTATTGCATGTCGCGCTCCTTTTTTAGATGGCGCGAGCCTATGACACCCGTGTGACAAGGCTATGACAGCTCTACTCCAGCAGCTCAGCCTGCACTTGGCGCGGCAGCACCGCGAGGAAGTTATCGCGCGCCACCTGATGGGCAACCTTCTCCGGCAAGGCATCGAGAAACGGCTTAAAACCGTTCATATAACCCGCCAATCCATTAAAACGGCCAACCACATCGGAGCCGAGCATAAAGCGCGCCGGGTAGCTGCTGACCAGCTTTACCCAGGCCGCATCAGGCTGGCCGTCGGCATCCAGTAAATACGGCTGGAGCATGGTCCAGGACAGATCGATATACAGATTGGGGTACTGCTTGAGCATCCGCTCAAGGGTGGGCAGGAGGAAATCCAGCTTTTCCTGATGCCGATGAATTTCCATGCTGGTGCCGGCATGCGCCCAGATAAATCGCACATGCGGGTGATTACGCAGTGGGTCCTCGATTTCCTGCAGGTAGAGCGGATTGCGCTCACGCTTGGAGGTGATATTGGAATGCAGCATCACCGGCAGATCGTACTCGGCGGCCAGATGAAAGACTCGCGCCAGAGCTTCGTTGTTAGCCCGTGGCGCATCACCGTGAATCAGCGCGGTGAGGTCGTCATGCCGGGTGAAAATCTCACCGATGCCCTGCCACAACCCTGGGTCGAGTTCGAGCATACGGCGAATATGCGCATCGGCATTCTTGTCATTCGGGTTGAAGCCGGAGAGAAACGGATGCAGGCGCTTGCGCTGCTCGGCGGGCACCTGTTTGTAGGCATGCGCCACCAGCACATCGGTGGCGCTGTACCAATAGGCATTGGCATCGTCGCCGGCGTAGTAACGCGGGCGCTTGGGTTCGTCTTCATCCCACTTCTTCGCCACCGGAATGCCCGAGAGCATCACATGCTCGATATTGCCGGCAGCCATCTGCTCGAACAGCTCGGTCATGCCCGCGCTTTCCTGAAAGAAATCCACGTAATGCAGATGGGCATCACTAAAACGGTAATCGCGGGCCAGCGCCAACGGGCTGCAAACAGTGACTAAAACCGCAAGACTCAATGCAAGTCGCCTCAAACCTCAATCCTCCTTGAAGACGTGAGCACAATTGACTCACTACACTGAGGTCTAGTTCAGAAACCAGGATTGCTGCAATGGCTTCAGCCTCGACCCACCGGCAACGCACCTGGCCCAACTACCTGCAGGCACTGCTGATTGTTGCGCTATGCAACCTGGCAACAGCCCATGCCGCAGAACGCTTGAACTACCCGCTGCACTCGGATGGCATTGACCCCGAAGCCTATGCCCTGGCGCTGCTGACCGCGGCGCTGGAGCGCACACCCGGACGCTACCAGCTACAAGCCACACCCGTGCCCATGGCGCAAAGCCGCGCCTTGCTGGCCATCGAGCACGACAGCAAAAGCGTGCAGGTGATGTGGACCATGACCACCCGTGAGCGTGAAGCACGTTTGCTACCGATCCGCATCCCGATCTACCGCGGCCTGATCGGCTGGCGTGTGCTGCTGCAACGCAGCGCGGATGCCGAGCAACTGGCCACGGTGGAGAACCTCGATGAACTTAAACGCTTCAGCTTCGGCCAACGCCACGACTGGCCGGACACGGCGATCCTGCGGGCCAATGGTCTGAAGGTGGTGACCAGCCAGCACTATCGCGGTTTGTTCCAGATGCTCGCCGCCGGGCGTTTCGATCTGTTTCCCCGTGAAGTCGTGGTGGCCTGGCAGGAGCAGGCGCGCGCGGCGGAAAGCGGGCTGGCGCTGAGCATCGACAACCACCTGCTGCTGCATTACCCAACCGCGTTCTATTTTTTCACCTCACGCAACCGCCCGGACCTGGCTGCCGACATTGAGCGCGGCCTGGAGGCGATGATTGCCGATGGCAGTTTTCAGCGCCTGTTCGAGCAGTACCATGGCGACACGTTGCGTCAGGCCAATCTGCATAAGCGGCGCATCATCGAATTGCACAACCCCGACTTACCCCCTGCAACGCCATTTTCCCGCAAGGAATTATGGTTTCAGCCCAAGGAGCTCAAATGATCAGCATCAGCAACGACAAAGGCCTGCTGCAGCGCATCAGCATTGGCCCGCACACCCTGCACAGCGATGTGTCGGTGGAGCTGGGCGGTGCAGGTTCAGCGCCTGAACCCCATGACCTGTTCGATGCTGCGCTGGGCGCGTGCAAGGCACTGACCCTGGCGCTGTATGCCAAGCAACGCGGTTTGCCGCTGGAAGGCCTCGACGTGAAGCTCAACCGCGATGACAGCCAGGAGCGCCAGGGCATCTACCGCCTGGATGTCGAACTAACCCTGCACGGCGCGCTGGATGACGCACAACGCCAACAGCTGCTGCGCGTCGCTGATAAATGTCCGATTCACAAGCTGATGACCAGCAGCGAAGTTCAGGTCAGTACCCTGCTGAGCGAGGGCGCGTAATGAGCGAACTTCTGCTGATCCAGCCGCGCGCGGAAAACCTCGGCGGTCAACCTATCCTGCGCCCCCTGCCCTCGGCCAAGTGCTGCAGCGTTGGGCCGTTCGTGTTCTTCGACCATATTCTGGAAAACACCTACCCAGCCGGCAGCGGCATGAATATCAACCAGCACCCGCATATCGGCCTGTCCACCCTCACCTACCTGTTCAAGGGGCAACTGCAACACAGGGACAGCCTCGGCTCAAATCAGCTGGTCAGCCCCGGCGAAGTCAGCTGGATGACCGCAGATCGTGCCGTCGCGCATGTCGAGCGCACCCCGCAGGATTTGTGGGAAAACGGCTCGCACATGCACGGCCTGCAGGTCTGGCTGGCCATGCCCGCCGCGGAGGAACAAGGCGAACCCAGCTACAGCCACCACCCCGCCGACAGCCTGCCGCGCAGCACCAGCATGGGCGTGGACATCTGCCTGATCGCCGGCACCGGCTTCTGCCTGCAATCACCGGTGCCCGTGCTGTCGCCCACTGTCTATGCCGAAATCAAGTTGGCCGCAGGCAGCGCACTGCAGATACCCGCCGAGCATGCCGAACGCGCGCTGTACCTGATTGACGGCGAGGTGACACTGGACGATCAGCAACTGCCGCTGCGGGGCCTGCTGGTGCTACCCGAAGGCGAGACCTACACCCTCAGCGCCTGCGGCGAGAGCCGCCTGGTATTGATTGGCGGTGCGCCGATTGGTCCACGGCGGATCAACTGGAATTTCGTCGCCAGCGACCCGGCCCTGATTGATCAGGCGCGTGAGCGCTGGGCCGCGCAGGACTGGCCAACAGTGCCCGGCGAGACCGAGCGCATCGAGCTGCCGCGCTGACGGAGAAGATTTGTTGCACTCCCGAGACATCCAAAGCGCAGGTGCTCGGGTATAACCCTTGGCACGCTCACACACTCAGGAACCCAGTGCATGGCGCAGCCGCTGTTTGATTACGAAAGCCATCTGGAAGCCTGCGCCCGGCAGGACGACCGCGCATTCCAGGCGCTCTACCAACAGGAGGCCGCGCAAATGCTCGGGTTGGCCATCACCCTGCTCGGCCGCCGTGATCAAGCCGAAGACTGCGTGCACGATGCCTTTGTGCAGATCTGGCGCAACGCCCAGCGTTTTCAGCGCGCGCTTGGCAGTGGCCGTGCGTGGATCTACAGCATCCTGCGCTACCGCGCGCTGAATCAGCTGCGCAGTCGCGGTCGCACGGTGGAGATGGATGACGACTTTATCGAACGTGCCGCTGACGACAGCCCACAGGCCGCCGAGCTACTGGAGCAGCAAGGCGAACAGCAGCAACTGCGCCGCTGCCTGCAGGGCATCGAACGCAACCGCCGTCACCCGATTCTGCTGGCCTTCTACCGCGGCCTGACCCATGAACAGATCGCCAACCGCCTGACCACCCCGCTGGGCACCATCAAGGGCCGTATTCGCGCCGGTCTGCGCGCACTGCAGGAGTGTTTGCAAGCATGATTACGCAGCAACCTGCCGAACGCCGCGCCTTGATTGGCGAATACGTCCTGGGCCTGCTTGATGAGGCCGAAGCCGCTGAGGTGCGCGAGCTGATCGAGCACGACAGTGAAGCCGCGCAAATGGCCCTGCAGTGGCAACAGCACTTTCTTGAACTGAGCGATCAGCTGCCACCGCAGACACCCTCGGCGCAATTGTGGCAGCGCCTGCAGGACAGCCTTGGCCTGACCCCGGCCGTCAGTCGGGTGAATGCTTGGCTGGCTTGGTGGCAGAGCCTGACCACCTGGCGACTTACCAGTGCTGCGCTGGCATTCGCCCTGATCGTCGCGCTCATGCCTAACCTGTGGCGCACTGACATGGCTGGAGATAGCTACACCGTGGTGCTGCAAGCCCCAGGTGAAGCCGCCAAGCCAGGCTGGGTGGTGCATGTGGATGGCACTGGCAGCCTGCGCCTGCAACCACTGCTGGAGGATCAAATCCCGGCCGACCGCTCGGTGCAATTCTGGACGTCGATCGACCCAGCCATCGGCCCGCGCTCTTTGGGCCTGGTCGAGCCGGGTAAACCGCTGCAACTGTCTGCCGAACAGATTGGCGCGGTACAAGCCGGCCAGCTGTTCGAACTGACCCTGGAACCGGCCGGCGGCTCACCGAAGGATCGGCCAACCGGCAAGGTGCTGTATATCGGCCGCGCGGTTATGGCATCGGTTAACTGAGGTCGTTTGCAAAAAAACTGAATTTATTTTCAGTCGGCGACATCCAGACGTTCTCTCGTGGGTATAGCTAGCAGGTGTTTCATCGAGGCACCTGCAAGGCGGGCTTTACCCGGCCTTGCATCGATGCTGGATAACCACAGATGAGAGAACGCATATGAACAGCCTCAATACCCTGCTGACCGCTGCCGTTACCACTGCCACCCTCAGCCTCGCCGCCGGCACTGCCAGCGCAGCGACCCTACTGGCCCTGGGTGCCGACGGTCAGCTGTTCAAGATCGACAGCGCCAGCCAGAAAATCACCGCCAGCATGCCCGCCAGCAGCCCAAGCCCGTTGCGCGGCATCGATGTGCGCCCGGCCAACGGCATGCTCTATGCGCTGGGCAACGATCATCAGCTCTACACCCTGGACCTGGCTACAGGCGCAGCCAGCAAGGTCGTCAGCCTGAGCAAGCAGCTGCCGGGCAGCGGCCAGGCGGTCATCGACTTCAACCCGGTCGCCGACAAACTGCGCATGCTCGCCGCCGACGGCACCAGCTTCCGGGTCAATGTCGAAACAGGTGAAGTGGTTGTAGACGGTTCGGTGGCCTACGCCGCAGAAGGCCCCTACGCCGGCAAGAGCGCCCAGGTGGTAGCCGGTGCCTATAGCAATGCCTACGCTGGCGCTCAGGCCACCGCGCTGTACAACGTCGACCTGGCCAGCAGCAGCCTGATGCTGCAGAACCCGCCGAACGATGGCGTTCAGCAAGCCGTGGGCAAGATCGTTGATGGTTTGCAGAATGCGGCCCTGGATATCGCCAGCGACGGCAAGGGCGGCAACACCGCCTACCTGCTCACCGGCACCACGCTGCATACCTTGGACCTGGCCACGGGCAAACCGACCACCCTGGGTGAGATCACCGATCTGCCGGGCAATATCATCGATATCGCCGTACTGCCGGAATAAGTGCGGACGCGGGAAGGCCACCCGGCCTTCCCGCTACGCCTTAATCGGCGAAGGTTTCCGCAAACAGATCATCCATGGCCTTGAAGGCACGCGCGGCGACCACCGGGTGGTATTCATTGCGCCCCGGCACATTGGCCACCGGGCTGGTGAAGGAATGCACCGCGCCGCCGTAGATGACCAATTGCCAATCGGCTTTGGCCGCTTTCATTTCCGCAATAAAGCCATCGACCTGCTCCTGCGGCACCGCCGGATCATCCGCGCCATGCAGCACCAGAACCGGTGCTTTGATGTTCTGCGCGTCATTCGGGTTGGGCGTATCCAGGTTGCCGTGGAACGAGACAAAACCTTTCAAATCAGCGCCGGAACGCGCCAGCTCCAACACCGCACCGCCACCGAAGCAGAAACCAATCGCCCCCAGTTTGCTGACATCCAGCGCTACCTGCGCGGTTTGCGCCTTGAGCACCTCCACCGCAGCTTGCGCACGTTTGCGCATCAGCGGCCGGTCACTGCGCACCAGGGTTGCAGCGGCCTTGGCTTCATCGGCATTAGTCGGACGCACGGCTTTGCCGTACATATCGGCCATAAACACCACGTATTTATCGCCAGCGGCGCGGGAGGCCTTCTTCGCCGAATCCTCGGTAACGCCCAGCCAATTGGGCACCATCAGCAGGCCTGGGCGCGGCGTGGTCACCGCATCGTCGTAGATCAGCAGGCCTTCGAAAGCTTCACCGTCGATCTCATAGGGCACCGGTTTAACCACCACGGCGGCTTCAGCAAAACCGATCATGCCGGCACACAGCAGTGGCAACAGGGATTTCGTGGACATGGCGAGGCTCCTCTGGATGGATTAAGCGCAGCCACAACCATAGTCCGCAGCGCCGTGATGACCAAGCGCGGGCGCCGCCTGGAGTAGCCGCAAAGGTTTCAGCCTGTTACCGCCTAACCCTGCTCTGCCCAGCGCTCCTTGATTTCCAGGATTGCCGGCAGCTGCTGAATAAACAGCTCGACCAGCTGCGGATCGAAATGCCGACCACTTTCCTCCTGCAGCAGGCCGACCGCATCCTCAACCGACCAGGCCGCCTTGTAGGGGCGCACGCTGGTCAGTGCATCAAACACATCGGCAATCGCCACAATGCGCCCTTCCAGCGGGATGTCCTCGCCACTCAGGCCATTGGGGTAGCCCGTACCGTCCCACTTCTCGTGGTGCGACAGAGCAATGCGCTGCGCCGTGCGCAGCAGGCCGGAAGCATGCTCACCAATAATCCGCGCACCGATCTCGACGTGCTGGCGCATCACCGCCCACTCCTCCTCATCGAGCTTGCCCGGCTTGCGCAGCACCGCATCGGGAATGCCGATCTTGCCGACATCGTGCATCGGCGCGGCGTTAAGCAGCTCTTCGGCGGCCGCTTCACTGAAGCCTGCGGCCAGGGCCAGCACCTTGGAAAAATGGCTCATGCGAATCACGTGCAGGCCAGTCTCGTTGTCCTTGTACTCGGCGGCCATGCCGAGGCGCTGAACGATCTGCAGGCGGGTCTGACGCAGCTCATCCATGCGCACCAGCGACAGGTGCGTGCGCACCCGAGCGCGCACGATCGGCGGGCTGACCGGCTTGGTGATGTAATCGACTGCCCCCACCGAGAAGCCACGCGCCTCATCTTCGACATCGGCCAGCGCGGTGACAAAGATCACCGGAATGGCCTCCAACTGGGGCTGCGCTTTGAGTGCCTGGCACACTTCATAGCCGGTCATGCCCGGCATCATCACATCCAGCAGGATCAGGTCCGGTCGCTCACGTTCGGCCATTTCCAGGGCTTTGCCGCCGTCCTTGGCAAACAGCAGGCGGTAGTCCTCCTGCAGGATATGCCGCAGCACCTGCAGGTTGGTGGCCTCATCGTCGACCAGCAAAAGCAGCGGCCGAACATCGACTGGGGTGATCATGGTGTCTGGCTTTCCTCATCATGCAACTGCTGCAGCAGCTCGCTAAGCGACTGCTGCGCCAGGTCAAAGTCAAAATCATCCAGCGCCTGACGCATACGCGCCAGAGCCTTTTTCTGCTGCGCGCCCTGCAGCCCCAGGCTCAGGTAAGCCAGCGCCTGATCATCCAGCCCGCCACGGCTGACGGCTTGCTGCAAACGCAGCAGCGCTGCCCGCAGCTGCTGGCTATCCTGGGTCTGCGTCTGGGTGGTCGCCTCCGGCACCAGCGGCAGGGCCTCGGCAACAGCCGCCAGGGCGCGTGACAACTCCAGCAGCAGGCTGCGCAAATGCAGGCCCTCGCGCTGGTTGAACGCCTGCTCGATTGCCAGCCCTAGACCGGACAAATGGGTCAACGCCAGATTGGCCGCCGCGCCGCGAAAACGATGCGCCAGGCTGCGCCCGGTATCCCAGTCATTCTTCTCCAGCATGCTGTTCAGCTGCTCGACCAGGGCGCCCTGCTCACTCAGGAAGCGTTGAATCGCCTGACTCATCTGCACCGGCCCGCCCCACAGGCTGGTGCCGCGCTGCCAGTCGAACAAGCCGGTCGTTGCCGCTGCAGTGTTCTCGACGCCCCCGTGGCCCTGAGCCACGCCTAACAGACGCGCCATTTCAGCCAGCAAGGCCGGCAGATCGAGGGGTTTGGAGGCAAAGCCGTTCATCCCGGCATCCAGCGCGGCCTGGCGATCCTGATCCAGCACGCTGGCCGTCAGGGCGATAATCGGGATGGGCGCACGCTGCTGAGTCGCCTCCAGCGCACGGATACGCCGGGACGCTTCCAGGCCGTCGACCAGGGGCATCTGCACATCCATCAGCACCAGATCAAAGCGGCCGCTGATATAGGCTTCAACTGCCGCCTGCCCATCAGCCACGCACGTGACCTGGTGACCCAGACGCTGCAGGTTGAGCTGCAACAGCTCCAGGTTCTGCGGCACATCGTCGGCGGCCAGAATGTGCAATGCCGCCAGTTGCGGCAGCGCCTGGCGTACCTGTGGGGCCAGGCGTTGACCGGCACGCAAGGGCAATTCGACGATAAAGCGGCTGCCCTCGCCCAGGGTACTTTCCACGCGCAAGCGCCCGCCCATCAGCTCGACCAGCTGCCGCGAAATGGTAGTACCCAAGCCTGTACCACCGAACCGCCGGCTCATCGAAGCATCGGCCTGGGCAAAGGGTTCGAAGATTTTCTCCAGGCGGTCGGCAGCAATGCCGATGCCGCTGTCTTCGACGATCAAACGAATCGCGCCGACCTCGCCCTGCACCCGCAGGCAAACCCGGCCCTGGGCGGTGAATTTCACCGCATTGCCCAGCAGATTGGTCAACACCTGCTGCAGGCGCAGGGCATCGCCACGGAAGAACTCCAGCAGCTGCGCCGGGTATTCCAGCTGCAACACCAGGCCCTTGTTTTCCGCCGCCAGACGCTGGGTGGCGCAGACCTGTTCGCACAGCTCGCGCAGGGAGAAATCCAGGTCTTCCAGCTCAATCGCGCCACGGTCGAGCTTGGCGGTATCGAGGATGTCATTGAGCAAGCCGAGCAACGAGCGTGAAGCCTGCTGCACGGTCTGCAGATGACGGCGCTGGTCATCGGCCAACTGCGTCCCGATCAGCAGCTCGGTGAAGCCGATAATGGCGTTCATCGGCGTGCGAATCTCATGGCTCATATTGGCCAGGAAACTGCTGCGCGCCGCCGCTGCCGCCTCGGCACGGTCGCGGGCGGCACGGGTTTCCTGCTCCATCAGGCGACGCGGCGTCAGGTCAGTGGCCAGCTTGACCACCTTGAAGGGTTTGCCATCGGTATCGAGAATCGGGTTGTAGGTCGCCTGAATCCACACCTCACGCCCACCGCGGGCGATGCGCCGGTATTCCCCGGCGGAGAACTGACCATTGCCTAACGCCGCCCAGAACAGCCGATAGTCGTCACTGTCGGCATACAGCGGGTCACAGAACAGGCGGTGGTGCTGGCCGATCACTTCGGCACGCTGATAACCGAACAGATCCAGGGCGTTGTCATTGATCTCCAGCACATGGCCGTGCAGGTCAAACTCGATCAGTGCCATGGCCTTGCTGATGGCGTTGACCTTGCCTTCGTACTCGGCGTTACGCAGTTTGCTTTCGGTCTGGTCGAGTAGTACGCCGTCGATCCAGCGTGGTATGCCCTGCTCATCGCACACGGCACTGCCGCTTTCCCAGATCCAGTGTTCCTTGCCATCGCGGTCGAACAAACGGTACTCGACGGTGTAATTGCGACGCTGCTCGATAGCGGCCAGCACCTGCTCCGCCACTGGCTGGTAATCGTCCGGGTGATAGAGCGCAGCAATCGACTGGCGCTTGCTGATGAAGTCGTCAGCACTCCAGCCGGTCAGCACCTGCACTGCATCGCTGACAAACAGCATGGTCCAGTCGTCATCCAGCAGGCAGCGGAAGGAAACCCCGGGGATATTGCTGATCAGCGAGCGGTATTGCTGTTCGCTCTCACGCAGCGCCTGCTCCATCTGGATGCGCCCGCTGATGTCATTGACGAACACCACAAACAGCGGCTGATTGCCCGAGCGGGTTACCCCGACGCTGATGCGCACCGGCTTGGCCTGGCCGTTGCTGGCAATGCAGTGCAACTCCTGCTCGGCGCCCGACAATGCCAGAGTGCCGCTGTCCAGGTAGTTGCGCAGGTGCGCCGCATAGAGGTTGCCATCGTGCTCGTTGAGCAGACGGTGGATCGGCAAACCGACCAGTTCATCCGGCTGCCAGCCCAACAGACGGGTAGCGGCGCGGTTAGCCGAGCGAATGATGCCGGCATGGTCGACCGTCAAAATCGAGTCGAGCGCGGTATCGAAGATCGAGCGTAAATGCTGCTCACTGGCCTGCAGCTGCAGGCTCAGGCGGCGATAGCGCAGCAGCGCATTGGCCGCTACCACAAAGACCGTCAGGGCAATGGTGATCAGCGAAATTGCACTGCCCAGGTACAGGCTGTCGACCATGGCAATCGGCTGCTCAGACTCGGCCACGCCAACAAAGCGGGCCGCCTCCATACCGGTGTAGTGCATGCCACTGATCGCCAGGCCCATCACCAGTGCGCTAATCAGCAAGGCCAAGAGCGCCGGCAAGCGCCCCTCCAGACCAAAGCGCACCCACAGGGCAAGAATGGCCAGACCGACCGCCACCAGAATCGACAGAGCAAACATCCAGGGGTCGTAGCGCAGCAGCGGCGCCATCTGCATCGCGGCCATGCCGCTGTAGTGCATCGCGCCAATCCCCGCGCCCACCAGCACCCCGCCGATACACAGCTGCAACAGGTTCAGGTTGCGTCGTGCCAACACAGTCAGGGCCACCCAGGACGCCGCCAGACTCGGCAGCATCGACAGCAGGGTTACGTCGAGATCAAAACGTACTTCGGCGCACAGCTGAAACGCCAGCATGCCGATAAAGTGCATCGCCCAAATACCAGCCCCCAGAGCCAGCGAACCTGTGGCGATGGTGACGTGCCGCCACCAGGCTGTATCACTGTCACGGGCCACACCGGCCAGTTGCAGAGCCATGCCCGAGGTGAACACCGCAATGCACAGCGACATCAGCACCAGTAGCGGATCATGGTTGCTGAGAATCAGAACACTGGGATCGGCACTGGCGATAAACAACTGATCAAGAAACTGCATACCACCCCAAGACTGCATCGGTTGTGCATGCGCACCAGTGGCGCAATGACAGCATGACAAACGAGCCTGCCCGGCCTGTCAATCAAACGCCGACAAAAAAGCCCGCTTTCGCGGGCTTTTTTGGGTTTACGCAGATCAGGCGGAGAGTTCGACCAGCAGCTTGTTCAAACGCTGCACGTAAGCGGCCGGGTCCTTCAGGTTGTCGCCGGCAGCCAGGGCAGCCTGGTCGAAGAGGATATGGCTGAGGTCGGCGAAACGATCTTCGTCAGCCTCGCCATCGAGCTTCTCGATCAACGGGTGAGCCGGGTTGAATTCGAAGATCGGCTTGGAGTCCGGCACCTTCTGCCCGCTGGCTTCGAGGATCTGGCGCATCTGCAAACCCAGGTCCTGCTCGCCAATGGCCAGGATCGCTGGCGAGTCGGTCAGGCGGTGCGAGACGCGCACCTCGGCAACCTGCTCACCGAGTGCGGTTTTCAGGCGCTCGACCAGACCTTCTTTGGCCTTGGCGACTTCTTCCTGGGCCTTCTTGTCTTCTTCCGAATCCAGCTTGCCGAGGTCCAGATCGCCACGGGCCACGTCGACGAAATGCTTGCCGTCGAACTCGGTCAGGTAGCTCATCAGCCACTCATCGATACGGTCGGTGAGCAGCAGCACTTCGATGCCTTTCTTGCGGAACACTTCCAGGTGCGGGCTGTTCTTCACCTGGGCATAGGATTCGCCAGTCAGGTAGTAAACCTTGTCCTGACCTTCGGCCATGCGCGCGATGTACTCGCCCAGACCGACGCTCTGCTCACCATCTTCGGTGCGGGTAGAGGCAAAACGCAGCAGACCGGCGATCTTCTCCTTGTTGGCGAAGTCTTCTGCCGGGCCCTCCTTGAGGACCTGGCCGAAGTTCTTCCAAAAGCTCTTGTATTGCTCGGGCTCGTTCTTCGCCAGTTTTTCCAGCATATCCAGCACGCGCTTGGTCAGCGCCGACTTCATCGAATCGATGATCGGATCTTTCTGCAGGATCTCGCGAGAGACGTTCAGCGACAGGTCGTTGGAGTCGACCACACCCTTGATAAAGCGCAGGTACAGCGGCAAGAAGGACTCAGCCTGATCCATGACGAATACGCGCTGCACGTAGAGTTTCAGGCCACGCGGTGCTTCACGCTGATACAGATCGAACGGCGCACGGGCCGGGGTGTAGAGCAAGGAGGTGTATTCCAGCTTGCCTTCGACCTTGTTGTGGCTCCAGCTCAGCGGGTTCTCGAAATCGTGACCGATGTGCTTGTAGAACTCCTGGTATTCCTCGTCCTTGATCTCGGTACGCGGGCGGGTCCACAGGGCGCTGGCACGGTTGACGGTTTCCCATTCAACTTCTGCTGGCTTGTCCTTCTCTTCGCCATGGAACTCTTTAGGTAGCTCGATCGGCAAGGCGATATGGTCGGAGTACTTCTTGATGATATTGCGCAGACGCCAGCCATCGGCGAACTCGTCTTCAGCCGCTTTCAGGTGCAGGACGATACGCGTGCCGCGCTCGGCTTTTTCAACGGTGGCAACTTCAAACTCGCCCTCGCCTTTGCTCGACCAGTGCACGCCTTCGCTGGCCGGGCTGCCAGCGCGACGGCTGAACACATCAACCTTGTCGGCGACGATAAAGGCCGAGTAGAAGCCCACACCGAACTGACCGATCAGGTGCGAATCCTTCTTCTGGTCACCGGTCAGGTGCTGCATAAAGTCAGCGGTACCGGACTTGGCGATGGTGCCCAAGTGGGTAATGGCGTCTTCACGGCTCATACCGATGCCGTTGTCTTCGAGGGTGACGGTCTTGGCGTCCTTGTCGAAGCTGACGCGGATTTTCAGCTCAGCGCCGCCTTCCAGCAGCTCAGGCTTGGCCAGCGCTTCAAAGCGCAGCTTGTCGGTGGCATCCGATGCGTTGGAAATCAGTTCGCGAAGGAAGATTTCCTTGTTCGAATACAGCGAATGGATCATCAGGTGAAGCAGCTGCTTCACCTCGGTCTGGAAGCCCAGGGTTTCTTTTTGAGTTTCCACACTCATGCTCTCTTACTCCACGTTGTTGACGAAGCCGCAGTACGGCGGATGTCATACAGGTGGGGGCATGTTGTGGGATTTCAAGTGCTTGGCTTAAGGCTCAAGCAACTCGATGCGAGTAATCTCTTCCGGCAGCAGGCTGTAGCTGACTTCACCCTGGCCGCTCATACGCTGGCGCAGGATGATCCGTCCATCCTGATCGATACCATGGAAACGCCCTTCGGCACTGTTACCGCGCTCGGTGGTCGCACGCATGCTGAGGTTTGCATAGCGGTTGGGGCTGCGCAGCAAGCCGTCGAGGCTGAAGCGCACGCGTCGATCCAGAGGCCGGCTGACGCGCTCCGGAGCGACCGTTGCCACTGCTGCCGGCTTGTCCTCGGCAACGGCCGGCGCCAATGCGCTAGGCAATGGCGGAAAACTATCGGCAGCAACGTGCCAACCACGCTGGTCCTGTTTCTGCAGCAGGATCGGCAACTGTTGCAGCTCGCCATTGATCCGCGCCTGGACGTTCAGATCAAGGCTCTGCAGTGGGAAGTTCAGGTTACCAATGGGCTGCAACTGCACCTGGCGAGTGGCAAAGCGGCGCTCCAAGTAATCCTGAATCACATGGCTGACGGTATCGACCGAGTCGAACTGGCGATCCACTTTATCGCCCTGGTAACGCAGGCCATTGCGGAACAGCTCAAGCTTGCCGCTCAGGGTGGTTTTGAACTGCGGCGGCAATACCAGGTGGAAATCCCCGACCAGCTTGTTCGGCGCCAGTGGCTGCAAATCCAGATGCAGGGTGTAGCCACGGCTCAAGCGCCGCGCTTCAGGCAACTCCTGCTCGGGCAGTAACCAGCTGATTTCCACTTCCGGCAGTATGCCTTCATCGGCCGGCAGCACATCGACCCGCACCGGGCCTTTGTCGACTTTCGGCAGACGAATCACCAGTTCGCTCTGGGCGAAGAAATCCTGGCCCTCACGCAAACTCAGCACGCCATCGAGCAACTCGGCCTGTTGCGGCGCGAATGGCCGACCATTCAACTGGCCGCGCAGGTCGATGGCCAGCTCGGCTGGCGCCTGCACTTCGGGCTTGAGCCATTTGAGGCTGAGGATGGCCTCCAGACGCTGCGCATCGTGACTGGCCAGCAAGGTCAGGCCGACCACCAACGGAATAATCCCCAAACTGGCCAAGGCCAGGGCTGGCCGCGCCGAACGCCAATGGCGCAACACATACAGCAAGGTGAACGGCGGCAGGAAACTGGCCCAGCCCCACAGCAGGCTGGTAGCAAAGGCGCGCATCACCAGCCAGACCAACCCGGCGAGTATCAGCAGCAAGCCACCCAGAATCAGCAGCGCATCCATTCAGTATTCCTTAGCGATGGTTAAACGAGGGGTTATCCGCAGACCCGGCTGCCTTAAGGCTCATCGACCTTAAAGTGCGCCCGCGCCGTAGCAATCGGCTCGGTCTGGTTGGTTTGCCAGGCGGTGATGGCCACGTTGGCGACCCGACGACCCTGGCGCCACACCTGACACTGCACGAAGGTGTCACGATAATGGCCGGCGCGAAGGTAATCTATCGAGAAGTCGATGATTTTCGGCAAATGTGGAATGCCCATAAACATCAACAGGTGCAGCATCGCCGAATGCTCCATAAAGCCGGCGATCACTCCGCCATGCAGTGCGGGCAAGGTCGGATTACCGATATTGTCCTGGTTGGCCGGCAGGCGAAACACCATGTCATCGCCCAGGCGCAGGCACTCGATACCGAGCAACTTGGCGTAGGGAATTAGGCTGATCAGTGAGTCGTAGTTGTTCTGCTCGTGGGCTTCGCGCACCAGCTGGTTGAGATTCAGCGTGCTCATTGGCCGGTCCCCTTGGCGGTGCGTTGCAGATCGGCGGGCTTACCCATGCGCATAAACGCCCCAACCACATGGGCAATCGGCTCATCGGGGTTGTCTTGATAGGCATAGCCGCGGGTGAAGATGATGTTCTCGGTCACCCGATAGCACTCGGCGAAACCAAATACATCTTTGTTCGGCTCGGCCGGGCGCATGTAATCGATGCGCAGGTCGAGGGTCGGGCAGATTTCGAACTCAGGCAGCACGCACACGGTGGAAATGCCGCAGGTGGTATCCATCAGCGTGGTGATGGCGCCACCGTGGATCACTCCGGTTTCCGGGTTGCCGACAATCTGCGGGCTGTAGGGCAAGCGCAGGATCAGCCCCTGCGCATCGGCGCTGTGCACACTTATGCCGAGCACCTGGCAATGACGCAGAACCGATAGAAAACGCTGCGCCCGCGCAACAATAGGGGAATCGCTCATGACTTCAGACTCAGGACAACTGTACAAAGGGTGAGCATGATACCCCCTGACACAGAGCCCGACACCACGAAGGCAGCCCGTTGATGAGAACACCAGCAAATTAATGGGGAACTTCGGCGAAACCGCGCTGTTTAATGGCCATGGCTGGGAAACCAGGCATTGATTTCCACATTACAAGGAGTACTAACCGTGCAAAAGCCATTCACCTATGCCCTGCTTCTCGCCGCCATGCTCGGCCTGGCAGCTTGCGAAAAAACCCCGGAAGACAAAGCAGAGTCGGCCAAGGAATCCGCTGCTGAAGCCATCGAATCCATGGGTGATGCCATTGAAGAAACCGGCGAAGCCATTGAGCAGAAAGCCGATGAAGTGATGGGCACCGAGCCAACCACTGGCGAGAAAATCGAAGATGCTGCCAATGATGCAGCTGATGCCATCGAAGATGCTGGCGATGAAGTCAAAGATGCTGTCGACGGCCAGTAAGCCCTCCAGCTAAAACAAACAAGCCCGCTTAATGCGGGCTTGTTTGTTTATGGCGCAATCAAAGCACCGGAACCAGCATCAGCAGCAGGCTGCACAGCAGCCCAACCACCCAAACCACACTGCGCTGCCAGTGCAGGTCAGCCCAGTAGAAAAACAGATAGAGCATCCGCGCCACGACGAAGGTCACCGCCAATATATCCACCAGTACGCCGTGGTTGTTGGTCACATGGGCCATCAGCACGCCTACGGCAAACAGCGGAAACGCCTCGAAACTGTTCAAGTGCGCGGCCAGGGCACGCGCGCCAAAGCCGGTCAGGCGCGCTTGCTGAGCGCGTGGATGGTGGTTATCGTAGTGACCGTCACCCTCCTTCGCCATGGCCTTGGCCACAGGGGCCTTGGCGATAAAGATCAGTAATGCGCTGATAAAGATGCACCAGAATGGGATGCTCATTCGCTTTTCTCCTTGGGCGATTCGAACGCCGGGGTCTGGGTATAGACCATCACTTCCAGTACATCGGAATGAAACTCGCGGCGGTACAACACCAATACCACACCTGCGCTGACCAGCATGAAAAACCATGGGTTGATAAACCAGGCCAGCGTCGCCATGCCAAAGTAATAGGCGCGCAAACCCTGGTTGAACTGGTTGGCGGCCATCGAGATCACTCGCGCGGTGCGCTCGGCAAAGGCTTTTCGCTCCTGCTCCGTCACATGCCGTTCGCCGACCATCGGCGCAGAGCCCACCAGCACGGCGGCGAAGTTGTACTGACGCATGCACCAGCTAAAGGTAAAGAAGGCGTAGACGAACACCACACCCAGACACAGCAACTTGACCTCGGACAGCTCGCGACTGGCAGCCTGGACAAAGGGCAGATCGGCGAGCAGCGACACCGCGCGGTCAGAGGCGCCAAGCACGGTGAGGATACCGGCGAGGATGATCAGGGTGCTGGAAGCAAAGAACGACGCGTTGCGCTCCAGGTTGCCGATCACGTTGGCATCGGCGATACGGTTGTCGCGCAGCAACATGCGGCGCATCCAGTCTTCGCGGTACAGGTGCAGCACGCTGGCCAGACACGGCGTGGTGCGGCCCTTGGCCTGGGCGTAGCGGGTGTAGCCGGCCCAGCAGACGACGAACCAGAGAACGGCCAGCAGGTGCGGCAGGTAGTAGTCACTGATTGGCATGCAAACTCCTTGTTAACCTGCGCCGATTATAGACAGGCCTGGCTTTCAGCTGGCCAACAAAAAGGCCGCTCAGTGTGCGGCCTTTTGTAAACAACGGGGCTAAACAGCAGAACTCAGGCGGCGGCGGTTTTCGGCACGCCCAACACACGATCCACTGCAACAGCCAGCACCAGGGTCAGCAGCACCGGCAACAGCCAGCCGAGGCTCTGGTCGGCCAATGGCAATTGGCTGAAGAAGCTCGGGATCAGCGCCTTGCCGCCGGCTGCGGCAATCCCGTCAACCAGGCCAAACACCAAGGTCACGGCCATCACCGGGCGAAATACCCGCGCAGGCGAACACCACAGATTATCCAGCAGACTCAACGCCACCAGCACAATGGCCAGCGGGTACAGACCGACCAGTACCGGAATCGAGAAGCTGATCAACTGCGTCAAGCCCTGGTTGGCTACCAGCAGGCTGAACAAACCGAAGGTGATCACCACCGTGCGGTAGGAAACCGGCAACAGGCCGCTGAAGAACTCGCCACAGGCGGTCAACAGACCAACAGCCGTGGTCAAGCAGGCCAGGGTGATAACCACGGCCAGCAGCAGGCTGCCAGCCGTGCCAAAGGTGTGCTGCACATAGGCGGTAAGCACCTGCACGCCATTCTGCGCTTCACCGGCAATGCCCTGGCTGGTCGCACCGAGGTAGAACAGCGCCAGATACACCAGCGATAAGCCGACTGCGGCGATCAGGCCGGCGATCACCGAGTAACGGGTAATCAGCTTGCCATCGGTCACGCCATGGTCACGAATCGCAGTAGCAATCACGATGCCGAACACCAGTGCACCGAGGGTATCCATGGTCAGGTAGCCCTGCAGAAAACCCTGCACAAAGGGCGTGCTCTGGTAATCCGGCGAAACCTGACCGATCTCCCCTGCTGGAACCAGCAGCGCCGCGCCGCCCAAAACCAGCAGCGCCGCCAGCAGCACCGGGGTGATGTATTTGCCGATGCGATCAACCAATTGCCCAGGATTCAGCGACAGGAACAGCACTGCTGCAAAGTAGGCCAGGGTATAGAGCAGCAACGCGGTGCTGCTGTTGCCGCTGAACGGCGCAACGCCCATCTCAAACGACACCACAGCGGTGCGCGGCGTGGCAAACAGCGGGCCAATGGCCAGGTACACCGCGACCGCAAACAGCACACCGGCGCGCTTACCCAGCGGTGCGGTGAGCAGCGCCATACCGCCACCGACGCGCGCCAGGGCAACGATGGTCAGCAGCGGCAAACCGACGCCCGTGAGCAGAAAGCCCAGTGCCGCCAGGCCGATGTTCTCACCCGCCGCCATACCGGCGCTGGGCGGAAAGATGATGTTGCCGGCGCCCAGGAACAGCGCAAAAGTCATAAAGCCGAGGGCCAGGAGATCCGAGCCTTTCAAACGAGTCATAGAAGGGAATACCACAGGCAGAAAGTTGCAAGTTAAAAACCGAAAGTTCCGAGGGTTTCCCGATGGATCGGGGGAAACGTCACCCAACCGGTTAAGCGGGGCCACTGCAGCACCCTGAGCCGCTTATGGCGGAGCAGGCGCTAATAGTTGCAAGCCTAACGAAATTGACGCGCAAGCGGCACTGGCACAGGTCAGGCTGTCGGACTGGTGAAAAAAGCTGTCGCATCAACAACAGTTCCCCCTGGCCGCAATAAAAAAGGCCACCCGAAGGTGGCCTTTTTTCAGCTCAAAAAGCCTTAGGCTTTTTTCACTTCCCAACCGGTCAGCTCGGCCAGGGCCTTGCCGATGTCAGCCAGGGAACGCACGGTTTTCACACCGGCATCTTGCAGGGCTGCGAACTTCTCGTCTGCAGTACCCTTGCCGCCGGAGATGATTGCGCCGGCGTGGCCCATACGCTTGCCCGCCGGAGCGGTTACACCAGCGATGTAGGACACTACTGGCTTGGTCACGTTGGCCTTGATGTAAGCAGCAGCTTCTTCTTCAGCCGAACCGCCGATCTCACCGATCATCACGATCGCTTCGGTCTTCGGGTCTTCCTGGAACAGCTTCAGGATGTCGATGAAGTTGGAGCCTGGGATCGGGTCACCACCGATGCCGACGCAGGTGGACTGACCGAAACCGGCGTCAGTGGTCTGCTTAACAGCTTCATAGGTCAGGGTGCCGGAACGCGACACGATGCCTACTTTGCCTGGCAAGTGGATGTGGCCCGGCATGATGCCGATTTTGCACTCGCCCGGAGTGATCACGCCTGGGCAGTTCGGGCCGATCAGGACCACGCCCAGCTCGTCACACTTGACCTTGGCTTCGAGCATGTCGATGGTCGCGATGCCTTCGGTGATGCAGACGATCAGCTTGATGCCGCCCATGGCCGCTTCAAGGATCGAGTCCTTGCAGAACGGAGCCGGAACGTAGATCACGCTGGCGGTGGCGCCAGTCTGCTCAACTGCTTCACGCACGGTGTTGAACACCGGCAGGTTCAGGTGAGTGGTGCCGCCTTTGCCCGGAGTCACGCCGCCAACCATCTTGGTGCCGTAAGCAATGGCTTGTTCGGAGTGGAAAGTACCCTGCGAGCCGGTGAAGCCCTGGCAGATAACTTTGGTGTCTTTATTGATCAGGACGCTCATTACTTGCCCTCCGCAGCTTTGACGACTTGCTGAGCAGCGTCGGTCAGGCTGGTTGCCGCGATGATGTTCAGGCCGCTTTCTGCCAGGACTTTAGCGCCCAGTTCAGCGTTGTTGCCTTCCAGACGGACGACAACCGGGATTTTCACGCCGACTTCTTTCACTGCGCCGATGATGCCTTCGGCAATCATGTCGCAACGAACGATACCGCCGAAGATGTTCACCAGTACGGCAGCCACGTTGCTGTCGGACAGGATGATCTTGAAGGCTTCGGTCACGCGCTCTTTGGTTGCGCCGCCACCTACGTCGAGGAAGTTGGCTGGCTTGCCGCCGTGCAGGTTGACGATGTCCATGGTGCCCATGGCCAGGCCAGCACCGTTGACCATGCAACCGATGTTGCCTTCCAGCGCTACGTAGTTCAGTTCGAACTTGGCAGCGTGGGCTTCACGCGGATCGTCCTGGGACGGATCGTGCATGGCGCGCAGCTTCGGCTGACGGTACATGGCGTTGCTGTCGATGTTGATCTTGGCGTCGAGGCAATGCAGGTTGCCGTCAGCCTTGATCACCAGCGGGTTCACTTCCAGCAGAGCCAGGTCATAGTCCTGGAACAGCTTGGCCAGGCCAACGAAGATCTGGGTGAACTGCTTGATCTGATCACCTTCCAGGCCCAGCTGGAATGCCAGCTCGCGGCCCTGGAACGGCTGAGCGCCGACCAGCGGGTCGATGGTCGCCTTGAGGATCTTCTCAGGGGTATCGTGCGCAACTTTCTCGATGTCCACGCCACCTTCGGTGGAAGCCATGAACACGATGCGACGGCTGGAACGGTCAACGACCGCGCCCAGGTAGAGTTCCTTGGCGATGTCGGTGCAGGACTCGACCAGGATCTTGGTCACTGGCTGACCATTGGCATCTGTCTGGTAAGTCACCAGACGCTTGCCCAGCCAGTTGGCGGCGAAGGCTTTGGCGTCTTCTTTGCTCTTCACCAGCTTCACGCCGCCCGCTTTACCACGGCCACCAGCGTGGACTTGAGCCTTGACGACCCACTCGGTGCCACCGATTTTTTCGCAGGCTGCTGCGGCTTCTTCCGGGGTGTCTACCGCGAAGCCCTTGGATACGGGCAGGCCGTATTCAGCGAACAGCTGCTTACCCTGATACTCGTGGAGATTCATGCTTGTCTACCGTCTTCGTTTAGGTATTGCGCATACGGTGCTGCACTTGTGATGCCGCACCACCTGTGACTGCTTCTGGAGCAATCCGGCTGACGTTCCGCGCAAAACCTGAGCTGTACGCGGGCAGTCGGCCGTGGTTCTTCCTGTTGAGCTGCACCTTCACCGGTACACAACGCCGGTGAAGGCATCCGCTCAAACAAACAACGACTTAACGCTTGCTGTTAACGCTTTTTACGGTTGGCGATGTGGATGGCATGGCCATTCACTGCCAGAGCAGCTTCGTGCAGCGCTTCGGACAGCGTCGGGTGGGAGAACACCATCATCCCCAGATCCTCGGCGCTGGTGCCGAATTCCATACCGATTGCACCCTGCTGAACCAGTTCGGCAGCGCTTGGGCCAATCACGTGAACACCCAGTACGCGGTCGGTCGCGGCATCCGCAATCACCTTGACGAAGCCGCCAGTGTCGTTGGCCGCCATGGCGCGACCGCTGGCTGCGAACGGGAAGGTGCCGACGTTAACGGCAACGCCTTCGGTCTTCAGCTGCTGCTCGGTTTTACCAACCCATGCGATTTCCGGATGGGTGTAGATAACCGATGGGATCAGGTCGTAGTTCATCTGGGCTTTGTGGCCAGCAATGCGCTCGGCAACCATGATGCCCTCTTCCGAGGCTTTGTGAGCCAGCATCGCGCCGCGCACTACGTCACCAATGGCGTAAACACCCGGTACGCTGGTGGCGCACTGGTCGTCAACGAAGATGAAACCACGCTCGTCCATGTCGACGCCGCTATCGGCAGCCAACAGGTCGGTGGTCACCGGACGACGGCCGACGGCAACGATCAGCTTGTCGAACACAATCTTCTGCTCGCCTTCGGCGTCGGTGAAGTTGACAGTTACCTGCTTCTTCTTCACTTCCGAACCGGTCACACGAGCGCCCAGACGAATGTTCAGGCCCTGCTTGGTGAAGGTCTTCAGCGCTTCTTTGGCGATCTGCTCATCGGCAGCCGGGAGGAACTTGTCCAGGGCTTCCAGCACAGTCACTTCAGCACCCAGACGCGCCCAGACCGAACCCAGTTCCAGACCGATGACGCCAGCGCCGATCACGCCGAGCTTCTTCGGCACGCTCTGGAATTCCAGGGCGCCGGTGGAGTCAACGATCACGTCCTGATCGACCGGAGCCGGCGGAATGTCGATTGGCTTGGAGCCAGAGGCCAGAATCACGTTCTCGGCTTCGACGATCTGCGTCTTGCCGTCGGAACCGGTGACTTCAACCTGCTTGTTCGCCAGCAGCTTGCCGTGACCTTCGAGCAGGGTCACGCCATTCGACTTGAACAGGCCGGCGACGCCGCCGGTGAGATTTTTCACGATGTTGGCTTTACGACCGATCATCGCAGGCACGTCGATGGTTACGCTTTTGGCTTCGATACCGTGAATGGCAAAACCTTCGTGCGCTTCGTGGTATTTCCAGGAGCTGTCCAGCAGCGCCTTGGACGGAATGCAACCGACGTTCAGGCAAGTACCACCGAGCGCAACCTTGCCCTCTTTATCCTGGTACTTCTCGATGCATGCAGTCTTCAAACCAAGCTGAGCTGCTTTGATGGCGGCTACATAGCCACCAGGGCCGGCACCGATGACTACCACGTCGAATTTCTGGGTCATAACGTATTCCTTCTCGAATAAACCGGACGGCCCTGGTTAAAGGGCCGCCGTGGGAGAAACTGGCTTTTAGATGTCCAGCAGCAGACGCGCCGGGTCTTCCAGCAAGTTCTTGATGGTCACCAGGAAGGTCACGGCTTCCTTACCATCAATCAGGCGGTGATCGTAGGACAACGCCAGGTACATCATTGG
>NZ_JAUYGD010000055.1 GCF_030690725.1 Pseudomonas sp. | reverse complement strand
GCAAACGATTCGCGCCTGCTGCCACAGACCTTTCAAGGCGGGCACCTGAATTCGCTGGAGATTGACGGGCTTACCTTCGATGCAGGCCAGCTCAAGCAAGTAAGTCAGCGCGACTCATCCGATAGCGAAGACCTCAGCATTGCCAGCGGCGCAGCCCGCGCTATCAGCGGCGGCGGAACCCAGACGAGCGATGAATTCAACTTCGCCGGGGCGACCTACAAATGGAACAGCAACCTGGCCACCGGCTACAACTACGGCAATCTGGACGAGTTCTACAAGCAGCATATTTTCACGGTCCTGCACACCTTGCCGCTAGGTGACAAACAATCGCTGAAAACTGATCTGCGCTACGCTCGCTCCACCGACGAAGGCAACAGCAACGTCGACAACAAGGCATTCGGGGCGATGTTCACCTATGCCTTTGGCGGCCACGCACTCGGCGTTGGTTACCAGAGCATGAGCGGAGACACCGGTTACGCCTACATCAACGGCACCGATCCGTTCCTGGTCAACTATGTACAGATCGGCGACTTCGCTAACAAAGACGAAACTTCATGGCAGGCCCGCTATGACTTCAACTTTGCCAGCGTTGGCATCCCTGGCTTGACGTTCATGACCCGTTACCTGACTGGTGACAATATTGATCTAGGCGCAGGCAAAGCCGATGGTAAGGAGTGGGAGCGCAACACTGACATCGCCTATGTCTTCCAGGACGGCGTACTGAAAAACCTGGGCGTGAAATGGCGCAACGCCACACTACGTTCAACCAACTTCGGCAACGACGTTGACGAGAACCGCCTGATCGTCAGCTACACACTTCCGCTGTTGTAATCATCAAACCTCAGCGCGGAGCTAGTAGTCGAGTGCCGCGCTGAGAACCGCCCGCGCTAATAAAGTGATACTGCTGGAAGTTCAATCCCAAACATAAAGCTCCTCCCTCCATCAGATTACAAATAAGTAATCCTGTTGCGATCCTGGCGTTAGGTTCGTCTCGTTAAGCTCAAAGTACATGCATTTTGCTTGGCACGAGCTTTGATCGCCCCCATGTTCGACCCTCTCACCATCGACCACCAACTAGCACAGATCTTCTTGACCAGCGCGCGCTGCGCCTGCTTTAGGCAGGCTGCACGCAGCCTAAACTTACATATCGTCCCGATGCGCAAAAAACTCAGGAAGCTGGAGGCAACTGTAGGTACCCCGCTATTCCTTTATAAAGGACGCGAGCTCAGCCTGAGCGCAACAGGACGTGAATTACAACAACTACTGACCCAGAAATTCGGTGACCTGCATCCAGAGGACGTCAGTGTCCAGCGAGCTCTGGTACGTCTTGCGGTGCCGACGTCACTGCTCACCGACCTGCTGGCCCGTGATTTGATCTCCTGGCTGCGTAATGACGCGGCCGTGAGACTAGAAATCATCCCACAGGAGGGCGAGCCCGAGAGGCTGGCAGAGGTCATGATTTGGATCACCGATCCCGGCACGGCAAGACCGACTCCAAGCTTTGCAATGACTAAACCATTGATGCTTGCACGAATTCCCTATCGTGCCCATATGGCCAAACGTTATGCAGGTAAACGCCTACCGAGCTCTGTAGCCGACCTCAAAGATTTCATGCTGGTACAGCTCGCGGGAAACGCAACGGTTGACAGTTTCGAACCATGGAATCAGCTGATCCGTCAGCGCCGAAGTGCGGTCATTCAAGTGCATTCACAAGAGTGGGTCGTTGACTTGCTGCGTAACTCCTCCTGCATTGGCCTGCTACCTGGCTACATCTCCCATGTAGACCGTAACCTGCTGCCCCTTGACGAGTTATTCGAGACTGCCTTGGAACGGGTGGTCTGGATTTCAACGTCCCCGCTGGCAGCAGAGCGATCAGAAGTGCAGACACTGGTGTCGCTCATCTACAAAGCCTTTGAAGATCGCCACAACTGGTTCACTCAGTAGCCCTGAGTGTGGAGGCCGGGAGATTTAATACGCTCTGCTGGCTAACGTTGATACCTTGGGCCGGAAAAATATGAACACACTGCTGCTAGTGTTCCGCATCAAGATGTCTGCCACTCCAAGTGGGCGAGGTATGAGGTGGTCCGGGGCTACTATCCATCAGTGGATGCAGGTCGAATTGGGCTGTTTGAAGCTGCGTGAGAGCGGGGTCTATGCTCGTTCTGGGCATGGTGTTCGTCAGAAACACCGCTGCTATTTGTATTGCGCCTGTTGATCAGCTGGAAAGCACGCAGTGTAAGCTTTATAGTAATCATACCTGTCAGGAAATATCTGTATTTCTTCTGACCTTTTGAGGCTCTTATGTCCGTCGCAGAAGCTATTTCGAATCGAATCAAGCACATGCAAAAGGGTAGACCCTTTGCCGGCGCAGTGTTCGCGCAGGTCGGCTCCCGTGCGTCGGTTGATAAAGCACTCTCGCGGCTGGTGCATGCGGGCTCTCTGGAGCGCGTCACTCGCGGCGTCTACATGCGTCCAAAGCTGAGCAAGTACACTGGCAAGGTTCGCCCGAGCCCGTTGGCCGTGATGGAAGTCATCACCAAGGCGAACGGCGAGACGATCCAGATGCACGGTGCAGAGGCCGTTCGCAGGCTGGGCCTCAGCACGCAAATGCAGGTGCTTCCGACCTATTACACCAGCGGTTCGAGTCGCGAAATCAAGGTTGGTAATGCGGTGGTACGCCTCAAACACGTCTCCAGTAATCGCTTGCAGCATGCCGGCACAAAGGTCGGGATGGCGCTCATCGCTCTGTATTACATCGGCAAAGAGGGACTATCCGCCCAGGTGGTTTCCAAGATCACCAGTGCGCTCAGCAGTGAAGAACTGAACAAGCTCCGGGCCTGCAAGATGCCGGAATGGATGCGGTCGGCATTGAGCCTTGCCGCTAAGGAAACAGAGTGCCTGAGTCCTACTTCGACATACCCGTAACTGAGCAAGGCGAACTACTAGGGGTTGCCGCAACGGAGACCGGGCGCTCGCCCAGTGTGATCGAGAAGGACATCTGGCTGTCTCTCGTACTCCAGCACCTCTTTGCAACGCCAAACCGCAAGGCGATGGCGTTCAAAGGGGGCACCTCGTTATCGAAGGTTTACTCGGTGATCAAGCGTTTCTCTGAGGATGTAGACGTGACCATCGACTATCGGCAACTGGGTTGCGAACTCCCATTATCTGAACTCAGCAAGCTGTCCGGTCGGCAGCGTACGCAGATTGGCGACGCCCTCAAGGTCGAGGTATCGCGTTATACCCATGAGGTGGTACAGCCGCATCTTAAATCCGAGCTAGCCAAGCTGGCCTGCGGTGCCGAGTGCGAAGTTAGTATCAGCGAGAATGGGGAGGAACTGCACGTTTACTACCCGTCACGGGTTGCAGACCGGGGCGGCTACATGCGTGATTACGTGCTGGTGGAGTTCGGTGGTCGCAATATTATCGACCCTAACGCAGTTCACACCATCCAGCCCGACGTTGCTGAGTTGTTTCAGGGCGTGGCATTTCCACGGGCCGAGGGAGTTGTAGTATTGGCACCGGAGCGTACTTTCTGGGAAAAGGTGACGTTAATCCATGCCCAGTGCAACAAGCAAATCACAGAAGGCCGTGAGCGGATTTCCCGTCATTGGTATGACCTTGCCATGCTGGCGCAGCATGGGATCGGCAAGCGGGCCATGAACGATCTTGAACTGTTGGCGAATGTGATCGACCTCAAGAACGTGTTCTACAGGAGCGCGACGACGCACTATGAGCGCTGCTTGGCTGGCGAACTGAATCTGCTGCCTGACGGCGACAATCGGGTTCTGTTAGAAAAGGATTACCTCAACATGCAAGAGGCCGGCATGCTCAACGGGCATGTATATCCCATGACGCAAATCCTCGATGAGCTATCGGCGCTCCAAAAGCAGATCAATCAACGTGGATCTCTCTAGCCCTTACGGACACACAAAGGAGATTAGGCTGTCAGTCACAAGCGGATCGAAGTGATCAAGGCGGTTGATTTTGGTCGCTCGTTCTCCATTCAGTACACTGTCCCTCGGGGCCGTAGGACTCGTTGACGGGAAACCGTCTCCCCCCAGCGGAAAATTAGGAGAGTTGCTGTGACCATGGTTCATGAGCGCACCCGTAGCGTGGTGCAGACAAGAGACTTCTTGCGCGACTTATCTAGGGATTCATCCCTGCCTGAATCCATACGCCTCCAGGCTGAACGCCTTCTACGACATTACCCGGAAGCAGCTGATATCTGGCTAGCTGGCAAGCTTGAAGAGCGGCGGAGAGAGGAATTGTCCTTGTTGGCGGACAAGTATGAGCCTCTACATCCGGCATTGGGCTGCTGGTTAGCAGCTGAGCCGCTGTTCTGTGATGAAAGCTCAACCACGAAATAGATTGATTTCTACCTCCAGCAGTAGGCTCTGCCGGCTCCAATTCTTTACTTTTTTCAATGCGACTTTGAGGCACCTGCGTTCATTTTCTGAGCTGCCGCCGGCAAGCCTTCGAGTTTCTGCCTCGAACTGGGATAAGCGTCCGGCTAACAATTCCGGATTGGCCCCGCGCTTCCGCCTTGTTAAATCCGTGTGTTCATAAAAAATGCTGTATCAATTTCACCAGCAGGGTGTCCAGACTTTTTGGGTTCAAGGTGTCAGGTTAGGCCAGCACAGTGTTCAAGTTGGTGCAGTCCCTACACCTGAGTAGTCCACAAGCAGTTAATTCACCAAAAAGTCATCTCGCTGAAACAAACAAAAACTCCCGCTCCTGCATTGAAACCCTCGCGCTGTAAGGCTTCCACTCGATCCCTAATCATCGAAATAAAATTGTCATCAAAAGTATGTGTAAGTGTAATGCATCCACCCGAGCCTGCCCCTCGTCTACCACACATGTTTTCGACGAGGATAATTACATGCTCATTGCTACCCCCAACTCTCAATGGCTTAACCGAATCACGTGCGGGCTCCTGCTGAGCGCTGGAGGACTCGGTCTCAGTCAACCAGCGGCAGCTGATTTTTTGGCAGATAGCAAAGCTGGTCTGGAAGCGCGCAACTTCTATTTCAATCGTGATTTCCGCCAAGACTCAGCAAGCCAGTCAAAACAGGAAGAATGGGCCCAGGGCTTTCTGCTGCGTTACGAATCCGGGTTCACCGAAGGGACCGTCGGTGTTGGCATCGACGCTATCGGCATGCTGGGTCTCAAGCTGGACTCCAGCGCCGACCGCTCAGGCACGGGCCTGCTCAAGCGCGATAAAGAAGCACCTCGTGCCGCGCAGGATGAATATGGTGAGATGGGCTTAACCGCGAAGCTGCGCGCCTCAAACAGCGTGCTGAAACTGGGCACGCTGCAACC
>NZ_JAUYGD010000021.1 GCF_030690725.1 Pseudomonas sp. | reverse complement strand
ACGGTGTCGCCACCCGCTACCTCCCGAACTATCTGGGCTGGCGCCGCATGCTTGAGCGCTATCAACAGCGTATTCAGCCAGCTCACTGTATCCAGGAGGCGGTTGGACGCACCATGCAACACGCGATTGGGACATAGCCTTCTTTTTTACTTCAAGTCACAGTTGCCTCACCCGCAACTCCTTGGGCATCGAGAACGTCACATTCTCAGGCCGCCCCTGCAGCTCTTGCGCACCTGTTGCGCCCCACTCGCTCAATTGCTGGATAACCCCCTGCACCAGAACTTCCGGGGCCGATGCCCCCGCAGTAATACCAATGCCCTCCACCCCGACAAACCACTCCTGCTTGAGATCTTCTGCCCCATCGATCAGGTAGGCAGGCGTTCCCATACGCTCGGCCAGCTCGCGCAAGCGGTTGGAGTTGGAGCTGTTGGGGCTGCCTACAACCAGCAACACGTCGCATTCGGCGGCGAGCTGTTTGACAGCGTCCTGGCGGTTTTGGGTGGCGTAGCAGATGTCGTCCTTGCGTGGGCCGCCGATGGCGGGGAACTTGCTGCGCAGGGCGTCGATGACTTTGCTGGTGTCGTCCATCGACAGGGTGGTTTGGGTGACGAAGGCTAGGGCTTCGGGATTGCGCACCTGTAGTTCGGCCACGTCGGCTTCATCTTCTACCAGATAGATGGTGCCGCCGTTGCTGGCGTCGTATTGGCCCATGGTGCCTTCGACTTCTGGATGGCCTTCATGGCCGATCAGGATGCACTCGCGCCCCTCGCGGCTGTAGCGCACCACTTCCATATGCACTTTGGTCACCAGCGGGCAGGTGGCGTCGAAGATCTTCAGGCCGCGGCGCTCTGCCTCTGTGCGCACAGCCTGGGAGACGCCGTGGGCGCTGAAGATAACGATAACGTCATCAGGAATCTGATCCAGCTCTTCGACAAATACGGCGCCGCGCGAACGCAGGTCTTCGACCACGAACTTGTTGTGCACCACTTCATGGCGCACATAGATCGGTGGACCGAAGACTTCCAGGGCACGGTTGACGATCTCAATGGCGCGGTCGACACCGGCACAGAAGCCACGGGGATTGGCGAGTTTGATATACATGCGGGTTATCTCGGCGCGCGTAAACGAAAGTTGCCGCAGTTTGAGTTAGCGGCACATTGCGGAATAAGCCACGAATGCCGCGCAGCCCAACAGTACGGAGCCCGACATACGAACCATGGTGGGTTACGGCGCGCCATACAAGTGCTCCAGACTCAAACTGCGCCTGTGCGCCTAACCCACCCTACGAAATTATTACGCTGATCAGAGCGCTTTGACCTCAATAATCTCCACATCGAAGCTCAGCGCCTTGCCGGCCAACGGGTGGTTGAAGTCGATGGTTACCTGGCTGTCGTCGAAAGCTTTTACTACGCCGGGCAGCTCGGCATTAGCTGCATCATTGAAGATCACCAGCAGGCCTTCAGACAGCTCCATATCCTGAAACTGGCTGCGCGGCATGATCTGGATATTCTGCGGATTGCCCTGACCAAAGCCCTGCTCCGGACTGATCGACAGGCTGCGCTTGTCACCCGCCTTCAGCCCGTAAATGGCTTGTTCAAAGCCTGGCAGCAGGTTGCCATCGCCAACCTTGAAAGTGGCCGGCTTTTTATCGAAGGTGCTGTCGACCACATCGCCGTTGTCCAGCTTGAGGGCGAAATGCAGGGTCACTTCCCTGTCCGGACCGATACGCACGTCAGTCATTTGCCTGTTTCTCCGGACTTTTCACTTTTGAACATATCCAGCGCCAGCAGGATGGCACCGCCGGTAATCGCCATATCGGCCACGTTGAAGGCCGGGAAGTACCACTGCTGGTGCCAGTGCAGCAGGATAAAGTCGACCACATGGCCAAACACCACGCGATCCACCAAATTACCCAGCGCGCCGCCCAGCACTAAAGCCAAAGCCACTGCCAGCCAGGTTTCGCCTGGTTTGAGGCGCTTGAGCCACACCACCAGCACCCCGCTCACCACCACGGCAATCGCGGCGAAGAACCAGCGCTGCCAGCCGGCAGCATCGGCCAGAAAGCTAAACGCCGCGCCAGTGTTGTAAGCCAGGGTCCAGCTGAAGTAATCGGGAATGATCACGATCTGCTGGTACATGCTCAGGTTGTTATCGAACCAGAACTTGCTTGCCTGATCGACCACAAACACCAGCAGGCTCAACCACAGCCAGGCCAGGCGCCCGAAACGACTGGCGTTATCACGCATAGTGACGAACCTCACCCGCGCCTTCGATGTTGTCCACGCAACGACCGCAGATTTCCGGATGCGCCGGGTTCACCCCAACATCCTCACGGTGATGCCAGCAACGGGCGCACTTGGCGTGACCAGACTTCAACACTTTCAGCTTGAGCCCCGCCACTTCGGTTTCCACGGCATCGCTTGGCGCGCTGGCAAGCGGTGACAGACTGGCGGTAGAGGTGATCAGCACAAAGCGCAGTTCGTTGCCCAGCTTGTTCAGATCGGCGATCAGGCTGTCTTCGGCGTACAGAGTCACTTCCGCCTGCAGGTTGCCGCCAATGGCCTTGGCTGCGCGCAGGTTTTCCATTTCCTTGTTTACCGCGACCTTCACCGCCATGACCCGCTCCCAGAACGCACGGTCCAGCTCGAAACCTTCCGGCAGTGGACTCAGGCCCTGATACCAGCCATTGAGCATCACCGACTCGTTACGCGCGCCCGGCAGGTATTCCCACAGCTCGTCGGCGGTGAACGAAAGCACTGGAGCGATCCAGCGCACCAGGGCTTCGGCGATATGGAACAGTGCCGTCTGGCAGGAGCGCCGCGCAACGCTATCGGCTGCGGTGGTGTACTGACGGTCCTTGATGATGTCGAGGTAGAAGCCACCCAGCTCCTGCACGCAGAAGTTGTGCACCTTCTGGTACACGTTCCAGAAGCGGTAGCTGTCGTAGGCCTCCTCGATTTCGCGCTGCAGCAGCAAAGCGCGATCCACCGCCCAGCGATCCAACGCCAGCATCTCGTCGACCGGCAGCAGATGCTGCGCCGGGTCGAAGCCGCTGAGGTTGGAGAGCAGGAAGCGCGCGGTGTTACGAATGCGCCGATAGGAGTCGGCGCTGCGCTGCAGGATGACCTTGGACACAGCCATCTCGCCCGAATAGTCGGTGGACGACACCCACAGGCGCAGGATATCGGCGCCCAGGCTGTCATTCACTTCCTGCGGGGCCACCACGTTGCCCAGAGATTTGGACATCTTGCGGCCGTTCTCATCAACCACGAAGCCGTGGGTCAACAGCTCTTTGTACGGCGCGTGGCCGTCGATGGCAGCCCCGGTGAGCAGGGAGGAATGGAACCAGCCGCGGTGCTGGTCGGAACCTTCCAGATACAGATCAGCGCGCGGGCCGCTGGCATGGCCCAAGTTGTGTGAACCGCGCAGCACGTGCCAGTGGGTGGTACCGGAATCGAACCAGACGTCCAGGGTGTCGCTGATCTTGTCGTAGTCAGCAGCTTCATCACCCAGCAGCTCAGCGGCGTCTAGTTTGAACCAGGCCTCGATGCCCTCTTGCTCGACACGCTTGGCCACTTCCTCCATCAGCTCGGCGCTACGCGGGTGCAGCTCGCCTGTGGCCTTGTGCAGGAAGAACGGAATCGGCACGCCCCAGTTGCGCTGACGCGAGATGCACCAGTCCGGACGACCGGCGATCATGCTGTGCAGGCGCGCCTGGCCCCAGGCGGGAACGAATGCGGTCTGCTCGATGGCGGCTAGCGCGCGCTCGCGCAGGGTGTCGCCTTCGTTGGGTTGCTTGTCCATGCCGACGAACCACTGCGCGGTGGCGCGGTAGATCAGCGGAGTTTTGTGGCGCCAGCAGTGCATATAGCTGTGCTGGATGGCTTCGTGCTTGAGCAGCGCGCCGATTTCTTCCAGCTTGGCGACAATGTTCGGGTTGGCCTTCCAGATAAACTGGCCGCCAAAGAACGGCAGATCAACGACATACACACCGTTGCTCTGCACCGGACTGAGGATATCGTCGTTGCTCATGCCGTAGCCTTTGCAGGAACGGAAGTCGTCCTCGCCATAGGCCGGGGCCGAGTGCACGACGCCGGTACCAGCGCCCAGCTCGACATAATCGGCCAGATAGACCGGGGAGAAGCGCTCGTAGAACGGGTGGCGGAAACGGATCAGCTCCAGCGCAGCACCTGGTGCTGTAGCGATAACTTCGCCCTGCAGGCCGTAACGAGCCAGGCAACCTTCCACCAGCTCTTCGGCCAGCAGTAGCAGGCGCTCGCCGGCATCGACCAGCGCGTAGGTAAATTCAGGGTGAACGTTCAGCGCCTGGTTGGCCGGAATGGTCCACGGCGTGGTGGTCCAGATCACGATGGAGGCCGGCTTCGGCAAGCTGGACAGGCCAAATGCGGCGGCCAGCTTATCGGCATCTTCGACGACGAAAGCGACGTCGATGGCATCGGACTTCTTGTCCTGATACTCGACTTCGGCCTCAGCCAGCGCCGAGCCGCAATCGAAGCACCAGTTAACTGGCTTCAGGCCCTTGAACACGAAGCCCTGCTTGACCATCTCGGCCAGCGCGCGGATTTCGCCCGCTTCGTTGGCAAAATCCATGGTCTTGTACGGGTTGCCCCAATCGCCCAGCACACCGAGGCGAACGAAGTCGGCTTTCTGCCCTTCGATCTGCTCAGCGGCATAGGTGCGGCAGCGCTCGCGGGTCAGGTCAGATGGCTGATTCTTGCCGAAGGTGGTTTCCACCTTGTGTTCAATCGGCAGGCCGTGGCAGTCCCAGCCCGGCACATAGGGGGCGTCGAAGCCGGCCAGGGTCTTGGAGCGGGTGATGATGTCCTTGAGAATCTTGTTGACCGCATGACCGATGTGGATGCTGCCATTGGCATAGGGCGGGCCGTCGTGCAGAACAAACTTCGGCCGACCTTCGCCTTGCGCGCGCAGCTTCTGATACAGGCCAATCTCGTTCCAGCGCTGCAGAATCTGCGGCTCGCGCTGCGGCAGGCCGGCCTTCATCGGAAATTGGGTGTCAGGCAGATTAAGCGTGGCTTTGTAATCGGTCATTTCAGGCTCTTCGTAAGCGATTGGCACCCAGCAGTTGAAGCCGGGGGCTTAAACGCGCCAATGGGCACGGGCGGCAGCAATATCGGCAGCAATAGCCGTCTTCAATGCCTCAAGGGAGGCGAAACGCTGCTCATCGCGCAGCTTGTGGTGGAAAGCCACCGTCAAACGCCGGCCATATAAATCACCGGCAAAGTCCAGCAAATGCACTTCCAGATGAGCGCGGCCATCACCGGCCACGCTCGGGCGCACACCTATGTTGGCCACACCCGGCCAGGTTTGGCCGTCGATCTCAGTGCTGACCAGGTACACGCCCTTGAGCGGCACCCTCTTACGCTTGAGCTGCACATTGGCAGTCGGCGCATTCAGCTGACGACCCAGTTTCTGCCCGTGCAACACCCGCCCGGCGATCTGAAAAGGTCGCCCAAGCAGGTGCTGCGCCAAGGCAAAATCACCGGCATCCAGGGCTTCACGTACCCGCGTACTGCTGACGCGAATACCGTCCAGTTCGACCGTGCTGGCAGCTTCAACACTGAAGCCTTCACGCTCACCGGCCTCGGCCAGAAAGGCAAAGTCACCGGCGCGGTCACAGCCGAAGCGAAAGTCATCACCCACTTCCAAGTGCTGCACACCCAAGCCCTCAACCAGCACGCGATGCACAAACTCGGCAGCGCTCAGCTCACGCAAGCGGCGGTTGAAACTCAGGCACAGCACCCGATCAACGCCCTCGGCGGCCAGCAGAGCCAACTTGTCGCGCAGCCGCGCCAAGCGCGCCGGAGCGGCATCTGGAGCAAAAAACTCACGCGGCTGCGGCTCGAAAATCAACACGCAACTGGGCACACCGAGTTCGGCGGAACGCTCACGCAAACGCGCCAAAATGGCCTGATGACCACGATGGACGCCGTCGAAATTGCCGATGGTGGCGACACAGCCCCGATGCTGGGGCCGCAAGTTGTGTAGGCCTCGAACCAGCTGCATAACGCGCTTCTTGCTCATAAAGTGGCCGATTATACGCACACCGGGCAGCGGACAACAGGCGGCAAATCAGCTGCAACTCAGAGCGCACTGCGGCGAGCAAAATCCTTCAAACGGAACCCCAGCAGCGCCAACACGGCCAAATAGGCCAGCAGCCCCACACCAACCAGCCCGCCCAGGCGCAGCAAACGCCAGAGCATGGTGCCGTCCGCCCAAACCGGCAGCTGCTGCATGGCCAGCAGCAGCACGCCCACCATCACCAACAACGCCAGTAACAGCTTGCCAAGGAACAGTGCCCAGCCCGGCTGCGGCTGGAACATGTCGCGCTTACGCAGCTGCCAGTACAACAGCCCAGCATTCAGACAGGCGGCCAGACCGATAGCCAAAGCCAGACCAGCGTGAGCTAGAGGAATTACGAAGATAAACAGCACATTCATCACCTGGGTCGCCAGCAGCGTCACCAGACCAATGCGCACCGGGGTCTTGATGTTTTGCTGGGCGTAGAAGGCCGGCGCGAGAATTTTCACCAGAATGATGCCGACCAAGCCCAGCGAATAAGCGATCAAGGCGCGCTGGGTCATGTCGGTATCGGCAGCGGTGAACTTGCCGTACTGAAACAGCGAGGCAATCAGCGGCTCGGAAATAATCGCCAGCGCCACCGCACTGGGCAACGCCAACACCAGGCAAAGGCGCAAGCCCCAGTCGAGCAGCTTGGAATAGTCCTCGCTACTGGCACCGGCATAGGTTTTCGACAGGGCCGGCAGCAGGATGGTGCCCAGCGCCACGCCAAGCACACCGGCCGGCAATTCCATCAGACGGTCGGCGTAATACATCCAGGACACCGAGCCCGCGACCAAAAAGGAGGCGAATACGGTGTTGATGATCAACGAAATCTGACTGACCGACACACCAAAGATCGCCGGCCCCATCTGCTTAACCACGCGCCACACGCCGGTGTCCTTGAGGTTCAGCCGCGGCAGCACCAGCATGCCGATCTTGTGCAGATGCGGTAGCTGGAACAGCAGCTGCGCCAAACCGCCTACCAGCACCGCCCAGCCCAGCGCCATGATTGGCGGATCGAAGTAAGGCGTCAGAAACAGAGCAAACACGATCATGCTGATATTCAGCAGCGTAGGCACAAAGGCCGGTACCGAGAAGCGGTTCCAGGTATTGAGCACCGCCCCCGCCAGCGAGGACAGGGAGATCAGCAAGATATAAGGAAAGGTCACCCGCAGCAGATCGGTGGTCAGCTCAAAACGCTCTGCCTCATCGGCAAAACCTGGCGCGGACGCCCAGACAATCCACGGCGCCGCCAAAATGCCGATAAAGGTCACCAGCGCCAACACCAGAGTCAGCAGACCGGTCACGTAAGCCAGGAACGTGCGTGTAGCCTCATCACCCTGCTGAGTCTTGTACTCAGCCAGAATCGGCACAAAAGCTTGGGAAAACGCGCCCTCAGCAAAAATCCGCCGCAGCAGATTGGGCAGCTTGAACGCCACCACAAAGGCGTCCGAGGCCACGCCAGCGCCGAAGGTGCGAGCGATGATGGTGTCGCGCACAAAGCCCAAAACACGCGAAAGCATGGTCATGGAGCTGACAGCGGCCAACGACTTGAGCAAATTCATGTAATATCCCGGCTCCGCAAACAAGCACTGGCGCGCAAAGGCGACGAGTGTAGCGGTCTGCCACTGGTCAGGCCAGCACAGGGAAAAGCCAACAGGCTTGACAGCACTCCCTCATATCGGCATGATTCGCGGCCTTATTTGTTTGTAACCCCCAGAATTTTTTCGAGGAGCTTGACGGTGGCCAATACACCTTCTGCCAAAAAACGCGCAAAACAGGCTGAGAAGCGTCGTAGCCATAACGCCAGCCAGCGCTCGATGGTTCGTACTTACATCAAGAACGTCGTCAAGGCTATCGAAGCCAAAGACGTCGCCCTTGCTACTACTGCTTACACCCTGGCTGTGCCGGTAATCGACCGTATGGCCGACAAAGGCATCATCCACAAGAACAAAGCCGCTCGTCATAAGAGCCGCCTGAATGGCCATATCAAGGCCCTGGGCGAAGCTGCAGCTGCCTAAGCCGTTAGCAACACGCTGATTGTTCTTAAAAAACCGGCTTAAACGCCGGTTTTTTATTGCCCGCAATAATTGCCGGAGCAGCCTGCAACGCCCGGCCACACCAACAGGTAATCGCCTTGGGCAAGGGCCAGAAAAAAGCCCGAATCACTTCGGGCTTTTTGTGCTCAGGGCTTTTCCGGCCAGGGCAAAATCGGAATGGCCGTCACCGCGTTCTGCGGGCTGCCCTCGATTACCCGGTCGCTATAGACCAGATAAACCAGGGTATTGCGCTTCTGATCGAAGAACCGCACCACCTGCATAGTCTTGAACACCAGCGAGGTACGTTCACGAAACACCTCCTCACCCTCTTTGAGCTTCTCCAAGAAGCTGATCGGCCCGACCTGGCGACAAGCAATCGACGCCTCGGCGCGATCCTCGGCCAGCCCCAGGCCGCCCTTGACGCCACCCGTCTTGGCTCGCGACAGGTAGCAGGTCACCCCCGCCACCTTAGGATCATCAAAGGCCTCGACGACGATCTTGTCGTTCGGCCCCATGATTTTGAAAACCGTCGACACCTCACCGATCTGCTCGGCCGCCGCCAACCCAGGCAGCAGCACCAGCGCCCCCATCAATCCCTTTACGACTCGCATCAGCTTTCCCTCAAAACCCATTCAAAGCCTCGCGAGCTAGAGCCATGCAAGGCAAAAACAAGCGAGGAAGCGGAGTGTACTTTTGTACATGAGCATTCTGAGCCTGTTTTTAACGCAGCAGGGCCGACGCGCAGCAGGCTTTGTGCAGGTTTTCAAATCAGGATCAAATTATCCCGATGCACCAACTCGGGCTCATCAACATAACCCAGCAGCTTCTCGATGGCATCCGACGACTGACCGATGATTTTTTGCGCCTCAAGCGCACTGTAGTTGGCCAGCCCACGGGCAATTTCGCGACCATCCGCCGCCACACAGACCACCATCTCACCGCGGCGAAAGCTGCCCTGCACGGCTTTTACGCCAACCGGCAGCAAGCTCTTGGTGCCGGTTGCCAGCGCCTTGACCGCACCGTCATCCAGCACAAGGGTGCCGCGCGTCTGCAGATGCCCGGCCAGCCACTGCTTGCGCGCTGCCAGCATGCCGCGCTCAGGCGCCAGCAGCGTACCCAGACGCTCGCCTGCCTTGAGCCGCGCCAGCACCTGCTCGATGGCACCGCCAACGATTACCGTATGCGCACCAGAACGCGCAGCCAGGCGCGCCGCACGCAGCTTGGTCTGCATACCGCCACGCCCGAGCGCACCACCGACACCGCCGGCGACGGCATCCAGCGCCGGATCATCGGCGCGCGCCTCGAAAATCAGCTCGGCATCGGGGTTATGCCGCGGATCGGCGTTATACATGCCATCGCGATCAGTAAGAATTACCAGCAGATCGGCCTCGACCAGGTTGGCCACCAGCGCCGCCAGGGTATCGTTGTCACCAAAGCGGATTTCATCGGTGACCACGGTGTCGTTTTCATTGATCACCGGCACCACATCCAGATCCACCAGGGTGCGCAGCGTGCTGCGCGCATTCAGGTAGCGCTTGCGATCGGACAGATCGTCGTGAGTCAGCAGGATCTGTGCCGTGCGCCGACCATGCTCGGCAAAGCTCGACTCCCACGCCTGAATCAGCACCATCTGGCCAATCGCCGCAGCCGCCTGCAGCTCATGCATGGCACTCGGTCGCGCACTCCAGCCCAGCTTGCTCATACCGGCCGCTACCGCCCCGGAGGACACCAGCACCAACTCGACGCCCTGCTCACGCAACGCGACCATCTGCTTGACCCATACCGCCATAGCCGCGCGATCCAGACCACGGCCATCAGCGGTCAGCAGCGCACTGCCAATCTTCACCACCCAGCGCTGCGCGCCGGTTACCTTGTCACGCATGATCTTCCAACCTTAGCCGCGACCTGTGATTACAAAAACGCCGCAATTAAGCGGCGTTTTGTAGTTGCTTAATCCCGGACGTAAATAATTTCCGGGCCATCATCTTCGTCTTCTTCATCCCAGAAGCTGTCGTCTTCATCGACATCACCAACCGCCTTGACCCCGGAACGACGCAGCGCACGCTTGTCGTCCAGCGCCTGCAGCTGAGCGCGCGCTTCGTCTTCGATGCGCGTATCCAGCTCAGCCAGCTCGGCGGCGTATTCTGGGTTTTCCTGGATGCGCTCAGCGCGCGCCTCAAGGAAGTCCATGATGTCATAACAGAGCTTCTCAGTGCCCTGGCGCGCCAGGGCAGAAATCACATAAACCGGCCCAGTCCACTCGATCCGCGCGACGATTTCAGCAATCCGCGCTTCCTGCTCTTCATCGAGCATCTGGTCAGCCTTGTTCAGCACCAGCCAGCGCTCACGCTCAGCCAGCGACGGACTGAACTTGGTCAGCTCATCAATAATGGTGGCGGCCGACTCAGCCGGATCGGTCAGATCCAGCGGCGCCATATCCACCAGATGCAGCAACAGACGGGTACGCGACAAATGCTTGAGGAAGCGAATACCCAGGCCAGCGCCGTGGGAAGCACCCTCGATCAGCCCCGGAATATCGGCGACCACAAAGTTTTTGTAACGATCGACACTGACCACACCCAGGTTTGGCACCAGAGTGGTGAAGGGATAGTCGGCGACTTTCGGCTTAGCGGCCGACACCGAGCGAATGAAGGTGCTCTTGCCGGCATTCGGCAAACCGAGCAAACCAACATCAGCCAACACCTTCAATTCCAGCTTGAGATCGCGCGACTCGCCCGGCTTGCCCGGCGTAGTTTGACGCGGCGCACGGTTGGTACTGGACTTGAAGCGGGTATTACCCAGACCATGCCAACCACCCTGCGCCACCATCAGCCGCTGGCCGGCACGGGTCAGGTCGCCAATCACTTCCTGGGTACCAGCATCGATGACCGTGGTACCAATCGGCACCGGCAGGATCAGGTCCTCGCCCTTGGCGCCGGTACAGTCGGTGCTGCCACCCTTCTCACCATTCTGCGCCTGGAAACGACGGGTATAGCGGTAGTCCACCAGGGTATTGAAGTTCTCGACCGCCTCGATATACACCGAGCCACCGTCACCGCCATCACCACCGTTGGGACCGCCCTTCTCGATGAACTTTTCACGACGAAAAGCCATCATGCCGTTACCGCCGTCGCCGGCTTTTACAAAAATCGATACTTCATCGACGAATTTCATTTTTACGCCTCCCGCAATCACGCGGGTCATCTAAACCGAGAAACACCAGGTTCTTGCAAAATTGACCTGCATTCAAATCGAACGCTACACCCAGGACAGTTTGGCAAGAACCCCAAGAAACAAAAAAGCCCCGTCGCATGGACGGGGCTTTCCCAGCAGTCGCGCAATTAAGCCGCAACGACGCTCACGTAACGGCGGTTGAACGCGCCTTTTACTTCAAACTTGATCACGCCTTCGATTTTCGCGAAGAGGGTGTGATCTTTACCCATGCCAACGCCGTAACCGGCGTGGAACTGGGTGCCGCGCTGACGCACGATGATGTTGCCAGGAATGATTTTCTGGCCGCCATACATCTTCACGCCAAGGCGTTTGGCTTCTGAGTCGCGACCGTTGCGGGTACTACCGCCAGCTTTT
>NZ_JAUYGD010000017.1 GCF_030690725.1 Pseudomonas sp. | reverse complement strand
GTGCTAACCCATCAGCCAATTGATGGGTTAGCACCCATCCTACGGTGGTGAGCACAAAGAAATGCCGCTTCCCTGGCAAGGGCGAAGCGGCATTTTTCTTATGTGAACAGCATTACGCTGAAAGAGCGGGCTTTTTGTTTCAGGCGTGAATCAGGCCGGTTTGACCGTTGCGCTAGGCCGTACCACCAGCCATAGCGCAATGGCGATCAGCACGCCGCCGTACAGGTAGGCCCAGGACAGCGGCTCATCGAGCAGCAAGGCGCCCCAGAGTACGCCGAATGGCGGGATCAAAAAGGTAGTGGTGCTGGCCTTGATCGGGCCGATGTCGCTGAGCAGGCGGAAGTACAACACGTAGGCGAATGCGGTGCAGATAAAGCCCAGCCCGGCCAGGGATAGCCAGACGTCGAGCCCGCCCCAACTGGCTGGAGGCTGAATGATCAAGGCGCCGCCAAACAATGGCAGCAGAAACAGGCTGGCGCCGCACAAGCTGGCAAAGGCCGTCAGGCGGTTATCCAGGCCACCTTGCTGGCCGATCCAGCGCCGGGTGAGAAAGCCGGCAAAGCCGTAGCAGGCGGTTGCCACCAGGCAGGCAGCAGCGCCCCAGAGCAGCGGCATATCAAACTCTACCGGGCCGGTGCGGGTCAGCACCGCTACGCCGAATAGGCCGATGGCCACGCCGGCAGCTTTGCTCCAGGTCATGGCTTCGGCAAAGAACAGCATGCCGATCAGCACGCCCATCATTGGCGTGGTGGCGTTGAGAATCGCCGAATAGCCCGCCGGCAGTACCAGCGCGGCCATGCAATACATGGCCGAGGGCAGGCCGGCGTTGATCACTCCGAGAATCAGGCAGTGTTTGAGTTTGCCGCGAAAATCCCAGCGCACGCGCATTAGCAGCAGAATCGCCAGCAAACCGAGCATGCCCAGGCTGGCGCGGAAGAACGCCGTCGGCATGCTGCCCAGCACTGGCGCGACGATGCGCATAAACAGAAAGCTGGCGCCCCAGATGGCAGCAAGCAATAGCAGACGGATCAGGTCGGCAAGACGCACAACGAACTCCACGACGGTGAGAAAGGCGAGCAGTGTTGCCGGGCGCGTACGCCAAGGCAATTCGAAATACGCTTTCAAAGCCGTTGCTTGGCAATATTTCGTGGCAGATAAACGCCTATCCAAGCATTGCCGGCTTTTACTTGGTGCGGCCACTGGATAAGCTCGGCGAATTGTCCGCATTCATCCGCAGGGGTTCGTTTATGCCACAGCAATGGCCGGCCAGCGCGATTGCCGCGCTTATCCTCGAAGGCTTCGACGATTACCGCGAGCAGTTCCGACAGATCACTAATGGTGCGCGGGTGCGTTTCGAGCAGGCGCAGTGGCAGGAAATTCAACAGGCTTCGGCGGCACGTATTGCCTTGTATGAAGAGTGCGTCAACGCGGTCAGTGCTGGCCTGGGCCAGGCTTACAGCGCAGAGGTACTGCTGGATGTGGCGCAGTGGCCGCTGGTCAAGTCGGCCTATATCGCCCTGATCGACCTGCGTTATGACGATGAGTTGGCGGAAACCTGGTTCAACTCGATCTTCTGCGGGCTGTTCAGCCATGACCAGATCAACGATGGCTGCATGTTTATCCACACCACACGCCCGGCGCTGCGGGTTAATGAGCGGGCGCCGCAAACCCGCTTGTACGAACCCAAGGGCAATGTCGAGCAGTCGCTGCGCCAGGTCTTCGAGGATTTCAGTTTCGAGGTCGGCTATGAAAATCTTGAGCGCGATCTGGCGCGGCTGCTTAAGCAGCTGCACGCCAACTTGCCGGATTGGGTGTGCAAGGACCCTGACCTGCGCATCGAGCTGTTCGCCTCGCGCCTGTACCGCAACAAAGGCGCCTACCTGGTGGGACGCATCTACACCCGCGACGAGCAATGGCCGCTGGTGATTCCGCTGTTGCACCGCGAGGGGCAGGGCATTCAGATTGATGCGCTGATCACCGATGAGGCCGAGGTGTCGATTATCTTCTCCTTCACCCGTTCCTATTTCATGGTGCGAGTGGGCTATCCGGCGGAGTTTGTCGGCTTCCTCAAGCGCATTCTGCCGGGCAAGCATATTGCCGAGCTGTACACCTCCATTGGTTTCTACAAACACGGCAAGTCGGAGTTCTATCGCTCGTTGATCAACCACCTGGCGACCACCGATGACAAGTTTGTCATGGCCCCCGGCGTGCGCGGCATGGTGATGAGCGTGTTTACCCTGCCGGGTTTCAATACCGTATTCAAAATCATCAAGGACCGTTTTTCGCCGTCGAAAAACGTTGACCGCAATACGGTGATCGAGAAGTACCGGCTGGTAAAAACCGTCGACCGGGTAGGGCGGATGGCCGATACCCAGGAGTTCGCCGATTTCCGCTTCCCGCTGAGCAAGTTCGACCCCGAATGCCTGGCCGAGCTGCTGGAGGTCGCGCCGTCTACCGTTGAGGTCAATGGCGACACGGTGCTGGTGCGCCACTGCTGGACCGAACGGCGCATGACGCCGCTCAATCTGTATGTGGAAAGCGCCAGCGCAGCCCAGGTGCGCGAAGCACTGGACGACTATGGTCTGGCGATCAAACAGCTGGCGGCGGCGAATATCTTCCCCGGTGACATGCTGCTGAAAAACTTCGGCGTCACCCGTCACGGCCGTGTGGTGTTTTACGACTATGACGAGATCTGCTTTCTGACTGAGGCGAATTTCCGTCGTATTCCTCAGGCGCGCTACCCGGAAGATGAAATGTCCTCCGAGCCCTGGTATTCGGTGGCGCCGCTGGATGTGTTCCCCGAGGAGTTCCCGCCGTTTCTGTTTGCCGATATGCAGCAGCGCAAGCTGTTCAACGAGCTGCATGGCGAGCTGTATGACGCCGATTACTGGAAAAGCCTGCAGGAGGCCATTCGTGCCGGCAAGGTCATCGATGTGTTCCCCTATCGGCGTAAGGACCAGGCCGACAAGGAGTATTGAGCGTAGTGCGCCTGTCGTTCTGCGCTATTGCCGCCGCTATTGGGCTATTGGCGGATAGCGCCGCTGTTGCGGCTGCCGAATCTGCTGATACTGCCGTCGAACTGGCGCCGTTGCTGATCACCTCGCCGCGCAGCACCACGCGCTGGTTGAGTACGCCAGCGACGGTGACTGTGATTGATGCCGGTGCAGTGCCCGGCGAGCAGAACCTCGCGCTGGATACTTTGCTGGCTCGAGTGCCAGGCGTGTTCAGCCTCAACCGCTACAACCTGGCTCAGGGCCTGCGCCCAGCAATTCGTGGCTTTGGCGCGCGCGGTAATTTCGGCGTGCGCGGCATTCGCGTGCTGGTGGACGGCGTGCCCTTGACCATGCCCGATGGCCAGACCGAACTCGACGGCCTCGACCTAGGCCTGGTCGAACGCATGGAAGTGCTGCGCGGCCCGGCCTCGGTGCTGTACGGCAATGCCGCTGGCGGCGTGCTGGCGATTGAAACCCGCGAGCCGCCGACCTTGCCGTCTATGCAGCTGGACCTGAGTGCGGCAGGTCTGGGTTACCAGCGCACGCGCGGGGAGATCGGCGGCAGCGACGGTAACCTGGGTGGTTTGCTGGCATTTAACAGCACCGTTCTCGACGGCTATCGCCAGCACAGCCGGGCGCAGACCAACAGCCTCACCGGCAAGCTGCGTTGGTATGCACCGACTGGCCGCTTGCGCCTGAACTTCAGTGCCATCGACAACCGCGCCGAAGACCCAGGCGGCCTTACGGCTGCCGATGTTAAGGCGGATCGCCGGCAGGCTGCACCAAACAACCTGCGTTTCGATGCCGATGAATATATTCGTCAGCAGCGCCTGGGCCTGGTCTGGGATGGCTACGCGGCGGGTGCCGATGAGTACCAGCTGCGCAGTTACCTGGGGCACCGCGAGTTCGGCAATCAACTGGGCTTTGCCACCAGCGGGCAGACGACGTTCAAGCGTTACTTCAGCGGGGTTGGCGGGCAGTACAGCCATCACCGTGAGCTAATCGGCCTGGCGCATAAGATCACCACCGGCTTTGACCTTGAAGCGCAGCGTGATGATCGAAGACGCTATGACAACCTGCTCGGCGAGCGTGGACAGTCACGTCAGCAGCAGGATGAGTCGGCCCTTAGCCAGGGGCTGTTTATCGAGGATCAGATCGACCTGAGCGAACAGTGGCAGGCCACGCTCGGGCTGCGCTATGACCAGATAAGACTGGCGGTGGATGACTTCTATCTGGCCGATAGCCGCGATGATTCAGGCTCGCGCAGCTTGGAAGACGGGAACCATAGCGCCGGGCTGAGTTACCGCTTTACCCCGCAGCAATCGCTGTATGCGCGACTGGCCAGCTCCTTTGAAACGCCAACCATCAGTGAGTTGGCCAACCCACAAGGGGGCGGCTTCAATAGCGCGTTGCAACCTGCCCAGGCGTTCAGTCGCGAGCTAGGCATCAAAGGCGAATGGCCTGCGCTGCGTTACGCGCTATCGGTGTACCGGATTGAGCTGGAAGATGAGCTGGTGGCATTCAGCTTGCCGACTCAACCAGGCCGTAATTTCTATCGCAATGCTGGGCAGTCGCGCCGCGATGGTCTGGAGTTGAGCCTGGACTGGCAGTTTGCCGATGCCTGGCGCTGGTCTGCGGCCTACACCTACAACCGCTACCGTTTCGAGGATTATCAAACGGCCGCAGGCGACTTTTCCGGCAAGCGCATTCCCGGTATTCCACGGCAAAGCCTCTTCAGCGAGTTGGCCTATGAGCATCAAGGTGCCTATGTGCGCCTCGGGGTTACAGCTCAGGCGCGGGTGTATACAAACGATGCGAATACGCAGTCCGCACCCGGTCACTCCTTGTTCAATCTGCGCCTCGGTAAGCGTTTTCAGGTCGGCGAGCAAAGCCTGGAGCCTTACCTGGGCATCGATAACCTGTTAGGGCGTGAGTATTTCGATAACCTGCGCATCAACGACGGCAACGCTCGCTACTTCGAGCCGGGGCCGGGGCGTACACTGTATGCCGGCTTACGTGTGTTGTTTTAGCTTGTTGCGACGAAGTGGGCAGCAGTTTCAAGCAGCCTGAACTAGGCTGAAAAAAGGTGTCCAATCACCTATTCGATGTCCTTGGTTGGAGGCTACTTTATGAGTGCCAAGTTGCAGAATGCCTTGCTTGATCTGTTGGTTGCCCTTGGCTTGTGTGAGCGGCCAAAACTGCAACCCATTCCCGTGCGCAGCAATGCGCCTGATTCCAAGTCGGTTCCCCCTCGACGCTAGGCTTTTCCCGCCTGTCTGCATGCTCTCGGCTATGGTCAGATAACGTCTGGCTGTAGCTGCTATGCGCTGATAACTACCCTGACCATTACCGCCCGATTTAAAACAAGCATTTGCTAGCGTGTTGGCACTGCTGTGCTAGACCTACACCTGCAGTTATGCAAATAGCTCAGACAGGGATAGCTCCAATGCGCCAGAACCTCCCAGTAACTCAGCGGGAAAGAACGTTTCCCGGGCATGAGCGGCTCATTTCCACCACCGATCTAAATAGCAACATCACCTATTGCAACGACGCCTTTGTCGAGATCAGCGGCTTTACCCGAGAAGAGCTGATCGGCCAACCCCACAATCTGGTGCGCCATCCTGATATGCCTCCCGGCGTATTCGGCCATATGTGGGAAACCATCAAGCAGGGCAAACCCTGGATGGGGATCGTCAAGAATCGCTCGAAAAACGGTGATTACTACTGGGTCAGCGCCTATGTCACGCCGATCTATGAAAATGGCCGGGTTGCCGGCTATGAGTCGGTACGCTCCTTACCCGATGAAGCGCAGAAGCGCCGTGCCGAAAAACTCTATGCGCGCTTGCGTGAGGGCAAACCGCCGGTGCCCAGGCTGGAGTACTGGACGTACGACATTCTCCAGTCATGGCCGCTGATTCTGGCCTGTCTGCTGATTCTCGGTGCGCACTTTGTGCTCAGCGGCCCCTGGTTGTGGGGCTTTATTTTTGTCGCCATGTTTGGCCTTGGCTCTTACCAATTGCATGCCAAACGCAGCTTGATCAGGCAGACACTTGCCGAGCATCCCAAGGCATTTACCAGCGCCTTGGTCGCCTTGACCTATACCGATAGCCGTGGCGCTCAGGCCTTGCTGGATATGGCGATGATCAGCGAAGACGCACGTTTACAAACGGCGCTGACCCGCATGGAAGATGCCGGCGCAAACGTCAAGATGCACGCCACGCGTTCTGCCGATCTGTCGCGTTCCGGGGCGAAGATGCTCGATCAACAGCGCAGTGAAACCGATCAGTCCGCCACGGCGATCAACCAGATGGCTGCAACCATTCAGGAGGTGACGCACAACGTGCAGAGCACCTCGCATGCCGCCGAAGAAGCGGATCGTCTGGCTAAACAGGGTCTGCAGCTGGCCAGCGGCAGCCTCGACTCCATGCACCACATGGCCAAGGCGGTGGTGGATATCGGCCAGGCGGTGAATGACCTGGCCAACTCCACTCAGTCAATCGGCAGCGTGGCGGATGTGATTACCTCGATTGCCGAGCAGACCAACTTGCTGGCGCTTAACGCTGCTATCGAGGCGGCGCGTGCCGGTGAGCAGGGGCGCGGCTTTGCGGTGGTGGCGGATGAGGTGCGTTCGCTGGCTTCGCGCACGCGCGAGTCGACTGAGCAGATCCATCAGATCATTTCGTCACTGCGTGCTGGCGCTGAACGGGCGGTAGTAACGGCAGGCAAGGGCGAGGCGATTTCCAAGGAGAGTGTTGAGAGTGTGGAGTCCGTGCGCACCGCGCTGGATGGCATCAGCGAAGCCGTCAGCCGTATCACCGGCATGAGTCAGCAGATGGCCTCGGCGTCTGAAGAGCAAAGCCATGTGGCGGAAGATATCAGCCGGCAGATCACCCAGATTGCCCAGCTCTCTGACCGCAGTGCCGAACAGGCGCATCAAGGCGCGGCAATTGGTCAGGAATTGGAAGACATGGCGGACTATCTGCACAGCCTGGCGGAGCGCTTCAATCGTTAGGTGACCGTTCGCGTGCATGCTTATCGGCCCCCTGATGCCTGAGGAGGGCCGATTTTCTATCTGATATGGCACACTGCGCGGCTGAGGAGAAATCGATGCCGCGTCAGCAATGCCCACGTTGTACCCGCCCAACCGAGCGCTGTTTATGTGCGCTTATTCCCTGTTTGCCCAGCCGTACTCGAGTGCTGATTCTGCAGCATCCGAGCGAGGTCAAGCATGCGCTGAATACGGCACGTCTGGCGGCTCTTGGCTTGAGTAATGCTGAGTTGCTGGTCGGGGAAGTCTTCGAGTCGCTTGCGGCTCTTTTGCAGCAGCCTGGTTATCGCGCGTGTTTGCTGTTTCCTGGCGAGCAGGCGCAAGGGCTGATGGCGTTTGCTGAACAGCACAGTGAGCTGCCGCTGCTATTGGTGGTGCCTGACGGCACTTGGCGTAAGGCGCGCAAGCTGTTGCACCTCAATCCATTGTTGGCGGCTTTGCCCAGGGTTGTGCTGCCGGCGGGCTTGCAGTCACGTTATCGCTTGCGCAAAGCACCGATGCCCGGTGCGTTATCCACCATCGAAGCGATTGTTACTGCACTGAATACAGTCGAGGCACCTGTCTGTTTTGATGCGTTGCTCAAACCCTTTGAGGCGCTGATTGAGGGGCAGATTGAGGCGATGGGAGAGCAGACCTTCCAGCGCAATCACGGCAAGCCGAATGCCTTGCCCTAAGCTTTTCAGCGTTCGCGCATGGCTTCTGAGCGCGCCTTCAGCACCGGCTTGAGTAGATAGTCGAGCACGCTTTTCTCGCCGGTAATGATGTCCACGGTGGCAACCATGCCGGGGATGATCAGCAGCGGGTGTTCCTCGCTACCCAGATGACTTTTATCGGTGCGTACCTGTATCAGGTAGAAGCTGTTGCCTTCTTCATCGGTGATGGTGTCGGCGCTGATCAGCTCTAGGTTGGCCCTCAGTCCGCCGTAGATGGTGTAGTCGTAGGCGGTGAATTTGACCATGGCTTTCTGCCCGGGATGCAGAAAGGCGACATCCTGCGGGCGTACCTTGGCTTCAATCAGCAGGCTGTCATCCAGCGGCACGATCTCCAGCATGTCATTGCCGGGCTGTACCACGCCGCCGATGGTGTTGACCTTGAGTTGCTTGATTACCCCGCGCACCGGGGAGACCACGGTGGTGCGGCTGACGCGGTCATCGATGGCCACACTGGTGGCGGTGAGCTTCTGCAGCTCGGTACGGATTTCATTGAGTTCCTTGAAAGCGTCAGAGCGAAAGCTCAGCTCGGATTCTTCAATCTTGCTCTTGATTTCATCCATCGCCGATTCGGCCCGTGGAATTGCCAGGTTGGTGGCATCCAGCGAACCGCGTACTTCCACCAGGCTGCGGCGCAGGCGGAGGATTTCCACCTGGGAAATCGCGCCGGTTGCCACCAGTGGTTGTGACATATTCAGCTCCTGCTGCAGCAGGCCCACGCTGGAACGGTATTGCTGAGCCTTGGCGCGAAATTCAGCCAGTTCCTGGGTTTTTTGCCGCAGCTGTTCGCCAAGGGTGCGTTGTTCGCTTTGCAGGCGGTTTTGCCGTGAACGATAAAGCGCCAGCTCATCCTCGGCCAGCTGTGGGGCCAGGCGCAGGATATCCGCCGGCATGCTGATGGGGCGGCCTTCAGCCTCTGCAGTTAAACGCTCAACCCTGGCCACCAGTGCCAGGCGATCGGCTTCGGCTTCGCCACGGTTGGAGAGAAAGCGTGTGTCATCCAGACGCAGTAGCACGGCGCCTTTTTCGACGATCTGGCCCTCGCGCACAAATATCTCACTGACGATGCCGCCTTCCAGGTTCTGGATGACCTGGATCTTGCTGGAAGGGATGGCTTTGCCTTCACCCGTGGTGACTTCCTCCAGCACGGCAAAATTGGCCCAGATCAACGCCGCGATCAGGCATGCGCTGACCACCCAGACGGTGATGCGGGTGAACCAGGGCGAGTCTTCGAGAATGGCGCCGTCGACTTCCGGCATAAACTCGGTGTCTTGCTTGCGCTGGTGCATGCTGGCGAAGTAATCGCGAATCGAGGTGCTTATTTGCATGACCGTTCCTATACCGCAGCAGGGCCAACTCGACCTTTGCGTAGCGCTTCAATCACTGCTTCTTTCGGGCCGTCCGCAACAATATGGCCGTTATCCAGCACCACCAGACGGTCTACCAAGCTGAGCATTGAGGCGCGGTGGGTGATCAGTAGCATGGTTTTACCCTGGGCCCAGATTTGCAGGCGGTTGCGCAGGATTTCCTCGCTGGTGTTGTCCATCGCGCTGGTGGGCTCATCCAGCAGCAGAATGGGTGGATCGAGTAACAGGGCGCGAGCCAGCAACACGGCTTGCCGCTGACCGCCTGAAAGTAGCTGGCCGCGCTCGCCCACGGGGCGGTCGAAACCTTGCGGGTGTTGCCGAGCCAGGTCGACTACGCCTGTCAGTTCGGCCACTTCGAGCATGCGTGCATCACTGACATAGCGTGCGCCCAAGGTCAGGTTGTCGCGCAGGCTGCCGGCCAGTAGCGGCAGGTCGTGGGCGACGTAACCGATCTGATGGCGCAAATCAGCCACATCCAGCTGACGCAGGTCGAGGTTGTCCAGCAGGATTTGCCCTTTACCAGGGCTGTAGAAGGCCATCACCAAGCGCGCCAAGGTGCTCTTGCCTGAGCCGCTGCGGCCGATGATGCCGATACGTTCACCCGCTGTAAGACGCAGGCTGACCCCTGCAAGCGCGGGGGTACTTTGCCCTGGATAGCTGAAGGTGACGTCGCGCACATCTAATGCGCCATGCAGTTGGGTGCGGTCCAGTGGGCGTTGTTTGGCCTGACGCTCCTGCGGCAGGGCCATTAACGCGTCGGTGCTGGTCATGGTCAGGCGCGCTTGCTGGTAGCGGGTGATCAGCCCGGCAATCTGCCCCAGTGGCGCGAGAATGCGGCTGCCCAGCATGTAGCAGGCCACCAGCGCGCCGACGCTGAGCTGGCCAGCGATGATGATGTAGACCCCCGCGACTATGGTGGCCATGCCGGCGAACTGCTGCAGAAACAACGTGCCATTGGTGGCAATTGCCGCCAGTGAGCGGGCATGGATATCCAGGCGGGTGAGGGCGCCGTGGGTTTTTTCCCACTGATGTTGGCGTTCACTTTCTGCGCTGCAGGCCTTCAGGGTTTCCAGGCCGCCGAGGGTTTCGATTAACAGTGCTTGGCGTTGCGAGGCCAGTTGCAGGCTTTTTTCCACCGTATCGCGCAGACGCGCCTGGATGATAAAGGCGAACAGCGCGGTGATCGGAAACGCCAGCAAAGGGATGACCACCAGCCAGCCGCCGATCAGCCAGATCACGGTAATCATCAGAAACGAGAAAGGCAGGTCAATCAGACTGGTGAGGGTGACGGCCGTGAGAAATTCACGCAGGCCCTGAAAATCATGGATGCTCTGGGCAAAGCCGCCGATGGTGGCCGGACGGGCGCTCATCGACATGCCCGTGATGCGTTCGAATAAGGTGGCCGACAGCACCACATCGGTTTTCTTGCCGGCGGTATCGAGCAGGTGCGAGCGCAGGATTTTCAGCAACAGTTCAAAGCCCATGCCGATAAACAACCCAATGGCCAGTACCCAGAGTGTCGACGTGGCCTGGTTGGGCACGACGCGGTCATAGGTCTGCATAACAAACAGCGGCACCATCAGGCCGAGCAGGTTGATCAGCAGGCTGGCGAGAATGGCATCGGTGTATAGCCAGCGCGACAGCTTCAGGGTGTCGCGAAACCAGGCTTCGATGCGCGGTACGAGCGGTGAGCGTGCTTCCTCCAGTTCATGCCGTGGGCGGGCAAAGAAGGCTTGGCCGCTGTACTCGCTGGCCAGTTGTTCACGGCTGACCCATTGCTCGCCGCCGTCGGCTTCGCAGGGCAGTATCTGCGCCTGGTTCTTCGGGCCCCATTGACGCAACACTGCGCTGCGGCCGTTTTTCAACAGCAGCAGCACGGGCAGGTTGAGGGTTGAGATGCTGGCCAGGTCGCGTTGCAGCAAACGCCCTTGCAAACCCGCCCGCGCCGCAGCGCGGGGTAGCAACTCAGGAGTCAGGCGCTGCTCTGGCAACGGCAGGCCTGCACTCAGGCTGCCACGGCTGGCTGAGCAGCCGTGGAGTTTGCAAAGAATCAACAAGCCATCAAGCAGCGGGTCGTCATGATTAAGACGCGGATCGCTGGATGACCCCGGCCGCTCCATGGTGGTCAAGGTTACTACTCCTTATGCCGGTTCTATTTCATTGCCGGCAGACGGGCCTCGCTCTTCACTTCAGTGAGGGCTACAGCTTCTGCCGGTACTACCACTTGCTGCTGACGCAACAAGTCACCCATCGCTGCGGTTACCCGGTACATCGAAAACTCTTCGCTAAAGCGCACTTCGCTGTAACGCCGGTTGGCGGTAAAGAGTTCGTTTTCACTGTCCAGCAGGTCGAGCAGGGTGCGTTGGCCCAGGCTGAATTGCTGTTGATAGGCTTCGCGAACCCGTGCGGTGTAGTCGGCGTAGTCACGGGCTTTGGGGGTTTGCAGTCGGGCGTTTTCCATGGCGTTCCAGGCCAGGGAGAGGTTTTCGTTGAGGACGCGCAGGGCATTGTTGCGGATGTCCATCGACTCATTGATCTGGTGGGCAGTCGATTGCAGGCGCGCCTTGTCACGCATGCCGTTGAACAGGTTGTAGTTCATCACCACGGCCGCACGCCAACCGTTGTTGTGGCCTTCGTCGCCCTGGGTGTTGTTGTCGGCATTGGTGGCCAGCTCAAGGTCCACGCGCGGATAGAAGGTTGATTTAGCGACTTCGTATTGTTTCTCGGCCGCTTGCACATCGGACTGTGCGGATTTCAGGAAGGGGTTGTTGTCTATGACCGCTTGACGGGCTTCATTGAGGCTTTCTGGCAATGAACCTTTCAGTGAGGCCGGGGAATCCAGTTCGTCGGGCATACGCCCAACGGCACTGAAGAAGTTGGCTTCGGCATCGGCCAGGTTTACTTGCTCGGTATAGAGGTTGTTCTCGGCCAGGGCCAAACGCGCTTCGGATTGGTCAAGGTCTGCCGTGCTGCCAACGCCTTGTTGGCTGCGCAGGCTGATCTGATCATTGATGCGTTGGTGGGCCTGCAGGTTGTTGCGTGCAAGCTCGACCATTTCGCGGCGCATCAACAGGTCCAAGTACACTTCGACGGTACGCAAGGCCAGGCTTTCCGAGGTGCCGAGCAAACGATAGGCACGGGAATTCACCACGGCTTTGGTACGCGCCACTTCGTTGGGCGTATTAAAGCCATCAAAGATCATCTGCCGCAGGCGCAGCTCAGAGGTGCCGTAGTTCAGCGTTTCCTTATTATGGTTGCCGAGTGCCCGGGTGCTGGGGCTGTCGGTGCTTTCGCGCCCGTAGCCCACCAGCAGGTCGACGGTTGGCAGATAACCGCCTTTAGCAATCTTGACTTCTTCATCCGATGAAAGGCGGCTGTTGGCCCCCGCATGAACCTCCGGGTGGTTGTCCAGGGTGCTCTGGATCGCCTCCGACAAGGTGATGCCTTGTGCCTGGGTACAGACCGCTGCCAGCACGATACTGCTCCATAAAGGGTTGAGTGCGCGCATCTGGTAACTCTCCTTATAAGATTTTCTAAATCCCGTCGCCAAAAAAATGGCTTATCTGTCTTGTGGATTACTCTCAGCCTGTAACATCACAGCTAAGAACAGTTTTAAGCGTAGCTAAGAAAAAATTGTTACAAGGCCTATAAGAAAAAAATCTTATGCAGTCTGCGAAAAGCAGCACATTGTTTTCATCCAGAAGCCGTGCATTTCGTGCTCTTAGGTGGCGTGCGCGGCTAAAACAGATGGTCAGATGCAATCGGGGCGGGATCTTGCTGGTGTGGTGGGCGACGTGGGTCAGGGTGACAGTTTTTTGTCGTTTTTGTTTTTGAGTGTGACGTCGTTGTAATCAGCCAGTGGTTTTGTTCTCTCCTTGAAGGGTATTTCGACCTTTTTTGGCATACGTGTCGGCGGTGGTCGGCAGTTGTAGTGAGGATGGAATCATGGCTACTTTGATTGGTGTCGTCAGCCAAGTTATCGGCGAAGTCTATGCAGTAGCTGGCGACGGAACGCGTCGGCCACTCAGTGAAGGTGATCGAGTTTTTGCGGGGGAACAAATCGTTACTGGGGCCGCTGGATCTATTGCGGTTGCCATGAGCAATGGGCAGCAACTTACCTTGGGCCGCGACAGCAGCCTGAATCTCACCGAGCAAATGCTCGCAGGCAGTTCCAACCAACAAGCGCCTACAGCTGAAACGCCTCCGGCAGCGCCGAGCGATGGCGATCTGACTGATGTTGAAAAACTGCAGGCCGCAATTGAGGCCGGCGTCGACCCGACGCTCGAAGGCGAGGCAACCGCCGCGGGCCCAGGTGCTGGCGGGGCAGCTGGCGGTGTCGGTGGCGGTCACTCGTTTGTACTGCTGGGTGAAACCGGCGGTGCGCTTGATCCGATAATTGGTTTCCCAACCGAAGGGCTGAACACCGGGCCAGAGTTCCCCAATCCTGAGCCCGCGGTTGCTGATGAGGCGCCGGATTCTTCGCCCACCATTGAAATCATCTACTTCGATCAGGAAGGGTCTGTTGTTACAGGCCCCGGCGTCGTTGAGGAAGCGGCCCTCAATCCTGATGCGGTAACCAATCTTGATGGCCAGGCAGGCTCAAACCCTGGCAGCAACGCTGAAAATGTCTCCGGTTCATTGATCATCAATTCGCCCGACGGTATCTCTGCCATCCAGGTGCTGGACAAGGATGGTGTGTGGATCAACGTGCAAGGCGGTGGGGTGGTTCAGGGTGTTTATGGGCAGTTGGTGTTTGATGCTGCGGGTAACTGGACCTACACCCTGGCGGACAACACGCTCAATCACTCCATTCCCGATGCTGTCGGTGCTGATGATCAGCTGCTCGACCCGTTTTTTGTACGTGTGATTGACGGTGACGGCGATGTGTCGCCAACTGTTCCGCTCACTATTGCAATTTATGACGATGGCCCCAGCATTCTGCGTTTTGACATCTCTGAGCAGGGTGGGCTGCTGGTTGTCGACGAGTCGGTTGGTACGGGTGGCTCGACTAAAGATGAGTCTGGCTACGCGTCGAATAACGATGAAACCAGTTATTCAGGCAGCGAAACCGGCGTAATTGGCTACGCCAGCTTTAACTTGGAAAGTATCTTCTCGCTGGCTGTCGACCCTGGTGCCGATGGCGAGAATCTTGAGGCCAGAACTTTCTCCCTGACCTTGTCGGAAGACGGCGCTGACTCGGGTCTGACCGCCACGGCGGGTGGCCCGATCTTGCTGTCGTTTGTCGGCGGTGATGGTGCAGATGCAGGCGACATCCTTGGTATCGCCGATGGCGGCCTGGTGGTGTTCCGGATCAGCATCAACTCAAGCACCGGCGCTGTTTCTGTCACTCAGTATGCTGCTGTCGACCATGGTGATGACGGTAACAACCACGACAGCATGGCGGTTATTGGCGAAGGCTTGATCGGCGTGACCGTGAAGATCTTCGACAACGATGGCGATTCGGCAACCTCTCCCATCGTTGAGCTGGGATCGCGTATTGGCTTCGAAGATGATGGCCCTCAAGCCTGCATCTTCCTCAAAGGCCCGTGGGCGCAAGTAACCCATGATGAAAGCGCAGGGCTGCAGAATTTCCTGACCTCCTGGTGGAAGCCGGGGGACTGGGACAACGATGTCAACTTTGTTTCAGCATTCAATGGTGTTGCTGACAAGGGCGGCGATATTGACCCTACAGGCTTTGCTCGTAGCCTGACACCTATCGTGAGCACATTTGGCAGCAGCTATGGTTCAGATTTTGCCGGGGCTACCACTGTTCTCAGTCTGGAACTGACAGGTGAACCAGGCAGTGACTCAGGCCTGAAAACTACCGATGGCACTCAGATCAACCTCTACATCGAGGGCGGCTTGGTTGTGGGTCGTGTGGCCAGTGGCGATTTCGCCGGTCAAGCGGCCTTTGCTGTAGCCATAGGTGCCGATGGCTCGATCAGCATTGCTCAGTACATGTCGCTGGAACACCCAGTGGGTGGCAGCAGCTATGACGAAGCCGTATCCCTGGCGGGCAAGATCAAGGCCGTGGTCACCGTGACAGATGGTGATGGTGATGTGGCGGTGGATAAAGTCAGCATCGGCCATGTGATTGCTTTTGAGGACGACGGCCCTGTTGCCACTATCAAATCTGTGCATGGCGTGCGTGTGGTGCATGACGAATCGCATGGTTTGCAGAATGCCACGGCAACCCCAACACCTGCTGAAGACGCCAACGATAACGACATCAATGGCATCTCTAGTCTGTTTAACAGTGTTGTGAACAGAGGCGGTGATCTTTCTCCAAAAGGCTATGCACAAAGCAATGGTCCGTTGGTTACGACGGCAGGTAGCAGCTACGGGCAGGATCAGGAAGGCGCAACTTCGCAGCTCAGCCTGGCTGTTGTCGGCGGTAATGGAGCTGATTCGGGGTTGTCGACTACCGCCGGTTTTGCCATCAAGCTCTATGTCGAAAACAGCCTGGTGGTCGGGCGCATCGTCGGTGGGCCGGATGCCGGTAAGGCAGCATTTGCCATCGCCATAGGCGCCGACGGCACGGTTAGTGTGGCGCAGTACGTATCGCTGCAGCACCCAATTGGCGGCAGCAGCTACGACGAAGCAGTAAGCCTGGCAGGCAAGGTACAGGCAGTACTGACAGTGACGGATGGCGACGGCGATGTAGCGGTCGACAAGGTCAATATCGGTAGCTCGATCCGCTTTGAGGACGACGGCCCCACCGCACACATCAATCTCAAAGGCCCATGGGCCGATGTCACCCACGATGAAACGGCCGGCCTGCAGAACTTCTGGAACACCTGGGCGCTGGGCGATATTACCGATAATGATGTGGCCTATCTGTCGGTATTTGATGGCGTTGCCTACAAAGGTACAGACATCAGCCCGACGGGCTTTGCCAAGAGTGCCACACCCGTTGTTACCACCCTGGGCAGTAGCTACGGCGAGGATGAAGAGGGTGCGACTACCCAGCTCAGCCTGATTGTGAAAAACGGCAATGGCGATGATTCGGGCCTGCGTACCACCGATGGTCACAGCATCACGCTGCATCTTGAAGGGGCGTTGATCGTTGGTCGCATCGTGGGTGGGGCAGATGCCGGCAAGGCCGCATTCGCTATCGCCATCGGTGCCGATGGCTCGCTGAGCCTGGCTCAGTATGTATCGCTTGAACATCCGATTGGTGGCAGCAGCTACGACGAAGCTGTCAACCTGGCGGGCAAGATTCAGGCGGTTGTGACTGTCACCGATGGCGACGGCGATGTGGCGGTCGATAAGGTCGATATTGGAAGCGTGATTCGCTTCGAGGATGACGGCCCCACCGCGAATATCAGCCTGGTAAGAAATGCCGGGGTTACCCACGATGAGTCTGCCGGGCTGCAAAATGCAGTCGCAACCCCGCTCATTCCGGGGGATGCCAACGACAACGATGTGGCCGATCTGTCAGCACTCTTCGCTGCGGTTGCTACACCGGGTACTGATCTTGACCCAGTCGGCTATGCGCAAAGCAGTGGTGCGGTGGTCAGCATTGCGGGTAGCAGTACTGGCCAAGATGGCGAGGGCGCAACAACAGTTCTGAGCCTGGCCCTGCAGGGCAGCAATGGAATGGACTCAGGCCTGAAAACTACAGACGGCTTCACTATCCGTCTGCATGTCGAGGGCGAGCTGGTCGTCGGCCGTGTTGATGGCGGCGCCGATAATGGCAAGGCAGCATTTGCGGTAGCCATTGGCAGTGACGGCACGCTGAGTGTTGCGCAATACATCTCCCTTCAACATCCGGATGGCAGCAACGCAGACGAGTCGCTGAGCCTCAGTGGCAAAATCAAAGCAGTGCTGACCGTTACTGATGGCGACGGTGATGTGGCGGTCGACAAAGTCGATATCGGCCATGTGATTCGCTTCGAAGACGATGCTCCAACTGCCGGCCAAGTAACCGCAGCGGTTGTTCTGGATGACGAAGGCCTCCCTGGCGGTATCAATGGCGGCCTGGGCGATGTTGCGGGTGCAGCTACCAGCACCAGTGGGAATTTGGCATTCAATGCAGGTGCTGATGGCCTCAAATCCATCGCGCTCAGCGGCCCGCTGAGCCTGGGCTCGGAGGCTGTGACATCCAGCTGGGATGCCCCCTCCAATACCCTGACCATCAGCTCTGTCCGCGGGGCATTGCTGACAGTGGTGCTCACCGACCCAGCCAGCGGCGCCTACACCATCAACTTGCTGCAACCGCTGATGCATCCGGTCAGCGGCACCGAAGACGATATCACCCTGAACATCGGTTACACGGTGACTGACGGTGATAACGACTCGGCCACAGGCTCGTTGGTCGTGACGATTGATGACGATACTCCGACCATTCAGGCCGGGAATATTGGTGTGACTTCCTTTGTCACCTTCCAGGGCACCGATGCCGGTTTCAGCAACTCCTATGGCTACTACAACAAGGCGCCAGATGGTTCACCAGTAGACGGCAAAGTGATCTGGGCCAATGTGCATGCTCAATCCGTTGGCGATGTGGCTGATCTCAGTGGCCTGGATCCAGCCAATACCGGCTTCTTTATCATCCCTAATGGCGGAGCCAATGCAGGCCTGACTAATGGCTCGGTTGTGACCTTCGAGTTTGTCGCCGGCCAGTGGCAGGCGAAGTTGGGTGGCGTACCACTAGTGGGTGCTGACGGCGCCAATGTGCTGTTCAGCGATGCCAGCCTGAATCCTGGCGGCTCGCATTTGCAGGACACCGGCAACGCGGGCAATCAGAACTGGGAAGACAAAACACTCACCTCGGATTACGACTACAACGATGTCAGTACCAATGTCACTTGGGGCTCATCACTGCAGGTCGATGAATCCGATTTCAGCACTGATGCAACGGCTAACTTCAGTGGCGTGTTCAACGTGCAGCCAGGGGCTGATGGTCTGCAAAGCCTGACCTACAACCTGAGCGTGCAGGGTGCCAACTCAGGTTTGGTCGATACCGAAACCAATCAGGACGTGATCCTTAGCCTGAATGCCGGGGTCATTGAGGGCCGCACTTCGGTTAGCAACCAACTGGTATTTACCCTGAGCGTTGATGCGACAGGCACCGTCACTCTTGATCAGATTCGCGCCATTGTTCACCCAACGGGTGACCCAGATGAGGCCAAGTTCCTTGGCGCAGGGCATGTCAGCTTGAATGCCGTCGTGACTGATGGAGATGGTGATCAGGCCAGCGCCAGCCTTGATATTGGTACAGTCATCAGCTTCAAGGATGACGGCCCAAGTGTGCTACCTAATAACATGGTGCAACTGGACGACGACGCCCTGGCCAATGGTATTCCAGGGGGCGTGGGTGACGATGCCGACTCGATCAACGCCAGCGGTACGCTGGGTCACAGCTTCGGGGCTGACGGTGCGGGTAGCCTGCAGTGGCTGAACACCGGGGCTCCGACTGGCTTTATCTACCAAGTTTCCGGCAGCTCACTGCTGGTTAAACAAGGGGCTACCACCGTCCTGACTGTGACGCTAAATCAGGCAAACGGTGCTTACACGGTTACCCAGAACGCGCCAATTCAACATGCCACGGCTGATCAGGAGAACAACCAAGCCTTTACCCTGAGCTATCAGGTGATCGATAAGGACGGTGATACCGCCACCGGCAGCTTGTCGATCAATGTTGACGATGACACCCCGCAAGCCCAGGACGACGTTGCCACAGTGCAAGCCTCGCAAGGCAAGGACTTCAATGTGGCCTTTGTGCTGGACTTCAGCGGCAGCATCGATAACACCGAGCTGAACACCATGCTGCAGGCCGTACGCGCTGCCGGGCAGGCATTGTTCAATGGCACCACAGGCGATGTGACGATTAAGATCGTTGCCTTCTCCGGTACAGCGACTTCCTACGCCGCTGTTACCGACTATGCCGCTTTCTCGACCCTGATAGGCAGTCTCAACCCGACCGAGACTGGAACTCGTCCGTTCAATGGGCAGACGGACTTTACTGCGGCGATTCAGGAAACCATGACTGCCTATGTCCCGATTGTAGGGGCAAGCAATCAGGTGTTCTTTATCAGTGACGGTAATCCCAATGAACAGACAGGGACTGGCGGTAACTCTCTAGCTGACGCTACAGCTGCAGCTTGGAACACCTTCGTAGACACCAAAGGTGTGAATGTCACCACCATTGGTATTGGTAACGGAATCAATACTGACCGCCTACAGGATGTTGATCTGGATGGCGTAGGTGCACCTATTCTGGTCGCTAATTTCAATGGGCTGATTGATACCCTGCTGGGCCAGATCGGCGCTTTGGTCAGTGGCAATGTGTTGCTGGGAAGCGATGGTGTTGCTGGTGGTGGCGATGACGATGCCTTTGGCGCTGACGGCCCAGGGTATATCCAGTCCATCGTGATTAATAACGTCACCTATGTCTGGAACGGCACCAATACCATTACCCCGAGCAGCGGGCCGGCAATTGCCGGTAGCCAGCTGAGTAATATCACTACGGCTGAAGGCGGCAAGCTGAGCTTCAACTTCAGTACCGGGGCGTGGACCTATCAGGCACCGGCTGCGGCAGGCGATAAAACTGAAACCTTCACTTACACCATTGTCGACAAGGATGGTGACCCATCCAGCGCTAACTTGACCGTCTATGTAGTCGACAGCGGCCCAGTTATCGCCAAGGTTGACGAAGATGAGCTGTCAGGTGGTATCACCGATGGTGATGCGGTAACTGCAGTGGCTACCGGTAGTGTTACTGAACTGGTGGTGGGCTCAGCAGCAGGTGTGCAATTCAGTCTATCGAGCAACACAGCTGGTCTGCCTGCGGCAAGCTCTGGTGGAACGGGGCTGGTCTACAGCGTGTCCGGTGATACGTTGACGGCAAAAGCGGGCGCGGCGACTGTGTTCACCTTGCAGGTGCAAAGCAACGGCGATTACACCTTCACCCTCAGTGGCCCGCTGGATCATCCATTGGCCAATGGCGATGACGATGAGTTACTGGTGCTGAACTTTGCCAGCATCCTCGTGGCTAGCAACGGTGTGAACCCAGTCACCTTGGTCGGCGATTTCCTGGTGCATATCGAGGATGACATTCCAACTATTACTGCCGCTCAGGCCGCAGCCGGTTCGTTGCAGGTGGATGAAACCAACCTGCTGCTGGATGCTACGACGAATTTCTCCGGAGCCTTTAACAGCGCTTATGGTGCAGACGGAGCCGGCAGTTTGAGTTACAGCCTGAATGTCAGCGCCGCTGGTGCGAATAGCGGCTTGGTGGACTCGGCGACGAATCAAAGCATCCTGTTATACAAAGAAGGGGCAAATATCGTCGGTAAGGTTGGCGGTGCAGGGGGCGCAGTGTCCTTTGTTGTTTCGGTCAACAGCACCACGGGAGTGGTGACTCTTGATCAGCAGCGTGCGCTGATGCATACCCCCAACGATGGTCCGGATCAGGCCAGCAGCCTTGCTTCAGCCAATCTGGTACAGCTGGTTGCAACCATTACCGACAAGGACGGTGACGCGGCCAGTGCCACGCTCAATCTGGGCAATGCAATCAGCTTCCGCGACGATGCGCCGAGCATCAGCGCTGGGCAAGCGTTAGCTGGTAGCCTGCAAGTTGATGAGACGAACTTGGCAGGAAATGCCACGGCCAGTTTTTCCGCTGCCTTCACCAGTGTCTATGGTGCTGATGGCGCTGGAAGCTTGGTCTACAGCCTGAACGTAAGCGCAGCCGGAGCCAACAGCGGTTTGGTGGACTCGGCGACGAATCAAAGCATCCTGCTATACAAAGAAGGGGCAAATATTGTCGGTAAGGTTGGCGGTGCAGGGGGCGCAGTGTCCTTTGTGGTGTCGGTTAACAGCACCACGGGGGTGGTGACTCTGGATCAACAGCGTGCGTTGATGCATACCCCCAATGACGGCCCAGATCAGGCGATCAGTTTGTCTTCGGCCAACCTGGTTCAACTGGTTGCAACCATCACCGATAAAGATGGCGACTCGGCCAGTGCCACGCTCAACCTGGGTAACGCCATCAGCTTCAAGGACGACGCACCAACAGCAGGCAGCAACCCGATTGCGCTGTTGGATGATGATGCCTTGCCCGGTGGCCTTGCAGGTGGCACCGGGGACGACGCTAATGCGGCCAATACCAATGGCACCTTGAGCTTTACGTACGGTGCTGACGGTGCCGGCAGCGTGCAATGGCTGACCACTGGCAACCCCAGTGGCTTTACCTATGAACTGTCGGGCAGCAACTTGCTGGTCAAACAGGGGGCCACAACAGTACTGACCGTGACCTTGAACAGCGCGACAGGTGCATACAGCGTTACGCAAAATGCACCAATCATGCATGAGCCGGGTGGTGCCGAGAACAATCAGGCTTTCACCTTGAACTACAGCGTGACCGACAAGGATGGTGATCAGGCGATTGGTTCGCTGAACATCAATGTCGATGACGACAGTCCGGTGGCCAAAGACATTGACCGCTCAGGTCAGGCCAACGTCGGAATCAAGACCAACCTGATGGTTGTGCTCGATATCTCGGGCAGCATGGATGATGGTTCGGGCGTCGGCAGCATGACTCGTCTGCAGGCTGCCAAAAATGCATTGCTGGAACTGTTCGAGCAATACGAGGCGCTGGGTGCGGTGAAAGTGACCCTGGTGACCTTTGGCTCAAATGCCACCACCAACCAGGTCTGGGTGGATATTGCTACAGCCAAGTCGGCAGTTCTGGCGTTGAGTAGTAGTGGCAATACCAACTATGACGCGGCCTTGATTAATGCCATCAATGCCTTTGGGCAAACCGGTTCATCGGGTGGCAAGCTGAGCGGAAGCGATGTGCAAAATGTCGCTTACTTCCTCTCTGATGGTGCACCTAACAGACCGACTGGCGACTCGGGTATCCAGACTAACGCGGGCTCGGCGGGCTCGGATTGGCCAGCAGCTTATGGCGGTAACACCGGTATTTCGGAAGAGCAGGTCTGGATCAATTTCCTGACCGCCAACAACATTCGCTCTTATGCATTGGGCATGGGCACGGGTGTCACAAGCAGTACTCTGGAGCCTATCGCCTATAACGGTGGCTCTTCGGGTGGTGCGATCAACGCCATAGTGGTGACTGATTTCGGTCAGTTGACCCAGACGCTGACTTCGCTGGCGCAGGCATCGCCACTGAGTGGCAACCTGGGTGATAACGGCGGTGGCTTTGGCGCCGACGGTGGTTATGTGCGTAGCTTGACCCTTGGGGCGACCACATACACCTATGACAAGGCAAGTAATACGGTCAACGGCGGCAGTCCGCTGGCGGGTAACACCTTGAACATTGCCCTGGGCAATGGCTCGAGCCTGGCCGTGAACATGCTGACCGGCAGTTACCTGTATACACCGCCGAGCACCATCACCACGGCGATTGCACTAAGCATTGGCTTTACCCTGATGGACAATGATGGTGATTCAGCCAGTGCCAACCTGAGCATTGCCATCAGTGGCGGTAATCAGCCTTTGGTTATCCGTGATGATCTGGTGTTGAGCAATGTGGGAACTCAGTCTGGCTCTGATGTCATCGATATTCCGCGCTGGGCCTTGCTGGCCAACGACACGGGTACTAACAGTTCGCTGTTGTCGGTGCTCTCGGTGGCAAGTGGTTCAAGCGGTACTTCTGCATTGAATGGCGACAACGTGCGCTTCACCGAGAACGGAGGCTCTAATGCTGACGGTGGAACCTTCAGCTATACCACCAGCGCTGGTAGCGCCAACGTTGTGCTGGACCGCAGCTCAGCGGGCAGCAGCACCATTGATGGCACCTTCCGCAATGAAATCCTGCTTGGGCGCGACGGTTCAAATGACACGCTCAATGGTGGCGACGGTGATGACATTCTGATCGGTCTTGGTGGCAACGACACCCTGAACGGCGGTAATGGCAACGACATCCTGGTCGGTGGCGCCGGCAACGATACGTTGAATGGTGGGGCAGGTATTGATACTGCAAGTTATATCGATGCAACCTCGGCTGTAACCGTCAATCTCGGTGTTGCCACTGCGCAGAATACCGGCGGGGCAGGGACTGACACCCTCAATAGCATCGAGAACCTGATCGGCTCGAACTTCAACGATACCCTCACCGGCAATAACAGCGCTAACCTACTGTTCGGTGGTGCTGGTAACGATACGCTGATTGGTAATGGTGGCGATGACATCCTGATTGGTGGGCTGGGTGCTGACTCCATGACTGGTGGCTCGGGTAAAGACACCTACCTGTGGCAAAAAGGCGGTTTGGGCGGTGGGATGGATCACATCACCGACTTCAACGTAGACACTGCAGGTGTCAACTCCGACATCTTGGATCTGTCGCAGTTACTTTCGGGTGTCGGTACGAATCCGAATGTGCTGCAGGATTACCTGGACTTTGCTTTCCTAGGCACCACCACAACCATCAGTATCCGTACGGTAGCGGCGGGGCCCGTCGAGCAGCAGGTGATGTTGGATAATGTGAATCTCTCGACGCTCTACGGCAGTAGTGACGAGGCCACTGTCATCATGAATATGCTGGACGACAATGCGTTGAAAACAGCCTAAAGCGCTTAGGCTCGCCGGTACACGGCGAGCCTCCGCTTGTTTCGGATCAGCAGTTAGGTGTGGACTGCGTATATATCATTAGCCCGCGACCGTAGAGGAAGCGGGCTGATTTTTTAATGGCTCAATACTTATGGCGCAGATAGTTGCTCAGGTGAGCATGTGCAACTGATTTGCACATGGGTTGCTGAATTTACAGGGGGAATTCAGCTATGAGAAACCACGGTCTGGTGGATTAGGTCTGTAGTTGTTGCAGATACCCCACCACATCCGGCGCCCCCGCCAGGCGTAGACCTTCTCCCAAGGCTGTGGCCTCGGTTGAATGCTTGGGCAGCAGGAGAAACTCCGGTGAACCAGTACCGCCCAGCAGGGATAGGCGCGCGTAGGGTAGGCCGTTATCCAATAGCAGCGCCATAAACGCAGGGTCACTCCAGGCCGCGTTGGGCATGCCCAATACGTGATAGTGCTGCTGCAGGTTGCTGATGCCTTGTTCACTCAAGCGGTAATGGTTGAGTTCGGCTGGTAGGTTGACCTCCAGCTCGCGCCTGCGGGCGTAGGCAATGGCGCAGGCGAAGGCCTCACTATGATGCTCGCCGGCCCAGAACACCCGCTCGCCACGCCAGCTGGCTTGACGCAGGATGATGCGTTCGCCAGCGAGAAAGCGTGGTAGCGCCTGGCTGATGGCTTTGACGAAGTCCTTGTAACTGATGATGCGAACCTGACGGCAGGGTTCGCTGGCGGCGAAAGCCTCGAAGCTGGCGTGGTTGGCTTGCTGAGGGTTGCAGGTCGATAGTCCATCGATCATGCGCAGGTCGAACGATGACAGCTGCTGTTCTTGCGCCTCGATCACCCGCACCAGCATGGCATGTGCTTGCGCCTTGTCTTCCTGAACGGGGCCAGAGAGTGCGCTGCGCGGTAGGTCTATCAGGCGGTGTAGCTGTGGGCCGTCTTGCCAGCAGATGCTTTCACGCAGTTGCGGCAGGGGGCTGAAGGGCAGGCGAAGCTGGCTGGCCCGCTCAAGTATCTGGCGTTGCCCACGGCCGATAAGGCCTAGCCGTTGCGCTAAGGCACCGAGGCGTGAGCTGAGGGTGGAAGGCTGCTCAGACAGACTCATGGCCAGGTACGAACTCCGAAATCACCATTAGCAGTTTGGCAGAGCCCGCTGAGCACTGCACAGGCTTTATCGGCCGTGGGGACAGGTTTTTTATGGCCCGCCATTCCTGGCAGCCACCCCTCGGGCCGTCGCTGCGCGACGTTAAAAAATACTCCCGGTAATTTTCTATGGCCTGTCGTCCATGAACGGAAACCCTGCGAGGCGTCGCCAGCGAGGTAAACAATGGCGTTCTGCCATTTTTTACCGGGCAGGCGCGCGGCGTATGGCAAGATTGCTGCAGTCAGTTGCAAAGGTGCCTCCATGCCCAGTCTGGTGTTTGATATTGCGTTATCGGCCGAGCGCTTGCGTGTGGTCTATCAAGGGCGTGCCAACCGGATATTAGTGCAAAGTCGCGACGGACGGAGTGTCAGTGTGCCGGCCCATCATTTTCGGCCATTTCTGACCCATGACGGTGTCTATGGTTCCTTCGAGCTCGAGTTCAGCGCGGCCGGTGAGTTACTCAGCCTGCGCCGCTTGGGCTGATAGCGCCGTGCGCCTCGCCTATCAGGCGCGCAGCCGGCTATAATCGCGGCCTTTGTAACTTTATCGAGCTAAGCCTGCCCATGTATACCCTGGCCCGCGAGCTGCTGTTCAAACTTTCCCCCGAAGCCTCCCATGAACTGTCCATCGACTTGATCGGTGCGGGCGGTCGTCTGGGGCTTAATGGCTTACTGACCAAGAGCCCGGCCGCGCTGCCGGTCAAGGTGATGGGGCTGGAATTTCCCAACCCGGTCGGTTTGGCTGCCGGCTTGGACAAGAATGGCGATGCCATCGATGGTTTTGCTCAGCTGGGCTTTGGTTTTGTGGAAATCGGCACCGTGACGCCGCGTCCGCAGCCGGGTAACCCGAAGCCGCGCTTGTTCCGCTTGCCTGAGGCCGAGGCGATCATCAATCGCATGGGCTTCAATAACCACGGCGTTGACCACCTGCTGGCCCGCGTCCAGGCGGCCAAATACAAGGGCGTGCTGGGTATCAATATCGGCAAAAACTTCGATACACCGGTCGAAAACGCAGTGGATGACTACCTGTTGTGTCTGGATAAGGTCTATCAACACGCCAGCTACGTCACCGTTAACGTCAGCTCGCCGAATACGCCTGGGCTGCGCAGCCTGCAGTTTGGTGACTCGCTCAAGCAGTTGCTCGAAGCCCTGCGCAAGCGTCAGGAAGATCTGGCTGCGCAGTACGGCAAGCGTGTGCCGCTGGCGATCAAGATCGCGCCGGACATGAGCGATGAAGAAACCATCGAAGTGGCCAGCGCGCTGGTTGAAGCCGGCATGGATGCGGTGATCGCCACCAACACCACACTGGGCCGCGAAGGTGTGCATGGGCTGGAGTGTGCCGATGAGGCGGGCGGATTGTCCGGTGCGCCGGTGCGCGAGAAGAGCACGCACATTGTTCAGGTACTGGCTGGTGAGTTGAAAGGACGTTTGCCGATCATCGCCGTGGGTGGGATTAGCGAGGGTAAGCATGCGGCTGAGAAGATCGCCGCCGGTGCCAGCCTGGTGCAGATTTATTCCGGCTTTATCTACAAGGGCCCGGCATTGATCCGCGAAGCGGTGGATGCAATCGCGGCGCTGCCACACAAGGCCTGAAAATAAAAAGGGCTCCTTAAAGGAGCCCCTGGGCTCGCGCCCGCCGCTCGGATGGAGCGCGCATGGTGAGTCGGTAGGTTCCTGAATCAGCCGACAGCGTGAAGTTCGTTGAGTCGATGGATGCCGGCGGTGCCGGTCATGCCGTCCCAATTGTCACCGCGGCCTTCGCGCCAGCCGTTTAACCAGGCTTGGCGGACTGAGGGGAGGGTGAATGGACAGAGTTCGCGGGATTTACCACTGATGCCGTATTGATAGCCGCGCAAAAAAGCTCTTTCTAACGGATCACGCTTAAGTCTTCTCATAGGGTGAAGCCCTCAATGTTGACTGTTATGTCCCTTAGACCTTGTAGCAAGGTCAGGCAGAAAGTTCTGCCTACGGAGTCCGCTGCCGGCGTCGCGAGCCTCCTTGCCAGCACCGTTGCAGTGCTGGCCTAGGTAGATTTCTAACGAATGCGCGGGTGCCTGTGAATGACCGTTTCGTCATAAGGACGTAACCTTTTTGAGGGTCAGGCCATAAGGCGTTATGGCAGGGGCCCGGAGTTTTCGCTGTAGCGCCTATGCTGTGGGCCTATGCGTCGGGTGTGCTGGTGTTTTGCTATCGCGAATGAATTGCGATTGAGACTGTTGTTTATTCCGACGAAGGGTCGCGCTGCGACGCTTTGTCACTTATTTTGGCCGTGCTGATTTGTCTGCGCGCCGTTGATTGCCTTAGGCACTGGAAACTCCCATGTCGGATCGTTACGAACTCTTCCTCACTTGCCCCAAGGGCCTTGAAGGCTTGCTGCTCGAAGAAGCCAGCAGCCTCGGCCTTGAAGATGCGCGTGAGCACACCTCAGCCATTCGTGGCATGGCCGACATGGAGACCGCCTACCGCCTGTGCCTGTGGTCGCGCCTGGCCAACCGCGTGCTGTTGGTGCTCAAGCGCTACAGCGTGCAGGACGCCCAGAGCCTCTACGAAGGCGTGCTGGAGGTCGACTGGTTCGAGCACCTGGAATCCACCGGCAGCCTGGCTGTGGAATTCAGCGGTAATGGCTCTGGCATCGACAACACCCATTTCGGTGCCTTGAAGGTCAAGGACGCCATCGTCGACAAGCTGCGCCTGAAAGATGGCACGCGGCCATCGGTCGATAAGCTCAACCCGGATCTGCGCATTCATCTGCGCCTGGATCGCGGTGAGGCGATTCTCTCCCTCGACCTGTCCGGCCATAGCCTGCATCAGCGCGGTTATCGCCTGCAGCAGGGCGCTGCGCCGCTGAAGGAAAACCTCGCCGCTGCTGTCCTGATCCGCGCTGGCTGGCCGCGTATTGCCGCCGAAGGTGGCGCTCTAGCTGACCCGATGTGCGGTGTTGGCACCTTCCTGGTTGAGGCGGCGATGATCGCCGCCGATATCGCGCCGAATATGACCCGTGAGCAATGGGGCTTCAGCAAATGGCTGGGCCATGTGCCGGCTTTGTGGAAGAAAGTGCATGCCGAAGCCGAAGAGCGTGCGGCAGCAGGCATGGCCAAGCCACCGCTGTGGATTCGCGGCTATGAAGCCGATCCACGGCTGATTCAGCCAGCGCGCAATAACATCGAACGCGCTGGCATGAGTGATTGGATCAAGGTCTATCAGGGCGAAGTGGCGACCTTCGAGCCGCGTCCGGATCAGAACCAGAAAGGCCTGGTGATCTGCAATCCACCCTACGGCGAGCGCCTGGGTGATGAAGCCAGCTTGCTGTACCTATACCAGAACCTCGGCGAGCGTCTGCGTCAGGCCTGCATGGGCTGGGAGGCGGCGGTATTTACCGGCGCGCCGGATTTGGGCAAGCGCATGGGCATCCGCAGCCACAAGCAGTACGCCTTCTGGAACGGCGCGCTACCGTGCAAGCTGCTGCTGATCAAGGTGCAGCCCGAGCAGTTCGTCACTGGCGAGCGCCGTACTCCCGAGCAGCGCGAACGTGATCGCGAACAGGCCGAAGCTGACAAATCCCCGCTGGAACCGCTGGAGCGTCAGTACAACAAGAACGGCAACCCGATCAAACCGGCGCCTGCACCTGCCCCGGTGGTTGAGCTGGCGCGCTTGAGCGAAGGCGGGCAGATGTTTGCCAATCGCCTGCAGAAGAACCTCAAGCTGCTGGGTAAATGGGCGCGCAAGGAGGGCGTTGAGTGCTACCGCCTGTATGACGCCGATATGCCGGAATATTCCATGGCGGTGGACTTGTATGGTGACTGGGTGCATGTGCAGGAATATGCCGCACCCAAGTCCATTGACCCTGAGAAAGCCAAAGAGCGCATGTTTGATGCCATCGCCGCGATTCCGCAGGCGCTGGGTGTCGACAAGAACAAGGTGGTGATCAAGCGCCGTGAGCGCCAGAGCGGCACCAAGCAGTACCAGCGCCAGGCCACCCAAGGCCAGTTTATGGAAGTCAGCGAGGGCGGCGTAAAGCTGCTGGTCAACCTCACCGATTACCTGGACACCGGCCTGTTCCTCGATCACCGTCCGCTGCGTCTGCGTATTCAGAAAGAGGCTGCCGGCAAGCGCTTCCTCAACCTGTTCTGCTACACCGCCACGGCCACCGTGCATGCGGCCAAGGGCGGCGCGCGCACCACCACCAGTGTCGACCTGTCGAAAACCTACCTGGACTGGGCGTGGCGCAACCTGTCGCTCAACGGTTTCTCCGACAAGAATCGTCTGGAGCAAGGTGATGTGATGGCCTGGTTGGCCGAAGACCGTGGCGAATACGAGCTGATCTTTATCGACCCGCCGACCTTCTCCAACTCCAAGCGCATGGAAGGCATCTTCGACGTGCAGCGCGATCATGTGCAGCTGCTCGACCTGGCCATGGCTCGCCTGACCAAGGACGGCGTGCTGTATTTCTCCAACAACTTCCGCAAGTTTGAGCTCGATGAGAGCTTGGCCGCGCGTTATCAGGTTGAAGAAATCAGTGTATCGACTCTCGACCCGGATTTTGCCCGCAACCAGAAAATCCACCGCGCCTGGCGTTTTAGCCTGCGCGGTTGAGGTCGCAGGTAGGTTGGTGTGGAGCGCAGCGAAGCCCAACGAGCGGCGGCATATCTCGTTGGGCTTCGCTGAGCGCCTCAACGGAACGCCGCCCGACCCAACCTAGGGTTTATTACGGATCAGCGCACGCAAGGCGAAGCGATTCGGATGGCAGGCCTGCGCCACATCGGCAGGCACTGGCAGCGGCTCGTTGTCAAGCCAGGCGGCGATCAGCTCGCCGGACAGCGGCGCGGTGATCAGCCCGCGTGAGCCATGCCCACTGTTGATATACAGGCCGTCGAGCCAGGGGCAGGGTGTTTCCGGCACCTGGCGGGCATCCTTGCTTAGCACCGCATAAGCCTCGGCAAAGGCGGCTGCGTCGGCTAACGGGCCGACAATCGGCAGGTAGTCCGGGCTGGTGCAGCGAAAAGCCGCGCGACCTTCTAGGTATTCGGGGTCGAGCGCTGCGGTGTTTAGCGCGCCGCAAAGCTCAGGCGAGATTTCTTCCAGCAGTTGCAGGTTGCTTGCATGATCGGCGCTGTTCAGCGTCAAGTCGTCACTGTTGAAATCGAAACTCGCCCCCAGGGTGTGTTCATCCAGACGTGCCGGGGCGACGTAACCTTCGGCGCACACCACCGTACTTAATGCACGGCTGGCTTCAGTAGCGGGCAGGCGGCTGATCTGCCCGCGAATGCGTTTAAGCGGTAAGCCTGAGCTTTGGCTAAAACTCTTAATCTCGGCAGCACTGGCCAGCACTACCACACTGGCGCTGGCCAGCAGTTGCTCGCCATTCCAAGCCTGCCAGCGTTTACCGTCACGGCGCAGTTCCAGCGCTTCCTGATGCAGCTGCAGGCGGATATTCGGATGTTGGCCAAGCAGTGCACACAGCGCCGGCGGATGCACCCAGCCCGCCTCGGGATAGAATAGGCCACCGGCGTGCAGGGGAATGCCGGCTTGGGCTTCGGCGGCGTTTCTGTCCAGGTTCGTCAGCAGGTCGGCCGGAAAGGCCGCAGCAAGCTGCGCCTGGCGCTGCGCTTCCTTGGTGTCGAAAGCCAGCTGCAGCACGCCGCAGTTATCCCAGTCCTGGCCTTTCTGCAGCTGTTCCAGCAGTCGACGACTATGGCCGTAGCCGCTGACGATCAGGCGTGACAGTGTGGTGTGGTGCGCAGAGAGCTTGAGGTAGAGCACCCCTTGTGGGTTACCCGAGGCTTCCTGGGCGATGGCGTGGTGGCGCTCCAGTAAGGTGACCTGCCAACCGCGCTGGGCCAGGCTGGCGGCGGTGGCGCAGCCGGCTAGACCTGCGCCTATCACAATGGCAGTGCGCGGGCCAGCAGGCTGCGCTGGGCGAGCAAACCAGGGCTTTTCGGTGGTCTCGGCTGTACCGATAAAACCGCCTTTAAGCACTTCCCATTTTTTTCCCAGGCCCGGCACGCGCTTCATCTTGAAGCCTGCATCGTTGAGGCGGCGGCGTACATAACCGGTGCTGGTAAAGGTGCCTAGGGTGGTGCTGGCGTGGGACAGCCGGGCCAGTTCGGCGAACAACTCCGGCGTCCACATATCCGGGTTTTTCGCCGGCGCAAAGCCGTCGAGAAACCAGGCATCGACCTTGGCATCCAGTTGGCCGAATAGCTGCAGCGCATCGCCGATCAGCAGGGTCAGGACGATACGCCCGTCAGCAAAAATCAGGCGCTGAAAGCCAGGGTGCAGCGCCACGTACTGCGCAAGCAACTGTTCGGCGTAGGGCGCAAGTTCCGGCCACAACGCCAGCGCACGTTGTAGATCGGCCTTGTTCAGCGGGTATTTTTCCACGCTGACAAAGTGCAGGCGTGCGCCCGCCACGGCGTGCTGTTCGAACAGCTGCCAGGCGCAGAGAAAGTTCAGCCCGGTGCCGAAGCCGGTTTCGCCAATCACCAACTGCTGATCGGCCGTCAGCGCTGCGAAGCGTTCCGGCAGCTGGTTGTTGGCGAGAAACACGTAGCGGGTTTCGGCCAGCGCATTCTCATTGGAGAAATACACATCGGCGAACTGGCTGGACAGCGGTTGACCCTGTTCATCCCAGTCAAGGCGGGCTTGCTGGTATGGCGCGTCAGGGGTGGGGGGCATGCTTGGCTCGGTCACGGGTAGTCGATCGCGACGATGTACCAGGTCTTCTCGCCGGTCGGGGTTTGCACCCGCACTTCGGCGTCCAGGCTTTTGCCAATCAGGGCGCGGGCCAGGGGCGAGTCGATGCTGATCAGGTTGTTTTTCAGGTCCAGCTCATCTGGGCCGATGATGCGGTAGCGCGACTCGCTGCCGTCCTCATCTTCCAGGGTGACCCAGGCGCCGAAGTAGACCTTGTCCGGATCGCTGGGCCGGGCGCTGACCACCTTGAGGTTTTCCAGGCGCTTGGTCAGAAAACGTACGCGGCTGTCGATTTCGCGCAGCATCTTCTTACCGTAGGTGTATTCGGCGTTCTCTGAGCGATCCCCTTGAGCAGCGGCTTCACTAACGGACTGAGTGACCTGGGGGCGGCGAACATGCCACAGCTCGTGCAGCTCGGCGCGCATGCGAGCCTCGCCCTCGGGGGTGATCAAGGGCGTGCCGGCGGAGCGGGGTGGGCGGTAGCGACTCATTAGTTCAGCTTGTTGGGAGTGGTGCGCGAGTCTAACAGCCCTCGCGCAGCACCGTCAGCGGGCTGATGTTTAGCGCCCTGCGCGTGCCGAGAACGCCTGCCGTGCCGACCAATAGCGCGCCGATCTCGGGCATCAAGTGCATCCAGGGATGTGGCTGCCAGTCGAGGTCGAAGGCATTGCGATAGAGCAGGAAGCTGATCAGCTCGCAACCAAAGGCCGCTAGCAGGCCGCTGGATGCGCCAAGCAGGCCGAACTCGGCACGGCGCGCCTTGATCAACAGTTTGCGTTCGGCGCCCA
>NZ_JAUYGD010000006.1 GCF_030690725.1 Pseudomonas sp. | reverse complement strand
CGATGCGCAGCTTGAGCGCATCTATGCAGGCCGCTCTACGACTCAGCCAGCGAATGCTCCGGCCGAACCACCTGTCATGCTCGAACCTTCACTGGAGATGTCCTGATGAAACGCTTATCCGCGCTCTTATTGACCTGCTTGCTGTCCGCTGTTTCAAGTTTGTCCGCCGTAGCGGCCGATGCCGATCCAGATGTACTGAAAGTTGCCCTGCTACCGGACGAGAACGCCTCCGAGCTGATCAAGCGTAACCAGCCGCTGAAGGATTATCTGGAAGAGCATCTGGACAAGAAGGTGCAGCTGATCGTAACCACCGACTATTCCTCGATGATTGAGGCGATGCGCTTTGGCCGTATCGACCTGGCGTATTTCGGTCCGCTGTCCTACGTCATGGCCAAAAGCAAAAGCGACATCGAGCCCTTCGCTGCCATGGTCATCGACGGCAAGCCGACCTATCGCTCGGTGATTATCGCCAATGTGGCGTCAGGCGTGAATGAGTATGCCGACCTTAAGGGCAAGAAGATGGCCTATGGTGACCGGGCATCGACGTCCAGCCATTTGATTCCCAAAACCGTGCTTCTTGAGACGGCCGATTTGACGGGTGGGCAGGACTACGAACAACATTTTGTGGGCACGCATGACGCCGTTGCCGTCAACGTGGCGAACGGCAACGCCGATGCGGGTGGGCTGTCGGAGGTGATCTTCAATCACGTAGCCGAACGTGGCCTGATCGATCCGAGCAAAGTGAAGGTACTCGGTTACAGCGGCGAATATCCCCAGTACCCCTGGGCGATGCGCTCCAACCTGAGCCCCGAGCTGAAAACCAAGGTTCGGGATGTGTTCGTCGGTATCGACGATCCCGAAGTGCTGCGCAACTTCAAGGCCGAGGCCTTCGCGCCAATCACCGACGCCGACTACGATGTGATCCGCAACATGGGATCGCTGCTCGGCCTCGACTTCGCCACGATGTGAGCACCGATATGTCTACTCATTACGACGTGCAGGCGCTGCCTGCTGAGCAACGCGAGCACATCCTCCGAGGCTTCGGCCTCGGTTGGTGGCGCCAGCTGGGGCAGGTGGCGATTGTACTCGGAGTGGTACTGCTGGCCTGCTGGTACGTGGGGCTGCTCGATGCCACCACGTTGCTGAACGGCCTGCCCTCCATCGCGACCCTGGCAGGCGAGGCGATGCCGCCGGACTTTTCGGGCTATCGAAGCTGGATTCGCCCCTTGATCGACACCTTGGCGATGAGCATCGCCGGTACGGCCATCGCAGTGGTGTTCTCGCTGGTGGTGGCCTTCGTTGCAGCGCGCAATACGGCGCCGCACCCCCTTGTGTTCGGTGTTGCCCGGGTGCTGCTCAATGCCCTGCGGTCGGTGCCGGAGCTGATCATGGGCATCATCTTCGTTGCAGCCGTAGGGTTCGGCGCCTTGCCAGGCGTGCTTGCGCTGGGTCTGCATTCGATCGGCATGGTCGGCAAGTTCTTCGCCGAGGCCATCGAGCACGTCGACGAAGCGCCGGTGGAAGCCGCTCGGGCGGCGGGGGCTACGCCGATGCAAGTGCTGCTCCACGCGGTTTTGCCACAAGTGACGCCGCAGTTCGCTGACGTGGCGATCTACCGCTGGGAATACAACTTTCGCGCCTCAACTGTGATGGGCATGGTTGGCGCCGGCGGTATCGGCTTCGAACTCATGGGCTCGCTGCGCATCATGCAGTATCAGGAGGTGGCCGCGATCCTGCTGGTCATCCTGGCCATGGTCACATTGGTAGACGCCTTCAGCGGCGTACTGCGCAAACACTTCAAATAGGAAACTCCATGCTGCCGAAACTCGTTATAACTCACCGGGTACACGATGAGATCCTGCAACTGCTGGCGCCACATTGCGAGCTGATGACCAACCAGACCGACAGCACGCTGACGCGCGAGGAAATTCTGCGCCGCTGCCGCGATGCTCAGGCGATGATGGCGTTCATGCCCGATTGGGTCGATGCAGACTTTCTTCAAGCCTGCCCTGAGCTGCGTGTAGTCGGCTGCGCGCTCAAGGGCTTCGACAATTTCGATGTGGACGCCTGTACTGCCCGCGGGGTCTGGCTGACCTTCGTGCCTGATCTGTTGACCGTCCCGACTGCCGAGCTGGCGATTGGACTGGCGGTGGGGCTGGGGCGGCATCTGCGAGCAGCAGATGCGTTCGTCCGCTCTGGCGAGTTCCAGGGCTGGCAACCACAGTTCTACGGCACGGGGCTGGATAACGCTACGGTCGGCATCCTTGGCATGGGCGCCATCGGACTGGCCATGGCTGAGCGCTTGCAGGGATGGGGCGCGACCCTGCAGTACCACGAGGCGAAGGCTCTGGATACACAAACCGAGCAACGGCTCGGCCTGCGCCAGGTGGCGTGCAGCGAACTCTTCGCCAGCTCGGACTTCATCCTGCTGGCGCTTCCCTTGAATGCCGATACCCAGCATCTGGTCAACGCCGAGCTGCTTGCCCTCGTACGGCCGGGCGCTCTGCTTGTAAACCCCTGTCGTGGTTCGGTAGTGGATGAAGCCGCCGTGCTCGCGGCGCTTGAGCGAGGCCAGCTCGGCGGGTATGCGGCGGATGTATTCGAAATGGAAGACTGGGCTCGCGCGGACCGGCCGCGGCTGATCGATCCTGCGCTGCTCGCGCATCCGAATACGCTGTTCACTCCGCACATAGGGTCGGCAGTGCGCGCGGTGCGCCTGGAGATTGAACGTTATGCAGCGCAGAACATCATCCAGGTATTGGCAGGTGCGCGCCCAATCAACGCTGCGAACCGTCTGCCCAAGGCCGAGCCTGCCGCATGTTGAATCCGGTCTGGCTGAAGAGCCTGGTAGCGATCGTTCAAACAGGCAGTTTTCAGAGCGCGGCGAGGGCGTTGGGGCTGGCCCAGCCGACGGTGTCGCAGCACTTGCAGAAGCTTGAAGAGCAGGTCGGCGTAACGCTGGTGCAGCGCAGTCGTAGCGGCTGCCAGCCTACCACACGGGCGCTGGCCTTCATGCCGCATGCGACCGCCTTGCTCGACATGCACGCCCGGGCGCTAGAAGCCCTGCATGGCAATCGTGAGCGCGTCGGGGCCAGCTCCAACATCGGCACCTACCTTCTCCAGCCATTCGTGCGCAACTATCTGACGACCGCAAATGAGAGGGGCGAGGTGGATCTGCGCATCGCCGCCAACCCGGATGTGGCCGACCAGCTACTGGCGGGCCAGCTCGACGCCGCGATCATGGAATGGTGGCTACCTCACCCCGACTTCGAACACCGCCTCTGGCGGGTCGAGCCGCTGGTGCTTATCGTCAGCCCCGACCATGCGCTGGCTGAAGCAGGGTGCATAGAACGTGATCGTCTGGTGGACCTGCCGATGCTGGGAGGTGAACCGGGTAGCGGTACCGGACGGCTTCTGACCGAATACTTTGGCGAACTGGGCGTGCCTCGCAGCGGTATGCAGCTAGGCAGCACCGAGGCAGTCAAACAAGCAGTGAGGGCGGGACTCGGCGTGTCGTTGGTGATGGCTTCCGCAGTACAAGACGAAGTTCGCAGTGGCGCGCTGGTAGCTCTTCCCATCCCGGGGCTTGAAAAGCGTCTCCAACTGATCTGGCGCAAACCTCCCGGAAATCTGCACCCGCCGGGATTTGTGCGGCACTTATTGGAGGAGGCAGATCTAGCTGGATAAGGTGATGGATGGTTGCGATCCAGCGCTTGGCTTGTCAGCCTAGGGAAACTCTGAAAAAGACTTTCTGATTTGGCAAAATACCGCGACCCCACCCACCGAGTTTCCCGATGAAGCAGATGACCTTCGCCGACGCCGAGTACGCTGGCAAGCGCAAGCAAACCCGCAAGGAGTTGTTCCTGAT
>NZ_JAUYGD010000092.1 GCF_030690725.1 Pseudomonas sp. | reverse complement strand
GGAAGATCTGACCGTCGGTGATCGAGATCACGTTGGTCGGAACGAACGCGGAAACGTCGCCAGCCTGGGTTTCGATGATCGGCAGAGCGGTCAGGGAACCGGTCTTGCCAGTCACGGCGCCATTGGTGAACTTCTCAACGTACTCTTCGGAAACGCGGGAAGCGCGCTCCAGCAGACGGCTGTGGAGATAGAACACGTCGCCTGGGTAGGCTTCACGGCCTGGCGGACGGCGCAGCAGCAGGGAAATCTGGCGGTAAGCCACTGCTTGCTTGGACAGATCGTCATAAACGATCAGCGCGTCTTCACCGCGGTCGCGGAAGAATTCGCCCATGGTGCAACCGGCGTACGGTGCAATGAACTGCAGTGCAGCGGATTCGGAAGCGGAAGCCGCGACCACGATGGTGTTAGCCAACGCGCCGTTTTCTTCCAGCTTGCGTACCACGTTGGCGATGGTCGATTGCTTCTGACCAATGGCTACGTAGACGCACTTAATGCCGCTGTTCTTCTGGTTGATGATGGCGTCGATGGCCAGAGCGGTTTTACCGATCTGACGGTCACCGATGATCAGCTCACGCTGGCCACGGCCAACCGGGATCATGGCATCGACCGACTTGTAACCGGTTTGCACCGGCTGGTCGACCGACTTACGCCAGATCACGCCCGGCGCAACCTTCTCAACCGCGTCGGTAGCGACGTTGTTCAGCGGGCCTTTGCCATCAATTGGGTTACCCAGTGCGTCGACAACGCGACCCAGCAGTTCCGGACCAACCGGAACTTCGAGGATGCGACCGGTGCACTTGGCGCTCATGCCTTCGGCCAGGGTGGTATAGGCACCCAGGACAACTGCACCGACGGAGTCTTGCTCCAGGTTCAGTGCCATACCGTAGACACCGCCCGGGAACTCGATCATTTCGCCGTACATAACATCGGCGAGACCGTGAATGCGCACGATACCGTCGGAGACGGACACGATGGTGCCTTCGTTACGGGCTTGAGAGGCGACATCGAGTTTCTCGATACGCCCCTTGATGATTTCACTAATTTCGGAAGGATTGAGTTGCTGCATAGCTCTGCTGCCCCTTCAAACTCAAGATTTCAATGCTTCGGCCAGCTTCGCGAGTTTGCCACGAACTGAGCCATCGATAACCAGGTCGCCGGCGCGGATCACGACACCACCGATCAGGGTGGCATCCTCCGCGGCGTGCAGACGCACTTCTCGGCCGAGCCGTGCACTGAGAACCTTGGCGAGTTTGTCTTGCTGTTCATCGCTCAATGCGAAGGCACTGGTAACGTCCACGTCGATCGACTTTTCCTGCTCGGCCTTGTACAGCTCGAACAGTTCAACGATCTGTGGCAACAGGGCCAGGCGATCGTTTTCAGCGACGATGTGAATGAAATTGCGTACCTGGGCGTCGAACTTGTCACCACACACGTCAATAAACGTGGTGGCCTTGTCTGTACTCGTCAAACGCGGAGCCTTGAGCATGCTCTGCATGGTGCCGTCTTGCGACACCGCTGCAGCCAGGCCGAGCATGGCTGACCAATTGGCCAGCTGCTGGTGGGCCTGGGCATACTCAAAGGCAGCCTTAGCGTAAGGTCGGGCCAGCGTGGTCAGTTCTGCCATGATCGCGCCCCTCGCTTAAATTTCGGCTGCCAGTTTGGAAACCAGCTCCGCATGCGCGTTTTGGTCGATAGATGCGCCCAGGATCTTCTCGGCACCGCTAACGGCCAGGCTACCCAGTTGGGCACGCAGCGCGTCTTTGACACCATTCAGTTCCTGCTCGATCTCGGCCAGAGCCTGGGCCTTCACACGGTCAGCTTCGACACGGGCCTGTTCACGGGCTTCGTCGACGATCTGGGTACCGCGTTTCTTGGCTTGCTCAATGATCTCGGCTGCTTGGCCTTTGGCTTCGCGCAGTTGTTGACCCGCTTTCTCTTGGGCCAACTCCAGGTCACGAGCCGCACGGCTAGCAGCGTCCAGGCCGTCTGCGATCTTCTTCTGACGTTCTTGCAAAGCCGTAATGACCGGAGGCCACACGTACTTCATGCAGAACAGCACGAAGATGAAGAAGGCAACGGACTGGCCAATCAGGGTTGCATTAATGTTCACGCCAACACCTCGCTCGTTCGTTGTCCATCAAACCAATTCACTCGTAAATCGAGTGAATTAGCCTGCGATTTGACCAACGAAGGGGTTCGCGAAGGTGAAGAACAGTGCGATACCAACACCGATCATGGTCACGGCGTCGAGCAGACCGGCGACGATGAACATTTTCACTTGCAGCATCGGAACCATTTCCGGCTGACGC
>NZ_JAUYGD010000061.1 GCF_030690725.1 Pseudomonas sp. | reverse complement strand
CCTCCCAAGACTTGCCGTGATCTTTGATCGACCACATGCGCGACCACAATGCGCGATCATTAGTGGTGACCATGCCACCCTCACCGCCGGTGGTCATGATCTTGTCTTGGCAGAACGACCAAGCAGCAACATGGCCAATCGAGCCAACCGGGCGGCCTTTGTAGTGCGCCCCATGCGCTTGGGCGCAATCTTCGATCACTTTTAGATCATGTTCGACGGCCAGTGACATGATCGGATCCATATCGCAAGGCCAGCCGGCCAGATGCACGCAAATGATCGCCCGAGTACGCGGAGTAAGCACAGCGCGAATGGTTTCAGCGGTGATGTTCTGCGACTCACAATCAACATCTGCAAAAATCGGTATTGCACCGGCATTGACGATACTCGACACCGAAGCAAGGAAGGTGCGCGGCGTAACAACCACCTCATCACCTGCGCCTATACCCAATGCTTGCAGCGCCAGATCCAATGCAACAGTACCATTGGCCAAGGCGATGGCATGCTCGCTACCGGCCCATACCGCAAACTCCTTCTCGAACTCACGGCACTCTTGCCCGGTCCAGTAGTTGACCTTGTTGGAGAGAATTACATCGCGAACGGCATTGGCCTCTTCCTCAGAGAACGAGGGCCAAGGGGAAAACGGGGTGTTGAGCATAAAACCTCTGGTTACCTCATCCTTTTGGCCGGCACACCAGCCACGGTTACATCATTCGGAATATCACTGACAACCGCCGAACCGGCGCCAACCATTACGCGCTCACCGATGCGGACCAATTGACGAACGCAGGCACCGATACCGATCCAACTCAAGTCGCCCACATACACACCACCAGCTAGCCGTGCGCCGGGGCTTATATGCACGGCATCTCCTAACACGCAATCATGATCGATACTGCAGCCAGTATTGAGAATGGCACCCAGACCTATGCTTGCCTCGGCATTTACCACAGTCCCAGCGAATACCACCGTCCCCTGCCCAATAGCGGCGTAACGACTGACAATGGCTGCAGGGTGAAGAAGTGTCACAAGGGAAGCCCCTGCCGCCCGCAATTCGATTAACTTGGCATGCCGGATACGGTTATTACCGATAGCCACCACAACGCCCTCAAACTCGGCTAATCGGTTCATCAAAGCTGCCGTATCGCCCACAACTTGCCAAACACTATTTTTTTGCAACCCCGGCCAAGCATCATCAAAAAACTCGACGGTCTGCCAACCACAACACTCGGCGGTATCTGCCACCACCTGGCCGTGACCGCTAGCCCCCAGAATAGCCAGTCTTTTCAAGGCTTACGCCCCGTGAATTTGGCCATGGTTGCCTCCCCATCTGCACTGATCCCGTCGCGCACGATTACTTTCTTGATGGTCAATAGGATGATTTTAAGATCCAGCAAGAATGTACGATTGTCCACATACCAGATATCCAGCTTAAACTTCTCGTCCCAGTTCAGCGCATTACGGCCATTGATCTGAGCCCAGCCGGTCACTCCGGGGCGTGACTCATGGCGCCGATACTGTTCAGGGCTGTAAAGAGGCAAATACTCCATCAGCAGTGGGCGCGGGCCGACAAGGCTCATATCGCCTTTGAGCACATTCCACAATTCGGGTAGTTCATCAAGGCTACTGGAACGCAGGAAACTGCCAAACGGTGTCATGCGTTCAGAATCGGGCAGTGGGTTACCTGCAGCATCCACTGCATCAAGCATGGTGCGGAACTTGATCATTTCGAATGGTTTGCCATTCAGGCCCGGGCGTACCTGACGAAACAGTACAGGAGAGCCAAGTTTGTGGCTGATCTTCCAGGCGACAACCGCGATAACAGGTGAGAGCAACATCAGGCCAAAGGCCGAAGCTATTATGTCGAACAGACGTTTAAACATCAGACTTTCTTTGCTCTAGCCAATTTTTTGAATATCTGACCAAAGCGGCCAGCACCCACGTTCAAGGCAAGCTTTTCCTGATAAAAGCGACGGCTGTTTATTGCCATTGCATTGCGCTCGTCTGAGCTAGCTTGCATCAGGGACAGCGCGGCATCTGCAATTGCCTGAGGATTTTCTGACTCCGCAATTTGGCCACAGCCACTGTCCCGGACTAGATTTGCTGCGTCACCATCTACCGCCATCAGGATCGGTTTGCCAACTGCCATGTAGGCCTGGGTCTTGGACGGAATGGTGATGGTGAACAGAGGATCTTTTTTCAGGTGCACCAACAGGGCATCAGCAGCGTTGAGGTAGTTACCAACCTCAGTCATCGGCACGGGAGGAAGGAAAGTTACATTTAAAATGGACTCGTCCGCTGCAAGTTTTTGCAGACGCTTCACTTCTACACCACCTCCAAGGAACACGAAGGTCAAGTTCTGGGCTTGCTGCTGCAGCAACTCGGCAGCGCGAAGCACTGCATCCAGCGCCTGTGCCTTGCCCATATTTCCGGCAAACAGAATACGAAACTTGTCCTGGCCGAAAAATGCCGCAGGAACAACACCCTGCGGAACCGTCAGTGAATCTTCGGCGCACCAGTTGTAAATCACCTCGATCTTGTCAGCCGGTACGCCTCGTTCGATCAGCAGGCGCTTGAAGCCTGGAGACAGAACCACCAATTGATCGGCCCGCCGATAGACCCAATCGCATACTCGGGATACAACGTTCAAGGCTTTCTCGTTGGAGAACATTCCAGTTGCACGCAAGGTATCCGGCCACATGTCCTGAATATCGTAGACGACTGGCACGCGACGAAACAGACGAATCAGTACGGCCGTGATGCCCACGGTAAGGGGCGGATGGTAGGCATAGATAACATCTGGACGCTTGGCGGCGAACAAACCGTAAAACAGTGAGCTAGCTGCGAAACTCACATAATTGAGCACTCGTCCCACTGCGCCCTGATCATGACTTGGATAAAGCGGTACACGCGTCACCTGAACCCCATCAATAAGCTCGCGTTGCAGCCACTTGAGGGTGTAGCCAGGGTAGATCTTACCGCCCGGGTAATTGGGAAACCCGGTCACTACCTCAACCTCGAAACCCTGCCTAATTAACTCACGCGCAAAGTCCATACCTTTAAAGGTCGGCTCAGGTTCGAACCACTGAGTTAGCAAGAGAACACGAATAGCCACCCGACTCAGTACCTCTTCCAGACAGTACGCATCACATAATCACGATAACTGTGCACGATGCGTACTACCTTGTCGGCTACGTTAGGCATGCTGTAGTCGCCAACAAGACGCAGGCTGCGTTCTTCACCAGAAACCTGGCTCTCCAGAATATGTAGCGCCTGCATAACGCGCTCAACCTCCAAGCCAACCATCATCACCGCTGCTTCTTCCATACCTTCCGGGCGCTCGTGGGCCTCACGGATATTCAATGCCGGAAAGTTGAGGATCGAGGACTCTTCATTGATGGTGCCACTGTCCGACAGCACCGCCTTGGCGGTGAGCTGCAGCTTGTTGTAGTCCTTGAACCCCAGCGGTTTGAGCAGGCGCACGTTTGCATGAAACTGTACGCCCATGGCGTCCACGCGCTTCTGGGTACGCGGGTGGGTTGAGATGATCACCGGATAGCCGTAATGCTCAGCCACGGTATTGAGCACCGCGACCAGCTTGAGGAAGTTCTGGTCGGAGTCGATATTTTCTTCGCGGTGGGCGCTGACCACAAAAAACTTGCCTGCTTCTAGACCCAGGCGCTCTAGTACGTCCGAAGCTTCGATGCCGTCACGGTAGTGGTTAAGCACTTCGAACATCGGGCTACCGGTCTTGATAACCATATCTGGCGGCAGGCCCTCACGCAGCAGGTAATCACGCGCGATAGTGCTGTAAGTCAGATTAATATCCGCGGTGTGATCGACGATCCGGCGGTTGATTTCTTCTGGCACGCGCATATCGAAGCAGCGGTTGCCAGCTTCCATATGAAAAGTCGGGATCTTGCGACGCTTGGCTGGAATCACCGCCATGCAGCTATTGGTATCGCCCAACACCAGCAAAGCTTCGGGTTGTACTTCAGCCAGCACACGATCGACGGCAATGATTACATTACCGATAGTCTCGGCACCTGATGCACCAGCGGCGTGAAGAAAGTGATCCGGTTTACGAATACCCAGATCATCAAAAAAAATCTGATTCAGTTCATAGTCGTAATTCTGGCCGGTATGCACCAGCACATGCTCACAGTGCTCGTCCAATTTTGCCACAACCCGCGACAAACGAATAATTTCTGGGCGAGTGCCTACCACGGTGACAACTTTTAGCTTTTTCATTGCAAATCCTTGTTCGAAGCGGCTTAAGCTTCGGTGCCGACAGGACGAGTGAAGGTATCCGGATGCTCACGGTCAAAAATCTCGTTAGCCCAGAGCATCACAATCATTTCCTCATCGCCGACATTGGTGATGTCATGGGTCCAGCCGGGCACTGTCTCGACGATTTCCGGTTGTTCACCATCAGTGAACAACTCATAAAAATCGCCCGATACGATGTGGCGAAAACGAAAACAGGCCTTGCCTTTGATGACCAGAAATTTTTCGGTCTTGGAGTGGTGATAATGTCCGCCACGGGTGATACCAGGATGAGCGGTAAAGTAGGAGAACTGCCCCGAATCTTTGGTCTTGAGCATTTCCACGAACACGCCACGCTGATCGCCATACTTCGGCACTTCATAGGTGAAGCGCTCGGGTGGCAGGTAACTGAGGTAGGTGGAATATAATGCCCTAACCAATCCAGTACCAACAGGCTCGGTGATCATCGACGCACGGCTATCGCGGAAGGTGTGAAGTTGCTTAGCCAGTTCGCTGACAGTAATGCTGTACTCCGGTGTGACACTAACGAAGGATTGACCAACTCGCCTACCCTCCATTACTGCAATGAAACTCTCAATTACATCGTCAATGTAGACAAGGCTGATGCAGGCTTCAGGGTCATTGATCTGTATCGGTAAATCACGCGCAATATTGTGGCAAAAAGTCGCAACAGCTGAGTTGTAGTTTGGGCGCGCCCACTTGCCAAATACATTCGGCAAACGAAAGAGATAGACCGGCGAGCCATGCTGGGCAGCCAGCACTTGCATGGCTTCTTCAGCCCCACGCTTACTGATCCCGTAGGCGTTGTTCAGCTCCGCCTGGATGGAAGAGGTGTACAGCAACGGAGTCTGGCGAGCACTGGATACAATCGCATTGCAGAGCGCATGAGTCAGATCTGTATTGCCGCGCTTGAACTCATCAGGGTCTTCGGGACGATTGACCCCCGCCAAGTGGAAAACGAAATCTGCCTGTGCCACCAAGGCCGGCAACACAGCCATTGAGTCATCGCGAGTGAAGCGCAGCACCTCAACGTCGCTGCGCTCGCCAAGGTGAGCCTGCAAGTTTTTGCCGACAAAACCATCAGCCCCCGTGATTAGCACTTTCATCGCTTATTCCTCGGCAGCAGCGTGTTCGCCACGCTGAATAGCGCGCATAAAGTCCAACTTAAGGAGCAAGCGCTGCATACCCTCAACATCCAAGCGTTCAGTGTTATGCGAGTTGTAATCCTCGGTACGGGAAATTTTTTCCTCGCCCTGCTCCACGAATTTTGAGTAATTAAGGTCTCTTAGGTCTGGCGGCACACGGAAGTACTCACCTCGATCCTCGGCACAGGCCATTTCCTCGCGACTGAGCAATGCCTCGTAGAGTTTCTCGCCATGACGGGTACCGATCACTTGAATCGGATGTTCCGGCTTACCAACCAATGCAGTCAGCGCCTTGGCCAAGACCTCCACTGTAGCGGCCGGAGCCTTCTGCACGAACATATCGCCATTGTTGCCATGCTCAAAGGCATACAACACCAGATCCACGGCATCCGCCAAGGTCATCATAAAGCGCGTCATGTTCGGATCGGTAAGGGTCAGCGGCGTACCCGCACGTATCTGCTCAATAAACAGCGGAATAACCGAGCCGCGCGAGGCCATGACGTTACCGTAGCGAGTACCGCAGATCACCGTGCCGGTACCTTCCAGATTACGGGACTTGGCGACCATGACCTTTTCCATCATTGCCTTGGAAATCCCCATGGCGTTGATCGGGTAAACAGCCTTATCCGTACTCAGACAAACAACGCGCTTGACACCATTCTGGATCGCGGCTTCCAGTAGATTTTCAGTACCCAACACGTTGGTCTTAACCGCTTCCATCGGGTGAAATTCGCAGGACGGTACCTGCTTCAGAGCTGCCGCATGAAAGATGTAATCCACACCGCGAGTTGCATTCAGAATGCTCTGGTAATCACGAACATCGCCAATATAGAACTTGAGTTTAGGGCTGGCATAGCGCTTGCGCATGTCGTCCTGTTTTTTCTCATCACGACTGAAAATACGGATCTCAGCGATATCAGTGTCGAGAAAGTTTTTTAGAACAGCATTACCGAAGGAGCCGGTACCGCCGCTGATCAAAAGAGTCTTGTTCTTGAACATATGATTTCGCTTATTAAGAAAAGTGTGTAGCCAAGCCAGCGCGACAAATCCCATCTTTCTGCTCAGGGTTGGGATAATTAATCAGTACCGCGCGATAAGGCCCCTTGAACACAAACAGGCTGCCAGCCGAAGCACCGACGACACCACACTCAGCCACCAGCGCCTCTATATCTTGGTGCGAACCAGCCCCCCCCAAAAGCGTGAGAGGAACACGCAACTCCTGCCTCATTCTTGCAGCCAACGCGAGGTCATACCCCTTCATCTGGCCGTCCCGATCAATCGAATTGATCACAATTTCACCGGCTCCGGCTTCCTGCATTCTCAGAGCAATTTCAATCGGGTCACCCTTATGAACCTGCTTACCGTTGCGGGTGAAGACCTCATAACCTTTGGAAAACAACCCGGTTCTCTTACGTACATCTAACACCACCGCCACACTCTGCCGGCCAACAGCGTCGGCGGTTCGTGAAACAAGGCTAACATCCTCTACAGCCGCCGCGCTCATTGCGACCTTCTCAACACCGAGACCAATGATCCTCTTCGCTTGCTGTGGGCTCCGCACACCGCCACCATAACAGAGCGGCATACGACACTCAGCGGCTAGATTAGCGATCATGCGGTAGTCGGGCTCAGCCCCTTTGACAGTTGCGTCGATATCCAACACAACCAACTCATCCGCCTCTTTCTCGTTGAAAATCTTGACGGCATTGATTGGATCACCGACGTACTTTGGATGCTTGAACTCGACAGTCTTGACCAGACCGCCCTGATGAACCAGCAAGCAAGGGATAATTCTCGGCCGCAACATATCAAAGCTCCGCGAAATTCTTTAAAAGCGCGCCCCCCCAGTGATGGCTCTTTTCCGGGTGAAACTGCACGCCATATACGTTGTCGTTTTGTACCGCGCAATCAAAGTTAAAACCGTATTCGGCCCTTGCCGCACTATTGGTAGGGACTGCGCATTCAAAGTAGTAGGAGTGCAGGAAATAGAAACGCGCATCCTCTTCAAGGCCTTTGAACAAGGGTGAACCAGCTGCCGGCTCTACATCATTCCAGCCCATATGGGGCATCGGCAATGCAGCAGAGGCTGCATTGCCCGCAAAACTGCGTACACGCCCATCAACCCAGCCAAGCCCTGCACCGTGCCCCTCCTCGCTAGAGCAAGCGAGAATCTGCATGCCAACGCAAATACCTAAAACAGGAACCTTATCCTGCCGAACCAGCTGCTCCAACGGTTGACGCATTCCGGAAGCATCAAGCAGCTCCATGGCATGATCAAAAGCGCCAACACCCGGAAGAATGAGTTTGCGTACATTACACAAATCACTCTCTGTTTTAGCGAGCACGGTTTCTATGCCCAAGCGTTTGTACATCGTCACAAAGGCCTGAATATTGCCAAGCCCATAATCGACAATATGAATCATCGAAACAACCTTCTCTCAAGGCCAAGCCTGCGCATTACGCTTGCCCCAACACCAATAAACCAACGTTTGTTCTTGTAGTCCCGATAAGTCTTATTTTCACCTTCAAAGATGTCCTGCAGCTCGGCAACAGTCAGGTCAAGCTTATTGGCCACATACTCAAATTCCTGTTTAAGAAAATGCTCATCCATCTCAGGCTTAGAGAGGCGCTTCAACGCTTCATCGCGAGTCATCTGGCCGGTCATGATAAGACTGGAAAAATGCGCACGACGCTTATGGAAGCCAAATTTGCGAGGCATCCAATAGTCTTCGTAGAAACGTGTAAAGCGAGACTCATGGTGCTTGTGCTGAAATTTTTGCCACCCGAAAAGGCGCTCAAGCTCGGCTTCAGCATCCTTCTTGATGTAGGGAACCAGATTAAGCGGTTTGACGACAGTCATACCCAGTAATTTCTGGTAAAGCACTTTGTAGACGAAAATATCTACCAACGGAAAAGTCTTTAGCTCGCGCGTGCCGAATTTACGATGAATATCTTTAAAAAGCGTTTTGTCGATTCCAGGATACCCACCCCACTCCTCTGGCTCCCGGCAACACTCCGTAGAAAAATTAGCCCCAGTAATGACATACTTTATCCGATGTTTACGGGCAAACTTATAGAGAGAAGAAAAGAAAGCACCGTCCTGCGGCAAGTCCTGATCCGCAATTTGCGACCGAAGGAAGGCCAGCTGAAGATCCTTCATTTCCTGCCAATTAATCACATCGGTATAAAGATCGAGGCCCAAGCCGTCAACCAGCTTTTCAATATTCCCGACCGCCTGATCAGTATTCCACCCTGCATCCACATGAAAAAGCAGCGGACGCAAGCCCATTTTTTCCTTGGCAACATACGCAGCGTAAGAGCTATCAAGGCCGCCACTCAAGCCGATAATACAGTCAAAGTCTTTACCTTTTCCTTCAGCCTTGACTTTCTCAGCCCAAACAGCCAGTTCGGCAGCACCCTGCGTATCAGTATGCCAATTCGGCTGAATTTCGAGCTTAAAGTTATTGCAATAATCACAATCCCCATCAGCGCCGAAGGAAATATTAGGATCACTTGTGTCCATAATACACGTTCTACAAACCTGATAAGGTAGCTGAATATTCTTACTCATATTTATATATCTACTTAAGAAATATTTAATTAAAGACTATTTATAAAGCCTAGCGGCAAGCGCCTTGTAATCAAGTAAGCGCGCGGCTACTGCAGCCGAATTCTGAGCCATCAAAGGCAAACCATCGCTATTTTTTGCTGCAAGATTAAATGCATTTTCAAGGGCAAGATCCTTACCGACAAGCCACCCATTATCGTTCAAAAAAGGTTTATGGCTAGGGACATCGTCAAGTATGACCGCACAACGACAACACAGGCTCATTTGCATAGTGGCCGATTGACTGCCCGGCTGCACATAAATATCTGCAGCACAGAGCAAATCACGTAATTCGCCGGGCGACTTCCAGCCCAAAAACTTAATGCGAGAATCTCTATTTATAAAAGTCTGCACTTCACCTGCAATTTCGTCATGCAAATGCCCGACAATAAAGAAGCGAAAACTTGAATCTTCCAGAACAGTAAATGCCGCCAAAGACTCCAACAACTTCTTTGTGCGATCAATTTTTCCAGACTGAATAAAAACAACCTCATCTGAACGAATAGAATAACTCTCCCTAGTTTTCAACCGCACGCTAGAGAATTCATCGTCTGTGTAAGTCTTCCCCCCTAGCGGGAAAAACTCAATCGCAGCTTGTTGCACATCATAAAAATCGCGAACAAAATTAATTGTATCCACCGAAATACACAGAATTTTATCGATGCGAGAGAGACACCGTTTGACAATTGAACGATAGAACCCTAAATGCAAAAAATACTTCGACACAAAAGTACGCGCACTGTTATTAAAGTCCTCATGACTGTCAACGTAAAGCTTAACGGCAGGATGTGAACGCTTATAATTCGCGACTGTAAGCAACTCCCAACCACAGAGACCATGAAAAAGTATTACGTCCGGAGCCTCCCTTTTAAGTAGCTGATATACCCCAGGGTGCATCCTAAGTTTTTTCATCACAGTATGTGGCAGGAGTTTCCGATAGGGTAAACGGAAAACTTTTGCCCCATCACTCCCGACATATTCCCCAGGTTCCATATACGAAATATTTCGATCTTCACCGTATGTTTCGGTGGAAGCAATAACTATGACGTCATGCCCATCCAAAATATTTTGAGCTACCAGCTCATTTTCCTGATAGGAAAAACCATCGATATAAAAACACGAGACACAAAGATGGACGATTTTCATAGAAGCCCTTCTGAACGCAAGAGCGCATGGGGATCATTAAAACCGGCGCCTAACCGATGCAACTCAGAATCCGGCAAGCTCCACCACTGCATTTTAAGAAGAGCCTCGACAATATCATTATCGAACCGCATGCGAATTAGTCGAGCTGGATTTCCCGCGACAATTGAGTAGGGCGCAACATCCTTTGTAACAACAGCCCCCATTCCAATAACGGCACCATCGCCAACTTTAACACCAGCTTTGATAAAAGCACCCTCACCGATCCATACGTCATTCCCGACAACTGTGCGGATGATCGGTAGATAATCATGAGTAGCAAATTTCGCCTTAACACTATCCTTGTGAGACAAAAACACGGGGCTAGTTGAAACAAACTCTGTAGGATGTCTTACACCGCCGATCGAAACCCGGCTCGCAATAGAGCAAAATGCACCGATGTCGCAATTCAGTATCGAGCAGTCATAGCCGCAGAATGAGTGCCTAGATAAAGTCGAATTTACAACGGTACTTCCCGACTCGACTTTCGAATCCCCATGAATACAGCTGAGCGCAATAGAACTTCCACGAAGCTTTCGAATAACTCTTGAGAAAACATACGAGATAGAACGCATAAACTTAAACACCCCTGCAAACAAATCCAAAGCACATCTTAACTTTCAGCCAAGTGATGATTCGAAGAACTAGAATATGAGAACCTAAGAAAACCAATCCCAATAAATAAAAACACTCCAGCAACCAAATTCCACGACCCTAGAAAATATCCACTCTTGAGACTAACGAAAAAATTATAAATGAAAAATACCATAAAAAAATCTCCTTCTCGAACCATCTTAAAATATCTAAAAAAACCATACACTGCAAAAAACATCGCAAACAAAAAAAGAGGAAGACCAAATATCAAAACAGCCTCTGCAATTGAGTTGTGCGGATAAAGCCCAAACCCATAACCATAATACTTTTGGAAAAACCCGGGCCCACAGCCTAAAAAAAGGCATAAAGATTTATCTAACAACAACTCAAAAGCATTCATAAGCAATAAATCTCTAGCACTCATATCCCCTTCAAAAATAAGCTGGAATCTTTGCAGTACAACAAAACCTTCAAACAACAAATCCCAATCAAAAACAAAAGCAATTGCCGCACAAAAAACCAATGCACCAATTGAAATTAAACGAACTCTACGATCCCTCAGTAGAAGAAAAGAAATAACAAGAATACCTGCCATGATTTCCCCACGCCCCCCTCCAAGCACAGACAAAAACAAAAATAGCAGCAGAAGAAATAAATAAATCACACTTCGAAAACTAATACCTGAACGAACAATACCGACTGATGCAGCAATTGAAGCCAAAACATAAAAACTGGTTATACCTAGACTATAATTTTCCTCTCGTCCTATTTCATCAGAGCCCACTTCAAAGATAAATCTAGGAGGAAATTGAATGGAAACGCCACCAAATATTACAGTTAGTAAAAACGCCACAACAGCATAGACTAAAAATAAATTTAAAAAATTATCCGAAAAAACTTGAGCCGACTCATTAAATCGCGCACCAAACAAGACAATTCCACATAGCGGCACAACAAAGTCAAGCAACATGTATTGGCCAGAAACCTCCAAACCACCTGAAATCGCCGCCACAAAAGTTGCGTATATAAATCCCAAAAAATAACACAACAAAGCAACAGCAACGATTTTAGGAATATGAAGTTTAAAAAAAACAAAAAGAGTAGCAATTAAAACAAAGCCCGCGGCCATCATCCTAAATAAGTAAATGACTTCACGCGCTTCATATGTAGTCACCAAACCAGAAATCGTCGTCAAAACAACAAAACAAAAAACCCCAACTGACAAAATCCTACTTTCTCTTATTAGAGTCGGGACAACAATACAAGTAGCTTGCATGACGTCAATAACCTGTTCTTGTGGCTGAATCCAATACCTTCAAAAATAACGCCCTATCAACCGACGTTTCCAACTGGCAGTTATGCCATAACAGTGCAAATGTTCCACCTACACTCCTACAGGCCTCAGCTACCCGATAAAACTCATCACATGCTTTATCTGATGTACCCAGCCCAAGGTATTGATCGGCGATCACACTCACGTCCATCGCAACCAATGGCCTGATTCGAAGACGAAGTGGGACGTTGGCAACCGGATCGAAGGCTTGGTACTCGATACAGGTACCGCATCGGAAGCCAGGTGTTTCAGGATATCCAAGCGTACTATCGTAATGCATCCCTGCATCGTCCCAGGCACGCATGGTCTCAGGATGCTTCCATCGTAAAAAATGCATGCGCCCTCCCCACGATGACTGAAAAACCCCCTCTTCCGCACAAACTCTTTTGAGGGCCGCCGCTTCAATAGCAATTGCGTCAGGCTGGAGGAAAGTACCAAAACTCGGATGTAAGCCGATTTCATGACCGCGATTATGTATGCGCCGGATTAATTTTCGGATCGCGGGGTCGTCAACATCGTATAGCGCATCTCGTAAAGGGTCGGTACGACCACAGATAAAGTAGAAAGCACTTTTCAAACCATACTCTTCTGAACGATCCATAATCCAGTCAAACGTATTAAGTGGATCACTAGGATGCAGCTGGTTGCGCCCTCCAAAGAACAGAGATGGAGCTCTCAACGCAGCACGCAAACTCTTCCGGACTATAAGGTCACCAGCAACGCTCCTGATAAAGCGTTTAGCGTTGGAAAAGCCATATCGCGCGGGTGAATCGACATCATGAGTCAGCTGCAGTGAATACTCGGTACTCTTGAGCCCTAGTGCAGGCCACGCTAACTTGATGGCCTGGGCGACAATCAAAAGCCACTCATCGACAATCGGACGGTGCAAGTAGCCATTTTTGTAAGCATGGGAAGCTGCAGCAGGAAAACGCCCGTGGCCGTCCAAGTCTGTACGTCCAACTTCTTCCTGGCGCGTAAGCATCCAATAGGTCAAGCCCAGTATGTCGTAGCCGATATGCCAACCGCTATCAGTGGCTATAATCAATGGCGCGGGGAGTTGCGCAACACCGGGGGCGGGCAGATTGCCGGGCAATGCAACCTGCCAGCCTTCTGCCCCTGCATTCCATTGAGCGCAAGGCAGGTCGGAATCGGCACGACTAAAGGTAGCGCCATCCAGAGCCAGGGTGATAAAGCGTGTATCGCCAGGCAAACGGAGCACAATGCGCGTCTCACCAGGTAACAGTTGCAAATCAAAAGCCTGGCCGAAACGCTCAGCGAGCAAAGCCTGCAACCAACTGATCGCCGCAGGGGTATGCCAAACCTTACGCACCATCATTGCTCACCCTTTAGGCTACGCAGAAAAAAGGCTGTTTTGAGAATGCGCGATGGGGTTTTACTGACGTTGAAGTACGGGGTTTGCTGTGCACCAAATGCACGAAAAAACTTTTCGACCGGCTCCATCATCGACCCCTCAAAATCAAAGCTCTGTGTCACAGTAGCGGCAAACTTGATCGCCTCCCACATGCATAGGCTGGTTGCACCACTGTTGCGCAGTTCTGGATCACCGCCCCCCATGAGATAATAGGCGCTGTTTTGATCCCATACGATATAAACACCTGCGTGATGGCGGCCTTGCTCGTCTTCAGCAATGAAAATCTTGCGTGCATAATTGTCAGCACACGCCTGATCAAGGTTGTAAACGAACTCTTCTGTATATGGTACCGCTATTCCTTGACGGGCAAAGGTCATTCGATTTAGTGCCATAAAATCTTCTAGCGGCAAATCATCTCGCACCCGCAAATTGAAACGGTTAATGGCCTTTTTGATATCCCCACGGATATTTTCCTGGAAGCCCTTCCATAAACACTGCTCATCGGCCAAGTCGCTCAGAATATAGGTGTAGCGAGTAGTTTGCGTAAACCCAGCCCAATAGAACGGCAGCCAATTGCTCATTCTCCAATGCCAGCTTTGGTTAAAGTGGGCAAAAGTGGGCAGCTGAGTAATCAATGCTTGCAACCACTCTTTTTGCTGCGACAGTTTAGTTGTGGACTTACCGCCAGCATCACGCAGCCAAGGCCCAAGGGTTTGCGTCAAATTGGCCTGCCCAATCACCCTAAAACCATACCGATGCTGCACAACATAGGGCATAGCAGCGACGATGACATCACCTTTTTCTACCAGAGCCACATCCCAGCCGTTCTCCCCCGCCACCGCATCCAACCACCAAGCTTGGCTAAAGAGCGGAATTGAGGATTCACTGCGGCAAAGAGCGCGGTATTTATCGTGATGAGTAGACAAACTGAATCCCATAAATAGATTATTTAAAAAATTTAAGAATGAAATTTTTTATATTAAAATTAATTTCAATATAAACGACTCCATCACGAGCAAAAATGCACTTTTTATTTTTATGCTTACCAATTGTACCGATCTCACCTTGTGCCGTATCTGTTTTCTCACAACCTAGAACGGACCAACGCTGCCCTGCGAATAGCCCCTCAGGTGGAGGAACTGCATTTAGCCACGATTCGGTACCTCGTAATACATGCCACACACGTTCAATTGACCAACCTTGCCAATCAATGATCTGAGCGTGCTCATTTAGCAATAGGTTACGCGAACGATTTGTTGGGCTTTGCATAGGCTGGGGTGTTCTAGGAGCATTTCCTTGCGCAATAGCATCAACCGCCTTCAACATCAAGGAAACTCCAATTTCTCCAATCAGCTTATCTAGACGTATCGGGGACTTGGTCCCAAGTGGAATATGTACACGGTCCTGAAAAATAATGTCCCCGGTATCTTCCCCTGCATCCACATAATGCACTGTGGCCCCGGGGTTCATTTCCATGTCGTAATATTGCCAAAAATCTGGATTCGCCCCTCTGTAACTCGGAAGATAGGACGGATGAAGATTAATAACACCAAAGCGTGGAATATTTAAAATATCTTCCTTCAACAGCTGAGACATACTAAAAACCACTATTAAATCCGGCCTCAGCGACTCTATCCAAAGCGAAGAATCCTTGGCATTACCCTTCCAAATATAACCATATTCAATCTTTTTTCTCTTGCAGTAATCCGAAAGAAAAATATCCTGCCCCTTGACCAAGCTGTATAGCTTTTTGAGGAGAAAAATTATCTTGGGATTTTTTACAGAACCATCATACCCCCGCGGCATAGACTCAAGAATCCCAACAACATCATGACCAGAGTTTACCAAAGGCTCAACCACCCTTGAAACACCTTGCGTTATTAATAGAATCCTCATATGTGCCTTCATCATCTAGCTGGATTTTTTGCAAAATGGTAAGTCATACATCCATTAATGATGTAAGCCACGCAATAAGCCAAAGAAAAAAACATTAAAGCACACGTCGAATCTCCAGCAGCTTTACCAATCAAAAATGATACGACCACAGAAACAAAAAGAAACACCTGCCAATACAAATCAAAACTTTGTTTCTCCGCAATCATAAACATGGCGCTTAAAGGGCTAGTAATAAACTGAAAGAACGCCATAGGGGTTAAAATTTGTGCATATTCGCCCGCCACCCGCCACTGCTCGCCGAACACCCAGGCAAATAAATCAGGTGCAACAATGAAAAAAATTGCAAACGGAAGTATTGAGATATAAAGCAGCCGTTTAAATGTATTTTTGTAAATCTCCTTACAGTTGCCTTTACATATATATGCTTGACTGGCTTCTTGACGAAAAACATCACCCAAGGCATTTGCAACCAGAGACATAGGGGCAGCCATTACCCGTTGAGTTAGGGTAAAAAAACCTGCAGCCGACGTAGCAAATAACGCGCTGAGCAGCAATACCGGCATTTGACCGGAGGCTGTATTAAACCCATGGGCGACAATCAGATATTTGGGGAAATTGATGTATTTTTTAGCCAATGCAAAGCTGCGCAAGGGCCTCAAGGCGCGAATAAGCGCACGATCTTCATGCCAGATTAAACGAGCCAGCACGCCAGTTGCCAGTACTTGTCCTGATACTTGCCCGGCAACCAAACCCACGGCACCAGTGCCCGCATAGCCGCATCCCAGCTGCCCTAGCGCGGCACTACCGCTCTGGACTGTACGGCTGATGGCGAGACGTTTGTACTGGGCCTTGCGATTACTCCAGTAATTAAGGCTCTGATAAACCCCCAACAACAGGGTTGATGCAGGCACCCAGTAAAGCCAGGGTGCCAACGTCGCGTCACCTAGCAGGCTGGCAATAGAATCGGCATAAAAGATCACGAAACCCAGCAACATCGTACTGATCACAATACTCAGGGCGACGGCCAAAGCAGCGATGTGCAACGCATCACGATCATGTCGCGGCAGGAGAATCGCCAACTCATAGCGCCCGCTAACCAGCACGCCTGCGATCATCGCCACTGCCATATAAAGCGCAAAACGGCCAAACTCCTCGGGGCTGTATAAGCGCGTCAAAATCGGACTGATGGCAATCGGTATGGCCTGCGCCAGACTGGTACCCGTCATTAATGTAAGTACGTTTCGGGCGTAACTGCTTTTAGGGAGTAACCTGCGCATTCGGCTTCAATCCATAATGTCTTTGAATGCGCTGTACGCCACGGCGGCGTAACGCTTGGTACCTACTTCATTCAGATGGTGCTCATCGAAATAAATCGGTATGCCATCTATGAATGGCACGTCAGCAAAGAACCCTGACACTTCAAAATTTAGGCTGCTGACCCCTGAGTAACCTCCCACAATGTGTTGCAAAGCTGCATTGGCTTGCAGGTATGCTGGATCAATGTCTATTTTCGGCTCCAGCCCGAGAGCCTTGAAACGTATTGCGCGTAGCGGGTTTTTACTCAGCAGGGGCTCTTGCTCTAAGATGTAGAGCTCTGCGCCTGCAAGGCTTTGAGCCGAAAGAAAGGCATGTAAAGCACTGTTGAAATCCTCAGAAGCCAATTGCCAATTCCAACTGGCGGCAAGAAATACCACATGGGCGTTAGCCAGATGTTTCTTCGCTTGTTCAATCTGTTCCAGGCAGGGTTTTTGCGCCCACTCAGCAAGGCGTTGATAGTCGAACCCGGGAATGGTCACGCAACTACTTGCAGTTATTATCCGTGCTTTAAAGCCGAGCTCCTGACCCAGCTGGTCAAAAAAAAGATTGAGCATGGCTGCATGCGAATCACCGAGTACCAGCACTTCTTTATTGCTGCTCAGGTCGCCTTTTAAGCAGTCGCCCACGATCTGGCCATGACAAATGGTGGTTGGGTCAGCGTAACGCCGATACTCAACGGGCAGTTGCGGTGGCGATAGCGTTTGGCTGATTTCCCCGATAATTGGGCTGGTTACAAGAACGGTACCCGCCAACAAACTGTAGACCAGCGCCTGCCGGATACGCGTGCGATGAGCGCGCAGCGGGGTTTCCACCCAATAGAATGAGGAGATGGCCAGAAGCAGAGTCATTGTGATGAATAACAGGCTAAACGGTATATCGAGCACCTGCGAACCTGTGTAATAACGCAGCAAGGCCAATACCGGCCAGTGCCACAGGTAGAGGGAATACGACAATTTACCCAACCACACCATGGGCTTGTTGGACAACAGTTGCCCTGTAAACCCTTGTGCCGGGTTTAGCAAAATAAGTACCGCGCCAGCTACGGGCAGCATGGCAACCAACCCAGGGAATGGGCCGAGTAAGGGTTGGGTCGCAGCCGAAGCCAATACCAGGGCCAGCCCAAGAGCGCTTAGCCAAGGACTTCCCCCCGCTGATGTGCGGATGAACAGAGCGACCAGGCCGCCAGCAAAGAATTCTGGCAGGCGGGCATACAGGCTGTAGTAGGTAGCCTGCTGTATGCCCAGCACGCGCAGACGATATTCTGCTATGGCAGTCAAAGTTACCAACAATGCGACAAACAAAAATTTTAGTGATTTGGTCGGCAGCAGTAAGACTATCAAAGGGGCCAGTAGGTAAAACTGGATTTCCACAGCAAGTGACCACGTGTGCAGAAGAGGCTGCTCATGGGTAGCAGAGGAAAAATAGTCACCAAAATCTGCAAAATAATTATTGCTGTTAAACCAAACAGCCTTATTTAAACCTTCCTTATAGATAGACAGATCCGGTGGTAGAAAAAAAACCGCTGCCGATAGCGAAACCAGAACTAGCATGACGAAATATGCTGGGGCGATACGTTTAAAGCGGCTTACATAGAAGTAGCGTAATGTCTTGCTGAGCTGGTAGTGGGGCTGGGCTTTCTTTTCCAACAGGATGCTGACAATAAGATAGCCGGATACAACCAAAAACACGTCAACGCCAACAAATCCGCCGGGCAGCCAAGCGGGATTGAAGTGAAAAAGTATGACGGCCAGCACAGCAATAGCGCGTAGGCCCTGGATATCGGGGCGATAGTTCATAAATGTTCGTCCTTAGGACATGACTGCCCGGACTACTTTTTCTATGTCGTCTTTCCTCATATATGGATGAAACGGCAGACTTATCACTTTTTCAGCAACGGCATCACCTACGGGCAAGTAAGCACTGCTATCGACTACAGCGGGCTGCTTGTTGAGGGGGATTGGATAATGCACGGCAGCGGGGATTCCCTGCGTTTTTAGCTCAGCTTGCAGAACATCACGATTTTTCACTTGTAAGGTGTACTGAGCCCAGGCGCTGCGATTATGAGTCTCAACGAAAGGCGCGCAGATGCCAGCCTCTTCGAACAGGTTGGAATAGTTGTGGGCCAGTTCTTGTCTCTGTTCCAATTCGCTCGGGAAAATTTCAAGCTTAGGGAGCAAAATTGCTGCCTGAAGGGTGTCTAGGCGGCTGTTAACGCCAACCCGAATATGGTGGTAACGGCGATCCTGGCCATGCCGAGCGATCTGACGTAGAACTTTTGCCAGTTCGTCGTCATTAGTGAAAATCGCCCCCCCATCGCCATAGCATCCTAATGGCTTGCTGGGGAAGAAACTGGTGCATGCAATGGTACTCAAGTTGCAAGAGCGCTTGCCCTTGTAAGTAGCACCAAAACTCTGTGCCGCATCTTCAATTACTGGAATGCCGTGTTTAACGGCAATAGCGTTGATCACATCGAAATCGGCACATTGCCCATAGAGCGAGACGGGAATAATCGCCTTGGTGCGCGGGGTAATGGCGGCTTCCAGCAGCTGTGGATCTAGATTATAGGTGCGCGGATCAATATCTACATACACCGGCTTAGCACCAAGCAGGGCCGCTGTTTCGGCAGTAGCAATGTAGGTGAATCCCGGTGTGATGACTTCATCGCCTGGGCCGATACCAAACGCCATTTGCGCAATCTGCAATGCATCAGTGCCGTTGGCGCAGGTGATGCAGTATTTGGCTCCGGTAAAGGCGGCTAGCCTTTCTTCCAGCTCAGTGACCTCTGGGCCAAGAATATACTGGCCATGGGCAAGAACACGCTGGATACCGGCATCGATCTTGTCCTTGATGCGTGCTTGCTGGGTTTTCAGGTCGATGAACTCGATCATTTATTGCGCATCCACTTTGCTCAGGGTTGTGCCATTCAATACATAACGGACGCCGGTGTGCTGACAGGCAACTTCGCCCTCGCCGGCGACTGACAAGGCCAGTTGCTCGCCGAACTCACTCATCCAGCCAATCTGGCGTGCAGGTACACCCACCATCAGTGCATAAGCAGGTACGTCCTTATTGACTACCGCACCTGCACCGACGAAAGCGTACTCACCAATGGTCACACCGCAGACAATGGTGCAGTTGGCGCCGAGGGTGGCACCTTTCTTTACCAGGGTGTCGCGGTACTGATCCTTGCGCTCGACCAGTGAACGTGGGTTGTAGACATTGGTGAATACCATGCTCGGGCCGCAGAACACGCCCTCTTCAAGAGTAACGTTGTCGTAGACGGAGACATTGTTCTGCACCTTGCAGTTGTCACCGATTACAACTTTGTTGCCGACAAAGACATTTTGACCAAGGGATACCCCTTTACCGATGCGGGCACCGCCACAGACGTGAACGAAATGCCATACGCGCGAGCCGTCACCTATTTGTGCTCCGTCATCGACGATGGCGCTGGAGTGCTGGTAGTGGGACATGGCGATCTCAGCGGTTCAGGGTTTTGAGAAACGGGTGGCCGTCATCGTTCTGCACGCTGACAATGGGAGCAGAACGGATGGTGTTCACGGTCTCCACACAGTGACGGGCGTCTTCGATACCGTAACCTCGGCCCGCGAGAATTTCCTGGTAACTGGTGGTGTGCAGATCAGTGAAGCCTTCGGAGAACTCCATCTCCTCACTATTAACTGTGATGGAGCGGTAGGTCGGTTTTTTGCCTTTGACGGAGTCTGGCAGGTCGTTGGCGTCGATGGAGAGGAACCAGCGCACGCGGGCGTTCTCGTACTCCAGATAGCCAGCAGCTTTATAGTCTGAAACGAAGTGCACGACGTTGCGCTGCAGCTTGCCAAAGATGAAGTGGAGCATGTCGTAGAAGTGCACACCGATATTGGTGGCCACGCCAAAGGATTTGCGCGGGTCGCCTTTCCAGCTCTCCATGTACCACTTGCCGCGCGAGGTGATGTAGGTCAGCTCAACATCGTATTTGTGTTCGCTGTTTTCGCGGGCGACCTTGTCCTTAAGGCTGAGGATGGCCTGGTGGTGACGCAGTTGCAGGATGTTGTAGAGGCGCTTGCCGGTTTCCAGCTCGACCAAGGCCAGCTCGTCGAGATTTTCCGGGGTAGGGACCAGCGGTTTTTCGCAGATGACATCGCAACCCAGGCGCAAGCCCGCGACGATATGCGAATGGTGCAGGTAGTTTGGCGAGCAAACGGCGACATAGTCGAGTGCAGTGGCCGGATCACGCTTCAGGCGATAAGCGTGCTCTTGGAAGCGTTCGAACTCGGTGAAGAACTCGCTTTGCGGCGAGATGCTGTCGATGATACCAACCGAGTCGTTGATGTCGTAGGCAGAGACCAGTACGTTGCCGGTGTCCTTAATAGCGCGCATATGTCGGGGAGCAATGTAACCGGCAGCACCGATCAGGGCGAAGTTTTTCATGGGTGTTCCTTGCATTGCATCAGTACCAGGCAGGTTATTAATCGGGCTTGCCTGGCAATTTTATTGAGGGTCAGTGATCAGGCTTTGATGATATGCAGAGCCGGGGCACGGTATTTGCCACGGCTATCCACGATCAGTTTGGCGTGTTGCTTAATCAGTTCATAATCGAACTTATCGTGATCAGTGGCCAAGATCACTGCGTCAAAGCTGGCAAGGGTATCGGCAGTCAGGTCTTCGCTGCTCAACTCGAAGTGGTGCTCACGCATTTTGGGGAAGACAGGAACATGCGGATCACTGTAAGCGACGATGCCACCCTTGGCTTCGATCAGCTCCATGATTTGTACAGAAGGCGATTCGCGCATGTCGTCAACGTTCTTCTTGTAGGCAATACCAAGCACGAGCACTTTGCTGCCCTTCACGGCCTTGCCATTATCGTTCAAACCATCCATCAGCTTGCTCAGCACGTATTCGGGCATAGCTTGGTTGACTTCACCGGACAGCTCGATAAAACGCGTGTGCAGGCCGTATTCGCGGGCTTTCCAAGTCAGGTAGAAAGGATCGATGGGAATACAGTGGCCACCCAGACCGGGGCCAGGGTAGTAGGCAGTGAACCCGAATGGCTTGGTCGCGGCAGCGTCAACCACTTCAAAAATATCGATACCCATACGGTCAGCAACGATCTTCATTTCGTTAACCAAACCGATGTTGACAGCACGGTGGATATTTTCCAGCAACTTGGTCATTTCTGCAGCTTTGGTTGAACTGACTGATACAACCTGGTCAATTGCTTGTTCGTACAGAGCAATGCCAACTTCCAGGCAGGCCGGGGTGTGTCCGCCGATAACTTTCGGGATTGTACGGGTTTCGAAGTTTGGGTTGCCCGGGTCTTCACGCTCGGGTGAATAGACCAGGAAGATCGACTCGCCTACCACCAACCCCCCTTCCTGCACACGCGGCAGCAACTCTTCCTCGGTGGTGCCTGGGTAGGTGGTGCTTTCCAGCGAAACGATCTGGCCTGCACGCAGATACGGCTTTAGTGCATTGGTGGTATCGATCACGAAGCTCATATCCGGCTCGCGGTATTTGTTCAGCGGTGTCGGTACGCAGAGAATCAGAGCATCACACTCGCTAATACGGCGGAAATCGGTAGTGGCCTCGAAGCCACTTTGGCAGGCAGCCGAGATTTTCTCAGCGGGGATATGCTCGATATAGCTCTGACCGGCGTTGAGCTTGCTCACCTTGCTTTCATCGATATCTATGCCCAGCACACGAAAACCAATAGCGTTGTAGCGCAACATCAAGGGTAGGCCGACATAGCCGAGCCCGACGATGCCTACGAGGGCTTCCTTATTTTTGAATTTATTAATGCTGGACTGCTTCTGCTGAGACATTAAACAACTCCGGTATATCTAACTTAAATTCATAATCTTAATATATTTTCAGAAACTTATGAAGCGTGCCGCACCCACCTGAGACTTTCAGCCCTACTAAAAAATCAGAACTTGACTGCTCGCTTTATAAGCATCAGGCGAATAAGCGCGGCAAAAACACCCAGCACCCCACCCAGTAAAACACCTAAAACTAGGACAAGAGCTTTTTTAGGTTTAATGGGCTGATCTGGAACTTCTATATCACCGTCTTGCCGAAAGACTGCAACCTTCTCGGGATCAATACTTACACTCGAGAGCACCTGATATTTAGCTTCTAACTCACGTAGCTCTGGAACGAAAGGATCATCGGATGACCGCTCAACCAAAACTTGCATTTCCGCACGCAGAGCCTTAGTTCCACGCATGTACATTAGACTGCCGTCCATGAATGCGGAAAGCTCACTTTCATTTGAAACCCTCCCTGTAATTACAGGAGGATTGTCCAACCCTATTGCCTCTGCAACCGTCAAGGCCTCTTGTAATTGAACAATTCGATCATCTCGTCGAGTCTTGGCACCAACCCGCTCAGACTTGATTCGCTGCTCAATATTGCGCGCCTGCACAGCAAGTTCGCGCTCCGCGTTTTCAAGCATTTCAGTCAGTGACCGCTCAGCCACCTGATCGATAAATTCTTTTGCCCAAGCTGAAGCCAATTGTGGCGCATGATAGTTGACAGCAACTGAAAACCGTTGCGGCTGGTTTTTATCAGGTACATTGATACTAAACTTATTATTGAAACCCTTATAAAGACTATCTCGAGATCCAGAGCTCTGCGCTTCATCCAGAGACGGCAAATAAACCTCACGAAAAAAATTACGCCGAGACCTATCAGACTGGAGATTTCGGGCAAAAACCGCATAAACATCATCTACCACAAATAGTTTTAAGCCATTACCTCTTGTGTTATCACCCATTCGGCCCTGGTTGAAACCGGCAATGTCACTGAGAGTAGGCGGCTGCACAGCAATGCGCGCCTCATAAACTGGCGTACTAAAAAATGCATATATAGCTGCACCTATGCCGCACAACATGGCGACCAGAATAATCAGCCACTTTTGCGCCCACAGGCCATAAAAAAGCTCTACCAAATCAATTTCATCGCCGTATCGTGGGGCAATAGTTTGGCTGTTGCCTGGAGTTTGCATGTCGCTCATAGAGCTGCGGCCTCGGTATTAAAAATTATTCGGGTATCAACGCACTAAGCACTTTTTCAAGATATCGCAGCATGAGTGCGCCTCTCCGCTGCCCCCTTGCCTAGAGCACCACATACACAATCCGCACTTGTGACGGCCATTGGCCGCATACTGGTAACAAATCCAAGAAATCCTTTTTGATCTGCATGGACCGAATAACCGCCTATGGTATGCACTTGAGCGCGGATGGCATAGCACTTCTCGTCCATTTCCACATACCCGCCTTTGTGTGCAAACCGCAGTATCTGCCGACCAGCGATGCCTTTAGCCTGATAACCCACAAACAATACGTCAGCCGATCATCCCCGAGCATGGCTTTGAGGCAGTTGACGATACGGCTACTGGAACACATGCCGTTACCAGCGATCACGATTGCAGGCTGAGCGGCTTGAGTCCGGCGACTGACCGTGGCTGGCGCGAGCGATGATCATCGATCAGTAATCAGATTACGAAACGCTAAAGGACTGCGCCCTCTTTTGACCCGCGACAGGGCTTCGATATCCCAGAAGCGGTCCAGCCCCCGGTAAACCGAAACGACTGACCAGTGGCGAGTCGAGGATGATAGGGAGGCTGGACCAGTCGAATTGGGGCTGTTTTTGGACGCCAAACCCTCCCCCTAACTCTCGACTCGGGCATCATGCTTCGCCCTACCTCCTGCATTCCTGCAGTCGTTTCCCCGAGGGGACGAGGGCGCTGATTCGCGGTGTTTTTCCGATGGATGATATCTTCCAGCTCGTTGATGCCATCAAGGGGAAAGTCGATGGCGAGCCACCCCGCCCCAAGCTTTGCCCTCTACCGAGGTTTCTGCCCACTGGAATAAGCCGCAATCGATCAACAGACTACTGGCGTTATCCATAAGCAGTAGATGGCAAGAGCCGGCCACGCCTGACACCTCACCATGATGAAAGATATGGGGGAAGTCCATCGGCTAATCCATTAACTCAGGGAAAGTACGTCCACGACCAAACGACAGATAGCAATACGAGATAAGCTGCATCTGATCCGACAGCTCAGAGGACGGCATTATGCCATGATAAAAACGCGAAGCCAGTCTCAGTCGACGAGAAAGCAGCGCTAGGGAAATGACGATTTCAAGAAGCACACAAGCCGCACTCGGACAGTTTAAGCTTGGTTACTCATCTTCATTGACCCGATCCCGCAACTCCTTACCCGGCTTGAAATGCGGCACAAACTTGCCATCCAGCCTGACCGAGTCACCGGTTTTCGGGTTACGCCCAACACGCGGCGCGCGGTAGTGGAGCGAGAAGCTGCCAAAGCCACGGATCTCGATACGGTCACCGGTCGACAGCGCCTGCGACATTTGCTCAAGCATGGTCTTGATCGCCAGCTCGACATCCTTGGACGAGAGCTGCCCCTGATGGGTAACGATGCGCTCGATCAACTCCGACTTGGTCATGGTTTTCCCTTCTTTTTCAAGCGGCTAGATCACTAGATAAACAGGTTTTAGCATGCTTGGTCGGATTTGAACAGCCTATAAAACAACACCTTAGCGATTTTCAGGCACAAAAAAGGGCGACCGAAGTCGCCCTTTTTCTCTGGATAAACCGAACTTAGTTCTGTTTTTCCATTTGCGCGCGGAGCAGATCACCCAAGGTGGTCGGACCAGCAGTTTCAACTTCCTGCTTGCGCATTTCTTTGATGGCTTCTTTTTCGTCTTCAACGTCTTTCGACTTGACCGACAAGCTGATTACGCGGCTCTTACGGTCAACGCTGATGATTTTGGCTTCGACTTCTTCGCCTTCTTTCAGAACGTTACGTGCGTCTTCAACGCGGTCACGGCTGATTTCGGAGGCTTTCAGAGTGGCTTCGATGCCGTCGGCCAGAGTGATGATGGCGCCTTTGGCGTCAACTTCTTTAACGATGCCGCGCACGATGGTGCCTTTATCGTTAACAGCAACGTAGTCGGAGAACGGATCTTCTTCCAGCTGCTTGATGCCGAGGGAAATGCGCTCACGCTCCGGATCAACGGAGAGGATAACG
>NZ_JAUYGD010000084.1 GCF_030690725.1 Pseudomonas sp. | reverse complement strand
CGGGGTAATCCTGGCGGGAGGCGACAACAACATCTTTACCCAGATCGGCTTGATCGTACTGGTGGGACTGGCCTGCAAGAACGCCATCCTGATCGTCGAGTTCGCCAAGGAGAAACAGGAAGAAGGCATGGACCGCGTCAGCGCGGTGCTGGAAGCCTGCCGCCTGCGTCTGCGGCCGATTCTGATGACCAGCTTCGCCTTTATCATGGGTGTGGTGCCACTGGTACTGTCCTCCGGCGCCGGCGCAGAAATGCGCCATGCCATGGGGGTTGCCGTGTTCAGCGGCATGCTCGGCGTAACCTTCTTCGGTCTGCTGCTGACCCCGCTGTTCTATGTATTGATCCGCGCCTTTGTGGAGAAGCGTGAAGCGAAGAAAGTCGCGCGTCTGCAGGAGGTACAGGCATGAAGACCATTACCGCCAAACCTCTAGCGATTAGCCTGTTAGCACTGGCACTGACGGCCTGCGCCGTCGGCCCGGATTACCAGGCACCGCAGACTGCAGATGCCCAGCTGAGCAGCGCGCAAAGCAGTAGCTACGACCGCTCGCGTTTCGAAACCAGCTGGTGGCAGCAGTTCGACGACCCGATCCTCAACCAGTTGGTGCAACAGTCGCTGCAGGAAAACCGTCAACTGCGTGTGGCCTTTGCCCGCCTGCTGGCGGCCCAGGCCATCCGTGACGACCTCGGCAACGATCAGTTGCCGACCGTCACCAGCCGCGCCAGCGGTGAATTCGGTAAAGCCCAGCAACCCGGCGTCACCGAGCAGCGCGTGCGCGGCGAACGTTACGACCTGGGCCTGGATATGCTCTGGGAACTGGACCTGTTTGGTCGTATCCAGCGCCAACTGGAAGCCAGCGATGCCGAGCTGGACGTGGCCGAAGCGGATTACCAGCAACTGCAGGTCAGCCTGATCGCCGAACTGGTAGATGCCTACGGCAGCCTGCGCGGCGCACAACTGCGTGAACGTATTGCCCGCGCCAACCTGCAAAACCAGCAGGAATCCCGCGCCATAACCGAGCAATTGCGCGAAGCCGGCGTCGGTAGCCAGTTGGATGTGCTGCGCAGTGACGCGCGCCTGGCCGGCACCGAAGCCAGCCTGCCGCAACTGCAGGCCGAACAACAGCGCGCCAAGCACCGCATCGCCACCCTGCTCGGCCAACGCCCGGACCAATTGAGCGTCGACCTCTCTGCTCAGGACCTGCCCGCCATCGCCAAAGCCCTGCCAGTTGGCGATCCCGGCGAGTTGCTGCGCCGCCGTCCGGATATCCGTGCCGCCGAACGGCAATTGGCCGCCGCCACCGCCAATATCGGCGTGGCCACAGCGGACCTGTTTCCACGGGTGAGCATGTCCGGCTTCCTCGGCTTCACCGCCGGGCGTGGCTCGCAGCTGGGCTCGTCGGCAGCGCAAGCCTGGGGCCTGGCACCGACCATCAGCTGGGCCGCTTTTGATCTGGGCAGCGTGCGTGCACGACTGCGCGGGGCTGAAGCCGAAGCCGATGGCGCACTGGCCAACTATGAACAGCAGGTGCTGCTGGCCCTGGAAGAATCGGCCAACGCCTTTAGCGACTACGGCAAGCGTCAGCAGCGCCTGCTCGCCCTGCTGCGCCAATCCGACGCCAGCCGCGCCGCAGCCGAACAAGCCCGCGTGCGCTACCGCGAAGGTGAAGTGGACTTTCTCGTGCTGCTCGACGCCGAACGCGAACGCCTAAGCGCCGAAGACGCCCAGGCCCAGGCGGAAGTCGAGCTGTATCGCGGCATCGTCGCCATCTACAAGGCCCTAGGCGGCGGGTGGCAGCCTAACGCTTAACTTTGAGAACCTACTTACGATCTCGCGAGCTAGAGACCTGCAAGGCAAAAATAGGCGAGGAAGCGGAGTTTACTGGTGTAAATGAGCATTCCGAGCCTGTTTTTAACGCAGCAGGGCCGAAGCGCAGCAGATTGTAAGCAGGTTCTTACAGACTCTCCCCCGGTTGGCTTCCCAACCCCTTCCCGCCCCACGGCATCCGCTCCTTGCCGTGGGGCTTTTTTATGAGTGAAACGGCCGCACCTCAACCGGTGCCCGACAGGCAATGGCGGCCTTGCGCCCCCAGGCCAGCGCCTCCTCCATATCAGCCGTTTCCAAAACCCAGAAACCACCTACGTGTTCCTTGGTCTGCAGGTATGGCCCGTCACTAACAAGCACCTCGCCATTGGGCTGCGCTCGTAGTGCTTTCGCGCGGCGCGCCGGGAGCAGACCGCCGACGAAAATCCTGACACCGGCCGCCACCATCGCGTCATTAAGCACGTCGATATCGCGGGTCATTGCCTCATCCTCGGCAATGGCCGGGTCGTAGTCATCAGGATGGTGGATCGCCACCAGATACTGCGCCATAACGCCTCCTGCTACGGTCTTTAGTCGCCCGGATAAATATGCTGAACGCGCTCAGCCATGCGTCATATGCGCTCTTGCGTCGTGAATGAGCGCAATCCGCCGAGCGCACTTGCAAACAGCAATGCAAAACCGGCATTGAGCAGCGCGTTTTGCCAGAAGCCAGACAGCAGCGAATAGGCTGTGTCAGGGATAAACCAGGCGAGCAGTGACACAACAAACATCCACCATGCGTCTTGGCTGCCTCTGCGCACGGGGCCAAGCGCGAGAAACATCAGCACAGCGCCCCAGCCGAACATCACCGAGCCCAGCACGGCATGCACCAGGCTGATATAAGCCAAGGCTTCAGGGCCGAATGTATTGAGGTGTGCCGCCGATGCGTAAACCAGCAGGCTGAATGCTTGCAGGGTAAAGCCCGGCATCAGCACAAGCGCAAGCCCGAACAACATCAGCCCAGCGGTGGCTGCAACGAGTAAACGCCAGCAAAAAAGCTGAATACGGTTCACGGCTTCTCCAGATATCTAATGCCTGTACCGAGGCCGTAAACACTGGTTTGTGCCCACGCGGTACGGGTGTCCATGGGCATGATTAGTTAGCCTGCCGCGCGAGCGCCACTGAGCCGCTTTTGCATAAACACACTCAGCGGATGTTCAGGGTAGTCGCCGAATGCGCTGCATATCTGGAAGCCATGCTTCTGATAAAACGCCAACGCCTCTGCTTGGTAAGGGCCCGTTTCAAGTTGCAACATCCGACAACCGCGCTTTATCGACTCGACTTCAAGCTGTAACAACACCTGCGCAGCCGCACCTTGCGCACGGTTGGCTGGGCGCACAAACATGCGCTTTAGCTCCCCTGCCCCATCGCCAAGCACCACCGCAGCGCAAGCAATGGCCGCCCCGTCGTTGCCTCTGGCCACAGCAAACAACACGTTGTCCTGCTCAAGCGTGGTCAGGTCCAGCGCATAGCGCGCTTCGGCCGGGTACAAGGTGTCCTGATACGCATCCAACTCCGCGATAAGCGCAATAACTTCAGGCTGGTTTGGAGGCTCTAGCTGCACGCGCATGCTTATATTCTCTGCGGTTTGGTTAAGGGTTGCATTTGGTTTACTCCGTTAGGGAAACTCTGAAAAAGACTTTCTGATTTGGCAAAATACCGCGACCCCACCCACCGAGTTTCCCGATGAAGCAGATGACCTTCGCCGACGCCGAGTACGCTGGCAAGCGCAAGCAAACCCGCAAGGAGTTGTTCCTGAT
>NZ_JAUYGD010000082.1 GCF_030690725.1 Pseudomonas sp. | reverse complement strand
CGATTATGAGGTTGTATACAAAAAAAGCAAATAATGTTTCTGGTTGAAATCCGCGATGTACTCGGCTTTTTCACCTATGCAATACCAGTCCTTTTCCTGATGTGTGCCGGAGCACCCACTTAGCCGGCCTGGCGAGGCGCTGATATCCCCATGATCAGCGGGTCTTCGGCAATAATCGTAGGCATCGCGGCCTTGCTGTCGTGACTTATCAGAACGGCTGCTAAGCAGATTCGCGAACAAGAAAAATGCTGCATATAAGAAATGAATCTGCCGACTGCGCGTTCTTCGGCAGAGAAGTGCGAACAGAAAGCGCGTGAAAATGCACCTTTACACGATGGCTATGCCTTGGTAGCGGTGTACGTGCTGGTTACATTGTGTACAATGCAAGGGCTTTTTATTTGTGACTTTTCACTGATTTGCTGCTTGCCAGAGGGTAGGTAGCACACAGTAGAGTTGCATCAGCAACCGCCGAACCTTGATCACGCGAGCCACAATGAACGAACAATTGCAGCCCCTTAAGAAGCAGACGCGCGAAGGCAAGAGCACTCGCAGCGGGACTCAGGACGATGTCGTTTACGCCCATATCTTCGATGCCATTCTCGAGCAGCGTCTGGCTCCTGGCACCAAGCTCAGTGAAGAGGCGCTCGGTGAAATCTTCGGCGTCAGCCGCACCATCATCCGTCGCGCTTTATCGCGCCTGGCCCACGAAGGCGTGGTGCTGCTGCGGCCTAACCGTGGCGCGGTCGTGGCCAGCCCGGGTGCGGAAGAAGCGCGGCAGATCTTCTATGTACGCCGGATGATCGAGCGGGCGATTACCGAGCTGGCCTGCAAGAACGCCAAGCCGGAACAGATTGCCGCGCTGCGCCAGATGGTGATTGATGAGCGCGATTGCTTCGCTCGTGGTGATCGCGGCATGGGCATTCGCCTGTCGGGTGAGTTCCACCTGAAACTCGCGGAAGCCGCCGGCAACCTGACCCTGTTGGGCTTTCTGCGCAGCCTGATTTCGCAGACTTCGCTGATCATCGCCCTGTACGAAAGCAACAGCCGCACCCATTGCTCGGATGCCGAACACGACCAGGTGATTGATGCCATCGAGGCCGGTAACGTAGAAGTGGCCGTGGACCTGATGATGCGCCATATGGACAGCGTTGACGCCAAGCTCAACCTGGATGGCGAAACCGCCTCCGATGATCTGCACGCGGTGTTCTCGCACCTGCTGCCTGGCAGCAAGAAGAAAGCCGCGAGCCGCTAATTGGGGCAACCGGCCTAAACGAAAAAGCCCGCTCATTGAGCGGGCTTTTTCTTGGTCGGAATTTAGCCTGCCTGGCTTAGTCTTGGCGATCTCAGTCGCGGCGATGCACCGACTGGCCGGCGGCGAAGGTTTCCTTAACGGCGCGGTCGTCACCGAGCATGGTCAGGGCGAAGAGTCTTTCGTCGAGGGTCTTGGCCTGTTGCATGCGGTAGCTGATCAGCGGCGTGGCGTTGTAGTCGAGCACCACGAAGTCGGCGTCTTTGCCGCTCTCGAAGTTGCCGAGCTTGTCGTCCAGGTACAGCGCGTTGGCGCCGCCGAGAGTGGCCAGGTACAGCGACTTGAACGGATCGAGTTTCTTGCCCTGCAGTTGCATCACCTTGTACGCCTCGTTCAGCGATTGCAGTTGGCTAAAGCTGGTGCCGGCCCCCACGTCGGTGCCCAGGCCGACGCGCACGCCGTGCTGTTCCAGCTTGTTCAGGTCGAACAGGCCGCTGCCGAGGAACAGGTTTGAGGTCGGGCAGAAGGCCACGGCCGAGCCGGTTTCGGCCAGGCGTTTGCATTCGTCGTCGCACAGGTGCACGCCGTGGGCGAATACCGAGCGCGCGCCGATTAGTTTGTAGTGGTCGTACACATCCAGGTAGCCCTTGCGCTCGGGGAACAGTGCCTTGACCCATTCGATTTCCTTGCGGTTCTCGGACAGGTGGGTGTGCATATACAGATCCGGGTACTCGCCCAGCAGCTTGCCGGCCAGGGTCAGTTGCTCCGGGGTGCTGGTCGGAGCAAAGCGCGGGGTCACCGCGTAATGCAAGCGGCCCTTGCCGTGCCAGCGTTCGATCAGCTCCTTGCTGTCGGCGTAGCCGGATTCCGGGGTGTCGGTCAGGTAGTCCGGCGCGTTGCGATCCATCAGCACCTTGCCGGCGATCATGCGCAGGTTAAGCGCTTCGGCAGCTTCGAAGAAAGCGTCCACTGATTGCTTGTGCACGCTGCCAAATACCAGGGCGGTGGTGGTGCCGTTGCGCAGCAACTCTTTCAGGAAGATACCGGCCACGTCGGCGGCATGGGCCTTGTCGGCGAACTGCTGCTCGGTGGGGAAGGTGTAGGTGTTCAGCCAGTCCAGCAGCTGTTCGCCGTAGGAGGCGATCATCCCGGTTTGTGGGTAGTGAATATGGGTGTCGATAAAACCGGGGGTGATCAGCGCGTCGCGGTATTCGGTGATTTCCACGCCCTTGAGGCTGGGCAGCAGGTCGGCGGCGTGGCCGACTTTGGCCACCTGGCCGTTGTCGATGACCAGGAGGCCGTCTTCGAAATACTCATAGGATTGCTCAACGCCCACCACGGCAGGGTCGGCGATGCTGTGCAGGATGGCGGCGCGGTAGGCTTTCACTGGGCTAGTCATGTAACGCTTATCTCAATCTATGGATTTGGTCGCCCAGGCGCGTGTGCGCCTGAGCAAATAGTCAGGCCTGGGTACGGCGAGAGGCGGGCAGCAGCTTGGCAACGCTGGGCTGGCCCTTTTTGCTCTCTTGGCCAAAGGCGGCGTTGTAGGTGGCGATCACTTCACCGGCGATGGACACGGCAATTTCCACCGGCAACTTGCCTTTGACCTCGGCCAGGCCCATCGGGCAACGCATGCGCGCCACCACTGCTGGGTTGAAGCCGCGATCACGCAGGCGGTGTTCGAACTTGGCGCGTTTGGTCTGTGAGCCGATCAGGCCGTAGTAGGCAAAATCGTTGCGTTTGAGGATTTCGGCAGTCAGCTCTAGGTCGAGCTGATGGTTGTGGGTCATAACGATAAAGTAGCTGCCGGCGGGCATGCGCTCGATCTCGTCGATCACCTCCTCATTGACCACCTTTTCCACCCCGGCGGGGATCTGCTCGGGGAATTCGTTTTCCCGCGAGTCGATCCAGCGCACCTTGCACGGCAGGCTGGCGAGCAGCGGCACCAGGGCGCGGCCGACGTGACCGGCGCCGAATACGGCGATCTGCGCCTGCGGCTGGCCCATGGGTTCAAACAGCAGCACGGTGGCGCCGCCGCAGCACTGGCCGAGGCTGGCGCCCAGGCTGAAGCGTTCCAGGCGGGTGTCCTGGCTGCGGCCGCTGAGCATTTCGCGGGCCAGCTCCATCGCCTTGAATTCCAGATGACCGCCACCGATGGTTTCGAAGATGCGGTCAGCGGTGACCACCATTTTCGAGCCAGCATTGCGCGGGGTTGAGCCGCGTTCTTCGATGATGGTCACCAGCACGCAAGGATGACCTTGCTGCTGCAGTTCGGCGAGGGCGCTGATCCAGCTCATTTGCTCAGCCTCCAGGTAGGTGGCAGTTGTCCGGGGCGCGGTAAGCGCCAGTTGCTCGGCGACGGATCCAGTATCGGTACCGGAATCGGTCGCGGTGTTTGCGGTTTCGTTTCGGTGTGTTTTGTCATTGTTGTACACCTGTTTATGCAGCGCCTGGGTGGATGGCCACCCAGGCGAATTGGCGTTACGCCGGTTGCGCTTCTACGGCGGCTGCCGACTTGGCGGGTTGCTGGAGTTTTTTCATCTGCTCCACACCCCAGAGCACGCGCTCAGGAGTTGCCGGGGCGTCGATGTTCGGTTGTACGCGGTAGTCAGCCAGGCTGGCCACGGCGTCCTTGATCGCACACCACACGGCGATGCCGAGCATAAACGGCGGCTCACCAACGGCCTTGGAGTGGAACACGGTGTCTTCCGGGTTCTTGCGGTTTTCCACCAGGTTGACGCGCAGGTCCAGCGGCATATCGGCGATGGCCGGGATCTTGTAGCTGGCCGGGCCGCTGGTCATCAGCTTGCCTTTGCCATTCCACACCAGCTCTTCCATGGTCAGCCAACCCATGCCCTGGACGAAGGCACCTTCGACCTGGCCGATGTCCAGCGCTGGGTTCAGTGATGCGCCAACGTCATGCAGGATGTCGGTGCGCAGCATCTTGTACTCACCGGTCAGGGTGTCGACGATCACCTCGGAGCAGGCGGCGCCGTAGGCGAAGTAGTAGAACGGGCGGCCGGCGGCCTTGTCACGGTCGTAGTAGATCTTCGGCGTGCGATAGAACCCGGTGCTGGAAAGCGATACCTGGCCGAAGTAGGCCTTCTGGATTACTTCCTCGAAGCTCAGGAACAGGTCGCGTACGCGCACCTGGCTGTTGCGGAACTCCACATCTTCCGGGGTGACCTTGTACTCGCGCACCAGGAAATCAACCAGACGCTGCTTGAGGGTTTCGGCGGCGTTCTGCGCAGCCTTGCCGTTCAGGTCGGCACCCGAGGAGGCCGCAGTCGGCGAGGTGTTTGGCACTTTGTCGGTATTGGTGGCGGTGATCTGGATGCGCGAAATGTCCACCTGCAGCACTTCAGCAACGATCTGCGCGACCTTGGTGTTGAGACCCTGGCCCATCTCGGTGCCGCCGTGGTTCAGGTGGATCGAACCGTCGGTGTAGATGTGGATCAGCGCGCCAGCCTGGTTGAGGAAGGTGGCGGTAAAGCTGATGCCGAATTTCACCGGGGTCAGCGCCAGGCCTTTCTTCAATACTGGGCTCTTGGCGTTGAACGCGCGGATTTCTTCGCGGCGCTTGGCGTAGTCACTGCTGGCTTCCAGCTCGGCGGTCATCTCGTGGATAACGTTGTGCTCGACTGTCTGGTGGTAGTGGGTGACGTTGCGCTCGGTCTTGCCGTAGTAGTTGGTCTTGCGCACTTCCAGCGGGTCTTTGCCCAGACTGCGCGCGACCGCATCCATGATCTCCTCGATGGCGACCATCCCTTGCGGGCCGCCGAAACCGCGGTAGGCGGTGTTCGACGCGGTGTTGGTCTTGCAGCGGTGGCCATTGATGGTGGCGTTGCCGAGGAAGTAGGCGTTGTCGGAATGGAACATTGCGCGGTCGACGATCGAGCCGGACAGGTCCGGCGAATAGCCGCAGTTGCCGGCCAGTTCAATCTCGATACCGTGCAGCAGGCCGTTATCGTCAAAGCCGACGTCGTACTCGACGTAGAACGGGTGACGTTTGCCAGTGATCTGCATGTCTTCGACGCGCGGCAGGCGCATCTTGGTCGGCCGGCCGGTGAGGTGGGCGATCACCGCACACAGGCACGCCGGGCCTGCGGCCTGGGTTTCCTTGCCGCCGAAACCGCCACCCATGCGGCGCATGTCGATGACGATCTTGTGCATTGGCACGCCGAGCACTTCAGCCACCAGCTTCTGTACTTCGGTGGCGTTCTGCGTCGAGGTGTAGATGATCATGCCGCCGTCTTCGGTGGGCATCACCGAGGAAATCTGGGTTTCCAGGTAGAAGTGTTCCTGGCCGCCGATATGCAGGCTACCTTGCAGGCGACGTGGCGCAGTGGCCAGCTCGGCGCTGGAATTGCCGATCTTGTGCTGGTGGCTGTCGAGGACGAAATGCTTCTTGCGCAGCGCATCGACCACATCCAGCACCGGCTCGAGGTCTTCGTACTCAATGATTGCCGCCATGGCCGCCTTGCGTGCGGTTTCCAGGCTGTCGGCACCGACGGCCAGTACCACCTGGCCGACGTATTCAACCTTGCCATCCGCCAGCAGCGGATCGCCAGCCACGACCGGGCCGATGTCCAGCTGGCCAGGTACGTCATCCTTGGTGATGGCAATCGCCACGCCCGGAATGGCGTAGCAGGGGCTGGTATCGATGCTGACGATGCGCGCGTGAGCGCGGTCGCTCATGCGGGCATAGACATGCAGCTGATTGGGAAATTCCAGGCGGTCGTCGACGTAGATGGCTTCGCCGGAGACGTGTTTGTCCGCACTTTCATGTTTGACGCTCTTGCCGACGCCAGTGGTGATGTCGGCGCGGAACAGTTCGGCCAGTTCGGCCTGGCTTTTAATTACATGATGATTAGACATACGCGGTCACCCGGGTTTCGACTTCGGGAGCTTGCAGCTCGAGGAAGAATTTACGCAGCAGATTCTGTGCAGTGAGCAGGCGGTATTCCTTGCTGGCGCGGAAGTCACTGAGCGGGGTGAAATCCTCGGCCAATGCAGCGCAGGCGCGTTCGATCACGCCCGGGTACCAGGCTGCGCCTTGCAGTGCGGCTTCACAGGCAGCAGCGCGTTTCGGGATTGCGGCCATGCCACCGAAGGCGATGCGGGCGCTTTGCACCACGCCATCTTCAACCACCAGGTTAAAGGCGGCGCAGACCGCGGAGATGTCGTCGTCCAGACGTTTGGACACCTTGTAGGCGCGGAACGCCTGATTGGCCTGATGGCGCGGCACGATGATCTTCTCGATAAATTCGGCTTCCTGGCGGGCAGTCACCTTGTAATCGAGGAAGTAATCTTCAAGCGGCAGGGTGCGGCTGCTGTTGCCTTTGCGCAGAACGATCTGCGCGCCGAGGGCAATCAGCAGCGGCGGGGCGTCGCCAATTGGCGAGGCGTTGCCGATATTGCCGCCCAGGGTGCCCTGGTTGCGGATTTGCAAGGAGGCGAAACGGTGCAGCAGCTCGCCAAAGTCCGGGTAGTCCTGGGCCAGGGCGGCGTAGCAATCGGAAAGGGCGGTTGCAGCACCGATTTCGATGCTTTCGGCGGTCACTTCGACGCGCTTCATCGCTTCGATATGACCAACGTAGATCATCACCGGCAGTTCACGGTGGAACTGGGTGACTTCCAGGGCCAGGTCGGTACCGCCAGCCAGCAGACGCGCTTCCGGGTTGGCGGCGTAGATATCGGCCAGGTCCGCCACGGTCAGCGGCAGCAGGCAGCGTTTGTCGCCACTGTTAAGCTCGGCAGTATCCTGCGGGGCGATGGCTTTCAGTTGCGCAACGGTTTGCGCTTCGGCAGCGTCGAACTGGTCTGGCTGCTTCTGGCAGCAGGCCTGTTCGGCGGCATCGATAATCGGACGGTAACCGGTGCAGCGGCACAGGTTGCCGGCCAGGGCTTCCATGGTGTCGGCCTTGTCGAAGCCACTGCTGTTCTTCTGCAGGGCAAACAGCGACATGACAAAACCCGGGGTGCAGAAACCGCATTGCGAGCCATGGCAGTCGACCATGGCCTGTTGCACGCTGTGCAGTTTGCCTTGGTGCTTGAGGTCTTCAACCGTGATCAGCTGTTTGCCGTGCAGGCTGGAAACGAAGGTCAGGCAGGAGTTGAGAGTGCGATAACGCACGCGCTCGCCATCCAGCTCACCGACCACCACGGTGCAAGCACCACAGTCGCCAGAGGCGCAGCCTTCTTTGGTTCCGGATTTGCCGACATGCTCACGCAGGTAATTGAGCACGGTGACGTTTGGGTCGAGGGCATGCTCAGTACGCAGCTCCCGGTTGAGTAAAAACTGGATCAAGGACGACCTCCAGGCACTTTATTGTTCTCGTATCAGGCTCTGTTGAAACGGCTACGTTGGGCAGCACAGCGTTTCCACACGGCTTGGCATGAGGCGAATCTAGAGTTTTCTGACTTTAGGGTCAACAAATATTTGACTCTTTGGTCAGGCGATTGTCATACGATTCAGTTATGAGCGCGAAAAGCCCTGCAGCCTGGTTAAACGCTAGCTGCTTTTGTGCCAAGCAGGCGTTGCGAAAACATGGCGACCAGCAAACAAAAAAACGCCAAGGGTGCGGGCCCTTGGCGTTTTTTTGTTGCGGTGTCTGGACTTAAGAGTGGGTCAGCTGCGAATCAGTCAATTGATGTTCTTCACCGGCGTAGTAGGCGCGTACCCGCGGGTCCATCACCGCGCGCCACAGCGGCGGGAACAGCGCCAGAACGATCATCCCGGCATAGCCATTGGGCAGCTGCGGGCTGTCGTCGAAGTGGCGCAGCACCTGGTAGCGACGTTTGGCGTAAGCGTGGTGGTCGGAATGGCGCTGCAGGTGGAAGAGGAACAGGTTGGTCAGCAGGAAATTGCTGTTCCAGGAATGCGTCGGATTGGTGCGCTCATAGCGGCCATTGTCCAACTTGCGCCGATGCAAACCGTAGTGTTCCACGTAGTTGACGATTTCCAGCAGGGTGAAGGCGACCAGCGATTGGGCAATAAAGAACAGTGCGCCGAGCCAGCCGAAAGCCAAACTGAAGCCGAGCAGGAACAGTACGCTGATGGCATACCAGGCAATCAGCTCATTGCGCCAGTGCAGGGCGGGCAGGTTCTTGCGTTTCAAGCGTTCGGCTTCGAGCTTCCAGGCATTGAGAAAGTTGTGCTTGTAGGCATGCGGCAGAAAGGCATACAGGCTCTGGCCATAGCGCGAGGAGCTGGCGTCTTCCGGGGTCGATACATTCACATGGTGACCGCGCACATGTTCGATCTTGAAGCCGCCATAGCACACAGCAGCGAGCAGCAGGCCGCCAGCGTTCTGCTCCAGCTGTGGGTCCTTGTGGATGAACTCATGGGCCACGGTAATACCTATCGCCCCGGTGACAGTGCCAACCGACAGCACCCAGCCCAGCTGGCCTACCCAGCTCCAGACCTCATGGCTGACAAAGACCCAGCCGGCCCAGCCGAGCATGCCCAGCAGCGCGGGTACTGTGGCCAGGCTTAAGAGCCGGTAGTAGCCCTGCTGCTCCATTTGCGGAACTTGCACGGTTTCATCCGGGTTAGCCGGGTCGCGGCCAATGATGAAGTCCAGCAGCGGGATAAGCCCAAAGACCACCACGATGACCAGCCAGGGCCAGGCGTTAGCGTATTGGCTGTTTAATGACCAGTAATAGCTCAATGGGATACCCAATACCGGGATCAACCAGAACCAGTAGCCGATGCTTTTAATGGCAAGCATCCAGTTTGAGGGCAGGCGTTCGAACATGGTGGCTCCGTACTTGTTATTGTTGGAATAGGGTGTTGGTAGGATTGTAGGACAATCCATTTTTATGACCATCCCTCAGTAGCCCACCTTTTGGTTTGAATGCAGGGCGCGGGCGGCCTTGGCCCGGTAACACCCTGTGTTACACTCGCGCCCTGCGCTGTACCGCCCAAGCCAAGCCTGGCGTGGGGTTGAGACCCTTGTTTGCCCCCCAATAGGTCAGATAGAGCCTAAGGATCATCATGACGTTCAAGGCACCGGATAGCCTCGCTGAGCAGATCGCCCATCATCTTGCCGAACGCATCATTCGTGGTGAGTTGAAGGCGCGTGAGCGGATTCAGGAACAGAAAGTCACTCAGGCGCTGAATGTCAGCCGAGGGTCGGTGCGTGAAGCATTGCTGATTCTTGAGCGCCGCCACCTAATCGTGATCCCGCCGCGCCGCGGCGCGCAGGTGGCTGAACTGACGCCGCATAATGTCAAGAGCCTGTATGCCCTGGTCATGGAACTGTACATCCTGCTGGGCAAAGCGGTGGCGGATAGCTGGCAGGTCGAGGCTGATCTCGGTCCGTTCCTGGTGATTCAGCAGCGTCTGCAGGACAGCCTGCAACGCGAAGACATCGACGGCTTTGTCGAGAGTAGCTTCGACATCATGCGTGCCGCGTTCCCGTTCTCCAACAATCCCTACCTGCAGGAAACCGTGGAGAATCTGTTGCCGGCCATCAGCCGCACCTATCACCTGGCGCTGGAGCGGCGCAAAGGAGAAATGGGCCAGTTCCTCAATACCTTTGCTGCCTTGCTGCAGGCGATCATCGCCCGTAACCATCAGGCCATTCGTGAGGTATTGCTGGGTTACGGTGAGCACAATTGCCAGCTGGTGCTGGCCGCACTGGCCGACGCTTAAGGAAGGCTGTCTATGCGGCTCAAGTGCATCAAACTGGCCGGCTTCAAGTCCTTCGTCGACCCGACCACGGTAACTTTCCCCAGTAATATGGCGGCAGTGGTTGGGCCGAACGGCTGCGGCAAGTCGAACATTATCGATGCCGTGCGCTGGGTGATGGGCGAAAGTTCGGCGAAGAACCTGCGCGGCGAGTCGATGACCGACGTCATCTTCAATGGCTCCAATACCCGCAAGCCGGTGACCCAAGCCTCCATCGAGCTGATCTTCGACAACTCCGATGGCACCCTGACGGGCGAATACGCGGGCTATAACGAAATCTCGATTCGCCGCCGGGTCACCCGCGACAGCCAGAACACCTATTTCCTCAACGGCACCAAGTGCCGTCGCCGCGACATCACTGACATCTTCCTCGGCACTGGCCTGGGCCCGCGCAGTTACTCGATCATTGAGCAGGGCATGATCAGCAAGCTGATCGAAGCCAAGCCGGAAGACCTGCGCAACTTTATTGAAGAAGCCGCCGGCATCTCCAAATACAAGGAGCGCCGCCGCGAGACCGAGAACCGCATCCGTCGCACCCATGAAAACCTGGCGCGCCTGACCGATTTGCGTGAAGAACTGGAACGCCAGCTCGACCGCCTGCACCGTCAGGCTCAATCGGCGGAGAAGTATCAGGAATACAAAGCCGAGGAGCGCCAGCTCAAGGCCCAGCTCACAGCTCTGCGTTGGCAGGCGCTGAACGAGCAGGTGGGCAGCCGCGAGGCGGTGATCAGCAACCAGGAAATCAGCTTCGAAGCGCTGGTGGCCGAGCAACGCAATGCCGATGCCAGCATCGAGCGGCTGCGTGATGGTCATCATGAACTGAGTGAGCGATTCAACCTGGTGCAGGGCCGCTTCTATTCAGTGGGGGGCGATATCGCCCGTATCGAACAGAGTATCCAGCACGGCCAGCAGCGTCTGCGTCAGTTGCAGGATGACCTCAACGAGGCCGAACGCGCACGCCTGGAAACCGAATCGCACCTAGGCCACGACCGCACGTTGCTGGCGACCTTGGGCGAAGAGCTGGCCATGCTTGGACCCGAGCAGGAGCTGACTGCAGCGGCGGCCGAAGAGTCTGCGGCCGGGCTGGAAGAATCCGAAACCGCCATGCATGGCTGGCAGGAACAGTGGGACAGCTTCAACCAGCGCAGCGCCGAACCGCGTCGTCAGGCCGAGGTGCAGCAATCACGCATTCAGCAACTGGAACAGAGCCTGGAGCGTCTGGCCGAGCGCCAGCGCCGTCTGACCGATGAACTGCAGCAACTGGCGGCTGACCCGGAAGATGCGGCAATTATTGAACTGAGCGAGCAGATCGCTGCCGGCGAAATCAGCCTGGAAGACCTGCAGCTGGAAGAAGAACAGCAGACCGAGCGTCTGCAGCAACTGCGCAATGACCTGCAGCACAGCGGTCAGGCCCAGCAGCAGGCGCAAGGTGAACTGCAACGCCTGAATGGCCGTTTGGCATCGTTGGAGGCGCTGCAGCAAGCGGCGCTTGATCCCGGCAAAGGTGCTGGCGAATGGCTACGCGAGCAGCAACTGAGCGAACGCCCGCGTCTGGCTGAAGGCCTGCGGGTTGAAGCCGGTTGGGAGCTGGCGGTGGAAACCGTGCTGGGTGCCGACTTGCAGGCCGTGTTGCTGGATGATTTCCAAGGCTTGGATTTTGCCGGCTTAACCCAGGGCGATCTGCGCCTGGCCAGCCCGAACAAGGGTGGCGCGCGGGTGGCGGGTAGTTTGCTGGATAAGGTTGAAGCCAACGTCGATCTGGCGCCTTGGCTGGGCAAGGTCAAACCGGTGCAGAGTCTGGATGAAGCGCTGGCCGCACGCTTGAGTCTGGGCGAAGGCGAAAGCCTAATCAGCCGTGATGGTTACTGGGTCGGTCGGCACTTTTTGCGGGTGCGCCGCGCCAGTGAAGCGGAAAGCAGCGTACTGGCCCGTGGCCAGGAGATCGAACGGCTTACGCTGGAGCGCGATGAGCGTGAAGCGGCGTTGGCTGTACTGGATGAGCGCTTGACTCATCTGCGCGAAAACCAGCGCACTCAGGAAGAACAGCGCGAGCAGCAACGCCGCCAGGCTCAGGATCTGGCTCGTCGTCTTGGTGAGCTGAAGGCGCATCTGTCCGCCGGGCAAGCCAAGGTTGAGCAGCTGGTATTACGCCGTACCCGCTTGGACAGCGAACTATTGGAGCTGGGCGAACAGCGCGAAATAGAGCACGAGCAACTGGGTGAGTCACGCCTGCAACTGCAGGACGCCCTGGATGCCATGGCGACCGATAATGAGCAGCGTGAAAGCCTGTTGGCCCGCCGCGACAGCCTGCGCGAACGTCTTGATCGCGTGCGCCAGGAGGCCCGGCAGCATAAGGATCACGCTCATCAACTGGCTGTGCGTCTGGGCTCGCTGAAGGCCCAGCATGACTCCACCCGCCAGGCTCTGGAGCGCCTGGAACTACAGGCCGAACGCTTGCACGAGAAGCGTGAGCAGCTCAACCTCAATCTGGAGGAGGGTGAGGCACCGCTGGAAGAACTGCGCATGAAGCTCGAAGAACAGCTCGACAAGCGCATGGCGGTGGAAGACGAGCTCAAGCTGGCGCGTCTGGCCCTGGAAGATGCCGACCGCGAACTGCGTGACGCAGAAAAACGCCGCACCCAGGCCGAGCAACAAGCACAGTTGCTGCGTGGCCAGCTGGAACAGCAACGCATGGACTGGCAATCGCTGACCGTACGGCGTAAGGCCCTGCAGGATCAGCTGCTGGAAGACAACTACGACCTGCATGGCGTACTGGCGACCTTGCCGACCGAGGCCAGCGAGAAAGCCTGGGAAGAAGAGCTGGAACGTCTGGCTGCACGCATCCAGCGTCTGGGCCCGATCAACCTGGCGGCAATTGATGAGTATCAGCAGCAATCCGAACGTAAGCGTTACCTGGATGCGCAGAACGCTGATCTGGTCGAAGCGCTGGAAACCCTGGAAAACGTCATCCGTAAGATCGACAAGGAAACTCGCAACCGCTTCAAGGAAACTTTCGACCAGATCAACGGCGGCTTGCAGGCGCTCTTCCCGAAAGTCTTCGGCGGTGGCAACGCCTATCTGGAGCTGACCGGCGAAGACCTGCTGGATACCGGCGTAACCATCATGGCGCGCCCGCCGGGCAAGAAGAACAGCACCATTCATTTATTGTCCGGTGGGGAAAAGGCGTTGACTGCCCTGGCCCTGGTATTTGCCATCTTCAAACTCAATCCAGCGCCGTTCTGCATGCTCGATGAAGTGGATGCGCCGCTGGATGATGCCAACGTTGGGCGCTATGCCCGGCTGGTAAAAGAGATGTCGGAAACCGTGCAATTTATCTATATCACCCACAATAAAATCGCCATGGAAATGGCTGATCAGTTGATGGGCGTAACCATGCACGAGCCCGGTTGTTCGCGATTGGTGGCCGTGGATGTGGAGGAAGCGCTAGCCTTGGTTGAATCATGATGGCCAGGGCGGTGTAAAGTTATCTTTCGTCGTGCTAGCTTAATGCGCATTGTTATTAGACGTGGCGTTATAACTCAGGGAAAGGCCTGGCAGAACATAGGCTTGGCGTCGCGGAAAAGAATTAGCAAAATGGCCCAGGAAGGCCTTTTTCATCACATTTTTATTAGGGGTTAAGGTATTTCATGGAATTCGGTCTGCGCGAGTGGCTGATTGTCATCGGCATTATTGTGATTGCCGGCATCCTGTTTGATGGCTGGCGGCGGATGCGTGGTGGTAAGGGCAAACTCAAGTTCAAACTTGACCGCAGTTTTGCCAACCTGCCGGATGATGACAGCGATCCTGATCTGCTCAGCCCGCCGCGGGTTATTGATCGCAGTAACGAGCCGGCTTTTGATGAAGAAGACCTGCCATCGCTAAGCGCGCGTGAGTTGAATCGTCGCCGCAGTGGTGAGCCGCAACAAGGCGACCTTAATCTGGGCCTGGAAGAACCTGTACCGACGCTGCTTAACCCGGTCGATGACGACGTGGTCAAACCCGCCAGTCAGGCCAAGGAAAGCAGCAAGGAATTGCCACCGGTTGAAGAAGTGCTGGTGATCAATGTCATCGCCCGCGATGAAGAAGGCTTCAAAGGCCCAGCGCTGTTGCAGAATATTCTGGAAAGCGGCCTGCGTTTTGGCGAGATGGATATTTTCCATCGCCACGAAAGCATGGCGGGCAATGGTGAAGTGCTGTTCTCCATGGCCAATGCGTTGAAACCTGGCACCTTTGACCTCGACGACATTGAAGGTTTCAGCACCCGCGCCGTGAGTTTCTTCCTCGGTTTGCCGGGCCCGCGTCATCCCAAGCAGGCTTTTGATGTGATGGTGGCCGCCGCACGCAAACTGGCCCATGAACTGGGTGGCGAGTTGAAGGATGACCAGCGCAGTGTGATGACCGCGCAAACTATCGAACACTACCGTCAACGCATCGTCGAATACGAGCGCAAGCAACTGACCAATAAGCGCTGATTTAATCGATGAAATACCAAGAGCAGCCAAGGCTGCTCTTTTCGTTTGAGAGCACACCGCAATGACCGACGCCTCGATTGCTGCCCAGCGCATTCTGCAACTGCGTGCCGAACTGGATGGGCATAACTATCGCTATCACGTACTCGATGAGCCGAGTATTCCTGACGCCGAATATGACCGCCTGTTCCATGAGCTGAAAGCCCTGGAAGCCGAACACCCAGAGCTGGTCACGGCCGACTCACCGACCCAGCGCGTCGGTAGCCTGGCGCTTTCGGCCTTCGGTGAGGTCAGGCACGAAGTGCCGATGCTTAGTTTGGGCAACGCTTTTGAAGAAACCGACCTGCTGGATTTCGACCGCCGGGTGCGTGAGGGGCTGGACCTGCCGGCGGGCGATCTGTTTGGTGGTGGCGCCGAGGTTGAGTACAGCTGCGAGCCCAAGCTTGATGGCCTGGCCGTCAGTCTGTTGTATCGCGACGGCCTGTTGGTGCGTGGCGCGACGCGTGGTGATGGCAGCACGGGCGAGGACATCAGCGTCAACGTGCGCACCATTCGCAATGTGCCGTTAAAGCTGCAGGGCGAGGGCTGGCCGTCTGTGCTGGAGGTGCGTGGCGAAGTCTTTATCTCCAAGGCCGGTTTCGAGGCGCTGAATGCGCGGCAGCTGGAGCAGGGCGGCAAGACCTTCGCCAATCCGCGCAATGCAGCTGCCGGCAGCCTGCGTCAGCTGGACTCGAAGATCACCGCCAGCCGTCCGCTGGAGTTCTGCTGCTACGGCATCGGCCAGGTGCAAGGCGAGCTGCCACAGACCCATATCGGTATCCTTGAGGCGCTGAAGCAATGGGGCATGCCGATCAGCCGTGAGTTGAAACTGGCCAGAGGTGCCGATGAGTGCCTGGCCTACTACCGCAGCATCGGTGAGCGTCGTGAGTCGCTGGCTTATGAAATCGACGGTGTGGTGTTCAAGGTCAACAGCCTGGCTTATCAGCGTGAGCTGGGCTTTCGCGCCCGTGAGCCGCGCTGGGCGATTGCCCATAAGTTCCCGGCGCTGGAAGAGCTGACCGAGCTGCTGGACGTGGAGTTTCAGGTTGGCCGTACTGGCGCGGTTACCCCGGTCGCGCGCTTGAAACCGGTCAAGGTGGCGGGTGTTACGGTGTCCAACGCGACGTTGCACAATATGGATGAGGTGGCGCGCCTGGGGGTGATGATCGGCGATACGGTGATTATCCGTCGCGCCGGCGATGTGATTCCGCAGGTGGTTCAGGTGGTGCCTGAGCGCCGCCCACTGGATGCCAAGCCTGTGCAGATCCCTGAAAGCTGCCCAGTGTGCGGCTCCCACGTCGAGCGCACCCAGCTGGTCAAGCGCAGCAAGGGCAAGGAAACCTTCAGCGAAGGCTCGGTATACCGCTGCGTTGGCCGCTTGGCCTGTGGCGCGCAGCTCAAACAGGCGATTATTCACTTTGTCTCGCGCCGGGCCATGGATATCGAAGGCCTGGGTGACAAAACCATCGAGCAGTTGGTTGATGAGCAGCTGATCGCCTCACCGGCCGATCTGTATCAGCTCAAGTATGAGCAGATCATCAACCTGGAAGGCTTTGCCGAGGTGTCCAGCAACAAGCTGCTGCAGGCCATTGCCGACAGTAAACAACCCAGCCTGGCACGCTTTATCTACGCCCTGGGCATACCCGACGTAGGTGAGGAGACTGCCAAGGTACTGGCCCGTGCGTTGGCCTCCCTGGAGCGCGTGCAGCAAGCCTTGCCTGAAGTGCTGACCTACCTGCCGGATATTGGTCTGGAAGTGGCGTATGAGATCCACAGCTTCTTTGCCGATAGCCATAACCAGCAGGTGATCTCGGCTTTGCTGGCCAGTGATGAATGCGGCTTGCAGCTGCAGGAGCAAGGCGAGTTGAGTGCCGAGTTCAGTGCCAGTGCTACGTTGGCAGGCATGCTCGACAAGCTGAATATCCCCTCCGTCGGCCCCGGCGGCGCACAGAAGCTGGCAGATAAGTTTGGCAGCCTTGAGGCTGTACTGGCGGCTGACTGGCTGGATATGCGCCAGACTCTGCCTGATAAACAGGCCAACGCTGTGCGCGATTTTTTCCAGATACCGGCCAATGTCGAGCGCGCGCGCGCCATCGAAGCGCAGTTGCAGGCCTTTGGCATGCACTGGCACAGCGAGAAGAAAGTTATCGAAGGCTTGCCGCTGGCTGGGCAGACCTGGGTACTGACAGGCACGCTGGAAGTGATGAGCCGTGATGCCGCCAAGGAAAAGCTGGAAAGTCTGGGGGCCAAGGTTGCCGGTTCAGTCTCGGCGAAAACCAGTTGTGTGGTGGCTGGGCCTGGTGCGGGCTCAAAGCTGGCAAAAGCCAGTGAGCTGGGTGTGCGGGTGATTGACGAGGCGCAGTTCTTGTCAGCCTTGGCAGGCTACGGCCTCTAGACGAGCGGGTTTTCTGTACTGCCCCCAAACAAGGTTTGGGGGCAGTAGGCAACTTAGTTACCGGTTACGTTCACGCAGGTTTCGCCGAAGAACGGGTAGAAGCCTTTGGTGTGGTAATCAGCGGTAGCGATGGTGCCGATGTTGCCATTGGCCTTGGCGGCAGCAATGGAAGCGTCGCCTTTGTTGATCAGACCAATGATGGTGGTGGCGCAAGCAGTACCGGTTTTGTTGCCGGAAGCGGTAGTGGCAGTGATCGGACCTTTAACGTCGGTGATCAGGCCAACGCTGACTGGCGACAGGCCAGAGGCGCAACCGCTGAGCAGGGTAACCAGGCCGGCAGCCAGAGCAATTTTCTTCAACATGTTGTGATTCCTTTTCGCTTATCCATAAGAAGCTTTACCCATCCAGGTAAAGTGCCCCGGCACCCTAAAACAGGGACGGGGCAATAACAAGTTCGCGTGCTTGTTTTCAAACCGGTTTCAAATTTATGAAATTTTCCGGTGGATTTTTCGGCAGCCGTTGTTCTGCGCTCAGCACAATTGAATTGGCAGCCGAGTGAGAATTATGAGGGCCAGGGGGAGGTTGCCTGGCGCTTCGATCAGACGCCAGGCGAGGTGCGATCAGTCGCCGCGGTATTCGCAGCCGCTGGTGCAGGTTTCGTGGATACGGATACGCGATAGCTCTGGCAGCAGCGGCTTGAGTTGCTGCCAGATCCACTTGGCTAGCACTTCACTGGTGGGGTTTTCCAGGCCAGGAATATCGTTCAGGTAGTTGTGGTCGAGTTGTTCGTAGAGCGGCTTGAAGATCGCCTTGATCTCGGAGAAGTCGCGAATCCAGCCGGTATAAGGGTCAACTTCACCTTCGATATACACCGCCACCTTGAAGGAATGGCCGTGCAGGCGCCCGCATTTGTGCCCTTCGGGGACGTGAGGCAGGCGGTGCGCGGCCTCGAACATAAACTCTTTGAACAATTCCACGGTCTTTCTCTCAGGTGGTACGCGGCTAACAGCGTGTTTAGCAAGGCACGAATACTACCAGCTCAGCGGCTGTTAACCGAGTAGCACAGAGAATTGGATACAGTTTTATGGCTGATTGCGCTCCAACCGGTAGATGCTGACGGCCTCGTACACGGCCTTTCTCAGACGGTTGATACCGCCAATCGGACGATGCTCGGGTAGCGCATGCCAGGGGTTGAACGACAGGTTGTCGCAGAACAGGTTCTGCTCGCGGCTATCAAAATCCTGCGCCGGCACCTTGATGGTGGCGACGGTTTCAAACGGTGAAATGGTTTCGCTCCACTCAACGCTGGGGTCTTCGATGGGCATGTAGTACTCGGCGTTCTGCCGCTGCACTTGCAGGGCAAAGCAGGCCGGTACGCGGTCCAGAGACAGCTGCTGGTACAGCGCATTGCGCAGGAAGTTCGGCAGGTCCTGGTTCTGTTCAGGCAGCTGATAGTCCGGGCAGGCTTCCGGCTGAGGAATGACCCGGTACTTGATGTTGTGCTCGCCCAGTTTGAAGGGGGCGATGGAGTTATAGGTGGTCGCCACCGGTGTTTCCGGGGCCGGGGACAGGGTTTTCAGGGCGATGATCAGGTGGCGGATTTCCCAGGTGCTGGGGTTCCAGCTGGGGAAGAAGGCCATGGCCTTTTTGCCATCGGCCTGGGCGGCGAAATTGCTTTTGTACTCGGCCACGTCGCGCACGAAAAAGGCTGGGTGATTGAACATCACAAAGTCCTGCTCGCTGGCATGCTGCGGGCTTTTGCTGAGCTTTTCACCGGGCACATCGAGTAGCTTGATCGCCATGCCGCGTGCATCGCGGGCCCGGTCGAACTGCGGGTAGGCATTGCCGTTGGACAGACGCATCCAGGCCTGCCAGGTCTTGCCTGGTTCGCTGAGTACGCCACGTTGCAGGCTGCTGTCGATATCGGCACTGACGGTGACTTCCGCCTTCATGCAGCCATGCGCCTTGGCGTGGGCATCACGCAGCACGCGGGTGTTATCACGGTGCTGTTCGACCACGCGGATGGCATCTTCAATGATGCCTTGGGTCAGCGCGGCTTCATCGGCCGGGATCTGTTCTTCAGTGGACACCGGGCCGGAGAATTTCCAGCCGTAGTAGGCCGCGCCGATGGCCCAGCCGCCAATACCAATGGCCAGTAAGAGCACCAGCAATTTGCCCAGTACGCGGCCGAGCCAGAGCCAGAATCGTTTAAACATGCGGTCAATTCCTTTTAATTATTCTCAGTGTGCGATTACAGGCGCTGTGTGTTTCAGTTCTGGCAAGACGGGCCGGGTGTCCACTCCTTGGCGGCAACAGGCTGTAGCTGTTGTTCCAGCGCGGGATTGCCCAAGACCTTGAGGTACTCGATCAGCGCCCAGCGTTCTTCCGGTTGCAGGGCGCGGCCGATCACGCCGTCTTCACGGCAACCTGCGCGGAATTCATGGCCGCGATTGCTGTTGCCGGTGACCCGGGTATCGAAGTGGAAGCCGCCGGTGAATTTCTCGCTGTTGTAGCCAATCTGTTTGGGGTTGAACTCGAAGTTGCCCACCCAGAACTGGGTCTGCCGCTCCGAGACCGGCGAGAGCAGCTGGAACAGGGTCGGCACCGAGCCGTTATGCAGGAACGGCGGGGTAGCCCAGATGCCATCCAGCGAGCGGGCCTTGTAGCCGCGCTTTTCCTGCACACCAATCGGCAGGCCGAAACCGTCCATGCGCCAGCGCTCACGCTCGGAAATGCCGGCGTCCTGATAGGCGCGGTTTTCCACATAGGCGGTGACATAGGCCAGGGCCTTGGCGCTGGAGATACTGCGCATATCGATATCGTCCAGCGTGGCGCCAAACAGGCGCACGTCCAGCTTGCTCAGCTCGGCTTTGGTCCAGCCCAGTTTGCTGATATCGAAGCGGTGGTCGGCGATATTGTCCGCTGTGGTCGGGTCGGTGCCGACGATGGAGGTCGGTACCACGCGCATACGCCATTCCGGGTTACGCGAGGGGGCAAAGCTGTCCTCGGGCTTTTTCGGGTCAGGGGCGTGGCAATAGGCGCAGTTCTCGGTAAACAGCGCGCGGCCACGGCTGGCCAGGGACAGGTCGACCTTGCCGAACACTTCTTCCGGCCAGGTGGGCGGTTGCAGTTGCTTGAGGGTTTCTTCCAGGGTGAACAGGTCACGCAGGCGTACGCTGGAGGCGTAGCGCTCGGCTTCGGCAACCGGATGGCCTTCGGTATTGAGCAGGCGCAAGGTAGCGCCGACGCCCAGGGCTTCACCGACGTTGCGGGCCATGGGCTGCATGGCTGAACCGTTCCACTGCACCCAGTCGAATTTCCAGATATCCCAGACCTGCGGATAGCTCACTGGTGCGTCGGCAACTCGGTAGTTGCTCGGGTCGATGGCATCACCGAACACACTGTTGGCAATACGGCCGAAGGCATCGGTACGGCCAAAGCCTTCCTCGGTCGGATAAAGGCCACGGTGCCAATCATTGAACGCGGTGCCTAGCAGGCGGTCGAGCACCACTTTGAAGTCGCGGCGCAATTGCGCGTTGTGGCTGCTGTATTCATCGCCCAGTACCTGTTTGGCAAAGCGGCGGAATTTCAGTGGGTTGTAATAGGTAAAGGCCATGCTCATACCAAGCGCCTGGCCAAAGCTGCCGCCGCGCACGGTGGGTACGGTGGACGCCAGCGAATGCAGCGCAGCGCCGCCATCGATGCGCACGGCTTGGCCCTTATAGCGCAGCTCGCCGGTGTGGCAGGCGGCGCAGCTGATATCCAGGTAATGCTCGCCACTTTCCGCATCGGCATGCCGAGCAAAACCGACCGGCAGGTTGCCGGGATTTAGCGGTGTGGGCTGTTGGGCGGGATCGACGAGGAAGCCAAAGCGCGCGAGGTAATCCGGGGTGGCGAATTTGCTACTGCTGAACGGCAGCTCCAGAGCGTTGAACCATTCATAACGCAGGCCTTTTACCTGGGTGCCCTGGGGGGTGTAGTAGTAGGTCTGGCGTTCGTCTGCCGACCACTGATCGAGGTAGTGCAGTTTGTCGGGCTGTTGGTAGACCGGTAGGTTGGGGTTGGCGATGAAATACAGGGCGACAAGTAGCCCCACCACCAGCAACAAAAGAAGCCCATAAAGGGCCCGACGGAGAATGCGCATGGATACTTCCTTGTGGCGTTTTTTATTTGTTGTTTTTATGCCAATTGGCGCAGCCAATGGCAAGCAGCCATTACTACGAAACCCAGGAAATAGTCTTCTTTTCGGCCCGAAGATGGTTTTACAGTGCGGTTTATGACGAATTAATCCACAGGAGTGAGTGCATGCATCCTTTTGACGCGCCACAGCCGCCTAAATTGGCGTTGTTGTTGGGCTATGCCGGGCTGGTGCCCTTTGTCACCGGGGCATTAGGCATCTGGGTGACGCCAGAGGGCTGGCGAGTGGTGGTTCTGGCGGCCCTGCTGGACTATGCCGCGGTGATCCTGGCCTTTATGGGGGCGATTCATTGGGGCCTGGCCATGCGCGCGGAAAATGCCGGCGAGCCGGCGCAGATTCAGCTGGGGTTATCTGTGGTGCCGCCATTGCTGGGGTGGCTGGCGATCAGTGGCGGCATGCCAACCAGCCTGGCCTTGCCGCTGTGTTTGCTGGCATTTGGCGGTTTGTATGCCGCCGACGTGCGCGCGGTGAAGCTGGGCCTGGCGCCGCAGTGGTATCCCAGTCTGCGCCGGCCGTTGACGATTATCGTTTGCCTGAGCCTGCTACTGGCCTGGGCCAGTGTGCTGATGCGTTGAGTTGAGCCAATGCGCCACTGTCGTCAGGGTCTGCTCACGGCGCTGCGCCCAGTCGCCCTGAATACACTGCAGCGGCTGTTGATGTAGCCGCAACCAGTGCTCGCACTGTTGGTAGAACGCCAGGCGCTGGGCCAGTTCTGGCTGACAGCGCTGGCCATCGTCGACCCAGGGCACATCGACCGGGTCGAGCAACAGGTGCAGGTGGTAGTCGCGTTCGAGCAAGGCTTGCTCGATCCACGCAGGGCAGTCGCCAAACAGCTGCTGGCTCCAGAGCATATTGCTCAGCAGGTGAGTATCGAGAATCAGCAACTCGGGGCGCGCCGCCCTGGCCTGGTCTTCCCAAGCCAATTGGCCCTGGCCGATGGCGCTGATGTCGGCGTAGCAGGTGTCGCGTTGCTCGCGGTCGATAAAGTGCCGCACATATTCGCCAACCAGCACCCCACCAAAGTTCACCTGGATATGCCCGGCCAGCCAGCTTTTACCACTGGATTCCGGCCCAGTGAGCACCAGTACTTTCATGCTCGGGCCTTCATGCGGTGACCAGCGCGCGGTCACGTCGCCAGGTCAGCCAGCCATTGATCGCCAGCAAGGTAAACAGCCCATAGAGTGCCGCCGTCGGGTACAGACCTTGCTGTACAAACAGTGCAACAAACAGCAGGTCGAGGACGATCCACAGCGGCCAGCATTCAACCCGTTTCTGCGCCATCCATACCTGAGCGACCAGGCTGAACGCGCTCAGCGCCGCATCCTGCCAAGGCGCGGCAGCGTCGGTGAAGGTGGCCATCAGATAACCGAGAATAACTGCGCCAACGCTACCGATTGCTAAGCTGAGCAATATGCCTTGCTGGCTGAGCCGACTGACCTGCACCCCGCTATGGCTACTGCCGCCGCGCGTCCATTGCCACCAGCCGTAGCCTTGCAATACAGCATACACGCCTTGCAGCAGCATGTTCGAGTACAGCTTGCCGTCATAGAAGATCCAGGCGTACATCAGCACCATCAGCAAACCCAGCGGCCAGCACCAGCGGTTTTGCCGCACGGTTAGCCAGACGGCCCAGACACCAAGGGCTGAAGCGATGATTTCCAGAGGCGACATAGAACACCGGTGTGAGAGGGCGGGATTGGCTGGCGATTGTAGCGATTGCGCTGGGCGCCGTCTTGATTGCCCGGCTACGCTTGGCGGCTAGATGGCTAATGGCTATGGCTTTACCGATATACTCCGCGTCCCTTTCAGGAGGCATGGCGTGTTCAGGTCCGTTTTAACTGTTGTTGGCACAGTGTGCGTATTGGCGTTTGGCCTGATAGCCCAGGCCGTCGCAGAAAACTCGCGCGCCTCGGGTAACGCGCCGGCGTCGGTGGTATTCCTTAATCCGGGCTTTTCCGATGAGCCATTCTGGGTGGGCTACAGCGCCTTTATGCAGGCGGCAGCTGATGATCTGGGCATGCACTTGCAGATCATCTACGGCGAACGCAACCCACCGCAGTTACTGGAAAAAGCCCGCAGCGTATTAGCCCGCGACAAGCAGCCGGACTACCTAGTATTCGTCAACGAAATGTATATCGCGCCGGAATTGCTCAGGCTGTTTGCCGATAGCCCGAGCAAGCTGTTTTCCCTGCACAGCACCCTTACCCCTGAGCAGCAACAGCGCATTGGCGCCTCACGTGAGCATTACCGTAACTGGATTGGCAGCCTGATCCCCAATGACGAGCAAGCCGGTTACTGGATGGCCAAGGCCCTGATCGCCAAACTGGCGGGCCAACCCGGTAGCCTGCTGGCCTTTGCCGGGGTGCGTTACACACCATCCTCGACCCTGCGCGAAGACGGCCTGCACCGCGCCTTGCGCGAGCACCCGGAGATCAAACTGCAGCAGATGTTGCAGGGCGAATGGAAGCGTCAGCGTGCCTATGAACAGGCGCAGCTGATGCTGCCACGCCATCCCGAAGTGCAGCTGGTGTGGTCGGCCAATGATGAAATGGCCTTTGGGGTGATGCAGGCTACGCTGGAGTTGGGCAAACAACCGGGCAAGGATATTTACCTGTCGGCGCTGAACAATTCGGATGAGGTGCTGCAGGCCCGTATCGACGGCAAAATTGACGTGCTGGTCGGCGGGCATTTCACTCTCGGCGGTTGGGCCATGGTGATGCTGCATGACTACCATGCCGGGCTGGATTTCGCCGCGCGTGGTGGCAAGGATCGGGTCGATCAGTTGTTCAGCCTGCTGGATGCCGAGCAGGCTGCGCACTTGCAGCAACGCCTAAAAGTGCCAGGCTTCGGCCTGGATTTTCGCCAGTTCAGCGCGGTGTACCACCCGCAGATCAAGGACTACGGTTTCTCCATCAACCCGTTGCTGCAGTAAGTCAGACGCCTGCCAGGTGCAGCACCAGTTTAACGATGCCGAAGATCACCAGCACAAACACCGCGGTGAACAACACGCCGAGAATGATGAAGTGGCTGGGCTTGCCCCGTGAGAAGTCGCGGCTACGGTTCTTCGCGCTTTGCACACCGAGTGCGGCGCTCAGAACGCTTTGCAGCATCTCCCATAGCGTCAGCGGTTTGTTTTCCTCTTCGCTCATGTGTATCTCCGTTATGCAGACTGACTGCTTGCTTAGTAAAGCCTAACCGCAGGCAGGACGTTTGCCGTGGAAACGACTCCTGCTGAAGTTGCTTGAGTATCGCCCCCTAGGCTGAGACTCCATACCTAGCGAGGGATTTTGTCATGAGCAAATCAGTAGTTATTAACACCAGCGAGCCGGGGTGGCTGGATAAAGCCATCCGTATGCGCTTGGTCTTTGGCGCAGTTGAGCTGGTCGACGATGCAAACACTGGCGTGCAACCTGAGGATATCGAAGAGCTGCTGGAGCTGATCCAGAAGCACCAAGGGCATCACAGCGGCCGACTGCGTACCGTGTTGGGCGTGAGTGTCGGCTTGAGCCTGTCGCTGATGGGCTTGTGGATGATCCACGCTGCTGCCACTGACCCGGTCGCAACCAGTGAGCTATGGGTGCTACTGGCCGGCGGCGTGTTTATGGCGTTCTTCGGCGGTTTGGGGGTGTTCTACGCCTTGGGTCAGCGTTGGCGAATCAGCGCCAGCAGCGGCGACCGCAACATGACCTTGGGCTCCGACTAAGGGTTCGGTGCCGTGGCCGCTGGTTACGGCGCTGTTCTCACCGCGCATCAGGTCTTCGAGCAGGGTTATCAAACCGGCGCAGACCAGTAGCAGGCCCCAGTTGAATGCTGCCGTCTGTATATGCCGCAGCAGGCGCATCCATTCGGTCTGCGTCTGCGGTATCCAGATAATCGGCAGCATAAATCCCAATAGCGCCACCATGGCATAAGACATCAAGCGGATAAACGTCTGCGGTGGTGGCGATTGCTGTTGCATACCGTAGACCACAGTGGCGACCACCAGGATGCTGGCCGACGCGGATAGCACGAGGTCAGCGCGGGCATGCAGTACATCGAACAGCACCGCTTCGAATTCCTTGCCGGCTGACGTATCCGGGTGCAGCACCAGCGCCGCGCCGATCAACTGCACCAGTGCGCCGCCCAGCCAGGGGGCCAGTAACAGTGGATAGCGCTGCAGCAGGGCTGGCATCGCGAGGCTACGACGCCAGAACAGCAACCAGGCTATCGCGCTGAAGCTATACACCAGGCTTATCGCCACGCTGTGCATGATCAGGGCGTGGCAGGTTGGGGCGCTGTTGGTTCGCCTTCAATCACGGCTGGCGTGGGTTTGGCCAGGCGAATCGGGCTGATCAGGTTGGTGTACTCCTCAATCAGCCGATGCACCGCCTCCGGTGGCTCACAGGCCTTGAATTCCATGCTGATGGTGATTTCATCCGGGTCGCGTTCCTGCCCCTGGCGTTTTTCACGGCCGAAGGTGACAAAGAATTTTTCACTTTGCAGTTCGCCATTCTCCAGGGCGTGGCTGGCTTTTTCGAGTTCGGTACCGTGCATCTTGACGGAAAGATCGACCTTCATGCTTTCCAGCCCCAGACCGCGTGGGGCGACCAGGGCGATCAGCGGGATGTTCATGGTGTGTTGCTCATCCAGGCTAACTTCCACCATCTTCGCCTTCATGGGCGTCCCAAGGTCGTCCGGGTTGTAGTCAAAGAACTGGTCAAACAACTTGATGTACTGCTGGGCGACCAGGTTATGGGTCGCCGCCGCCGCTTGATGCAGACCGCGGGTGATATGGCTCAAATCACTGGCGCTCATCGGTTCTTTCTTGCTGGAAAACAGTGCCATGGGTGGACTCCTCGCTTACTGATCTAAGGAAGACCCCGCCGAAGCGGGGTCAGGGTGCGCTTACTTCTTGGCTGTGCCGTCATCAGCGGCGGCTGGTTTCGGCGACTCCAGCACGGCGTCAGTAGGCAACGGATCAGTTGCAAGCGTGGCCTTCTCGCTGGGCATCAACACCGGTTTGGTCGCTGCATCAGTGAGGAAGTCGATCACTCGCATCAGCGCTTCAGGTGGGTCCTGACGGGCAATCTTGGTGCTGATGGCATAACGGGCGCGGGTGTCGGTTTTGCGCGTCTGGGTCGACTTGTGGCTGACCGAGCCCTTCACCGAGACACTGAATGGCCCCCAGCCGAGCTTGGCCTCGAAGCTGCCTTCACCAGCTGTTTCACTGGTGTCCTCAGCTTGTTGGCTGATGGTCAGTTCGAAGTCGATGGAGCCTTCTTCGATGGTGATGTTGGGGTGGCTGATGGCCGCCAGCAGCGGGATGCGCATCTTCTTGGTGACGGTGCCTTTGTAAACGCCGTTTTCGTCGACCAGGGTTTCGTCGTAGTCGAATTGTACGGACACCGCTTTGCCATCTTTGATGCACACCGCCATCAGGAAGTCGGCATAGGCTTTGCTCGCCTGCACCTGAGCCGTGATCATGGCCTGCAATGGCCCTGAAATCATGCGATCGAGCGGCAATGCGTTGATGACGGAACCGATCAGGCCGGTATCAATCTGGGACATAGTCAATCTCCTTATCGTATGCGCGAAATGCGCAGTCTCAGGCTATGGAGCCTCGTAATTGAGGTTCAGCAGGAACTACTTACCTATGAGTTTCATGCTCTTGGCGGCGGATGTTGCCGATCTGGCGCAGGCTCAAACCGTACTTGTCAGCCAGAGCGCTACGCGACAGACCATCCGAGCTTTGCTGGACGATCTGCAGGTTGCGTATCTGTCGACAGAAGTGGTCGGCTTTGGGTATCTCGATAGCGATTCCGGCATAACGCTCGATCAGAGCGTCCAGCGCTTGCGGCGGCAGGAGCAGGGCTAGCGAGGAACGGGCAGGGTATTTGGGAATGTATTTGGGGCGGCCGCCGAAGGCGCAGGTCAGTCGGTATGCGCTTTCCAGACCGATACACTCGATCAGTTCCTGCAGTGAGTGGGGCAGTAGCTTGATGTCGACCTGTTGCAGGTCATTCTCGTCCATGGGGTCCTCCTTGTTGTCTCGTGGACTGCCAAGGATGCTAGGAATAGGACGGGTTGTTTTTTCAGCAGGAAATATACCCCCCTGAATGCGCGGGGAAATGCTTCAAGCTGATATGCATTTGTTGCCGGTGATCGACTGCCAATCCCCATAAACGGAGGATTGCACATGTCTCACTACTCGATTTACTTCAGCTTTATCGCCAACCTGGAAGGCGGGCCAGCGACCAAGGGTTATGTTCCCGACGCCGGCAATAGCCGTAGCGGCGTCACCATTGCAACAGGCTTTGACCTCGGGCAGCGCAAGCTGGCTGATTTGCAGGCGCTGGATCTGCCTGATGCCCTGCTTGAGCGGTTAAGTCCCTACCTTGGCCTGACCGGGCAGGCGGCGGTAGCGCGGCTGGCCGCGCAGCCGCTCAACATCACAGCGGCAGAGGCGGAGCAGATTGATGAGGCCTACAAGGAGCCCTTTATCAATCGCTTGGCGGCCAGTTATGCCAAGTCCGGAGGTGGCGATTTTGCCCAGTTACCGGCGCAGATGCAGACCGTTATCGCCTCAGTGGCTTTTCAGTACGGTGATCTTGCCTCGCGCACGCCGAATTTCTGGAAACAGGTGGTGGCGCATGACTGGAGCGCTGCCCATGCCAATCTGTTGAACTTTGGCGACCGCTACACCAGCCGTCGGCGCCAGGAAGCCGAACTGCTGTCCCAGGGCATGCCCTGAACAGCACACTGCCCAGCCGTGAGGCTGGGCAGTTTTGCGGGTGTAATGATTACTGGCAAGGTTGCACCAGCAGCAGACTGACACTGCCCATCTGCCCACTGTCGGTGGTCGGTGTGTGGTCAGGCAGGCTGCGCCAATCCACGTTCAGGCAGATCGCCGTCAGCGCGTGCGAGCCTTCAGTGCCGACCACGCGGGGGGCAAAATCACGACGGTATAGTGCCTGCGTGCCTTTGCCTGGCCGCACGCTGTGGGCGTCGCGCAGGGTTGTACTGACCAGTTCGGGAATCAGCTTCATGGGCAGCGTGAAGCGTACTTGCGCGCCGTCCTGGTTGAAGTATCCGGCGGCTCGGGTGCGCTGCCAGAGCTGTTGCCATTGGCTGCTTCCAGCCCCAACCGCGAGGGATTGGCCATAAGCCTTGAGGGTGGTTTCAGGCAGGTTTTCTGTACTCATGGCATGGCTCAAGCTGCTGGTCAGGATCAGCAGGAAGGACAGGTTGCGTATCAACATGATCAAGCTCCAGAGGGTAGTGGAGCTGGCAAGGTGCCCGGGCCATAGGCAGCTGTTCAGCGGGAAATAGTGCCCATCATGTCAATCCAGTAGGTCGCTGCGGAAGTATTTCCTGCTGTAGCGCAAGGCAGCAGGGCGTTGAGATAGGCCTGCCAATTGGCAGCTACTTCACATGGAGAGACCTGATATGCCTACTTTGAACTCAGCCATCACGCTTGCAGGCAACCTCGCAGACTTCAACCATGACGGTTTTGAGATCGATGCGATGAACTTCCTGTTTGATCGTCTTGATCGCGGCAACCTGACGGTTGACGGCGATGCGCTGTACATCGGCCAGCAAGTGGTACACCACTACACCTGGCGTGACAAAGGTCGCAACCGCACCTGCTCGATGTTTTTCACCTACGGTAATGCTCCCAGCCATATGACGGTTTATGGTTTGGGTAAGCACTGCGGCGACAGTGACAAGGAGTACAAGCTGTATACCTGGGTCGACAAAAAGGAACAGCTTTACACCCTGGAGCCGACGCGCAGCGACTCGCGCTTTCGCTCGTTGTTAGCGCCAAACTGAGCCTGGATAAGCGCTCCTCTGGAGCGCTTTTTATTTCGCCTCGGCGATCATGCGTCGTGGCCGCTGCAGCAATTCTCCACTGCAGTTCGGGCAGCTCCCGCGCAATGTGTGACTGACGCAGTCGCGGCAAAATGTGCACTCGTATGAGCAGATAAAAGCGTCCTGGCTATCGGCCGGCAGGTCCCGCTTACAGCATTCGCAATTGCTACGTAGTTCCAGCATGGCAGGCTCCTTGGGTGAGGTGTTCAGGCGAAGCGTTCGGCATATTCCTGTGGGCTGATGCCGAGGTGCTTGTGAAAGGTGCGGCGCAGGTTTTCCGGGTGGTTAAAGCCGCTCAATCGCGCCACCGTGCTGATCGATGCCTGTGCGTTCTGCAGCAGGCTGCGCGCCACTTGCAGGCGCACAATCTCGACATAGCGACCTGGGCCCATGCCCAGTTCTTGGTTGAAGGTTCTCGATAAAGTGCGTGGCGTCATATTGGCTTGCCTGGCCAGAGCTGCCAGCGACAGGTCCTCATGCAGGTGCAGCGGTATCCACTCCAGCAGGCTGGCCAGGCGTGGCACTCGGCTCGGTTCTGGAGTCAGCAGCGCGCTGAACTGCGCCTGTCCGCCAGGGCGACGCAGAAACAGCACCAGGCGCTTGGCCACGGCTAATGCCAGTGGCCGGCCGAGATCGGCTTCGACCAGAGCCAGCGCCAGATCAATCCCTGCGGTAACCCCTGCTGAGGTAAAAATATGACCATTTCCAGCAGCGTCTTGCGGATCATAGGTGTGCAGGCAGTCGCCACTGATCTCAACCTGCGGATGTTCCTGACGCAGGCAGTCGAGATCGGCCCAGTGAGTAGTGGCGCGGCGGCCATCGAGCAGGCCGGCGGCGGCGAGAATCAATGCGCCGGAACAGACCGAGCCCACTCGCCGGATCTGCGGCGCGGCGCTACGTAGCCAGGTCAGCAGTTCAATGTTCTGACATTGCGCTTTGTCGCCCTGGCCACCGGGGATCAGCAGGGTGTCGATATGTGTCGGGTTTGTGGCACTCCAGGCCTGTTCGGCAACCAGTTGGAAACCCGCTGAAGTAGGCATCGCGCCAGTTTGCTGGCCGAGTACCAGCAGGCGATAAGCGGCGGGCAAACCCTGGCGTTGGCGTTCGTCATTGGCGGAGGCAAATACCTGCAATGGGCCGGTCAGATCCAGGCTCATAACATGCGGATAAAGCAGGCAGGCGATGGTTCGCGGGGCATCCATAGGGGTAGCTCGATAAGCGATGGATGCAGTCTGCGCTTAACGAGTAATTGGCAACAAGGACAATAAACCCACAGATATTGCCAGCTCAGCGTCGCCGGTGCGGCGAGGGAGAGAAGGGCTCTGACAAGAGGGGCCGATTGGCAGCTCAGAGCCCTTGTTGCAGCCGTCGATTACTCCGGCATGCTCCATGGCTCCAGGGTGAAACCTTGCTGGCTGAGTTGCTCACGGGACTGCTTGAGCACATCGGCAAATTGCACCGGGTCACTGTAGATGGTACTGGACAGTTGAGTACGGCCGAGCAGGCGGGTGCTGGTACGGTCGATCACACTCAGGCTGAGGTTGCCAGTGCCATCTTGCGGGGCCCAGGCGACGCATTGGAAAGGTTGAAAGGCGCGGTCGGCAATCAGCAAAGCTTCGTTAAAACGCAGCGGTGCGTTCATGGGGTCGGTTTCTCCGAGGTGATCCCAAATACACAAAGGGGCAAACGGTAGACTCACGCTTGCCAGTCATATGCGTTGATGAACGAAGCTGACCGCTAAGTCACATGTTGGCGAAAAAATGCACGGAATTGTCCGATAAATCACAGTTTTAATCGTGTAAGCCGAGAAACTGGGCGAGGAAGAGGGTGGTTAAGCCTTCTCTGAGCCTGTGCAGACCGCCAGTAATTGCTGCAGATAACGGGCGATATAACGCTGAAAGCCGCGGTCATCCCAATAGCCCAAGTGGCTCAACGGGGTATGGCGCTTGTACCAGGGCCCCACTGGCATGGCGCGGTCCTCGGCGACCACGGCAGCGTAGTTGGGCAGTGGGCGCAACGGGTAACCCAGTGGGTCGGCGGGGGCATAGAGATTGAGCCAGCGCGCCTGCTCGGTCACCGCGTCAGTCAGGCAGTGGCCGGGGAAGCGGATCGGCACAACCGGGTCGTAGGCAAAGGTAAACAGCGGGATATTGCAGCCGAAGGTGATCAATCCGCTGAGGGTTTCCAGGGCCAGAAAGGGGTCCAGTGGGCACTCTTCAACCTGGTTGATGCGCTGCTGATCCCAGACAAAATTGGAGAAGATATGCCCACCCAACGAGTGCGCCAGCACCACCAGTGGGGTATCGGCATCGACCTTGGCGCGCAAGGCATTGAGGCCGCTGCGCAGGCACTGATGGACTTCTTCATAGGTGGTGTCGTAGGCCTGGCTGACTTTGCGGTAACCGCTGGCATCACCGAGAAACAGCGTGACGATGCGGCGCAACCAGCGCCATCGCACGGGCTGGTCACGCAGCTTGTCGAGAAAAGCCAGTTGCCGCTTGTCTAGCACGCTGGCCCAGTACAGGGTCTGGAAGGCCACCTCGTCGGCCTCCGCGCCGAGGCGTTGGCGCAGCCCGGCGATCAGGCTCTGGGCGAAAGCGTGCTGGCCTTCGTCGTCACGCAGGTCGGGTTGCGTGCCGATGCCGTGGATAATGGCGACTGCGAGTTTCATTCTGCCCATCCTTGGTCATGCTGCTTTGGGTGTTCGGTCGGCGTCAGTCGTTAGAGTGGCTGCAGACGCTCGCCGAGGCGGCCGCTGTCGACCAGTTCGAGAAACTCGTCGCCCAGCCGCTGGCTTTCGCTCATGGCTGTGCGCCAATAGCGTTCGCGGCCGGCATCATCGCCCAGGTAACGACTGAAGTCCTTGCGGTCGGGGAGTTTGCCATGGGGCAGGCGCGCCAGGTAGTCGCGTGAGGGGGCCAGCAGCAACACATCTTGCAGGCGTCCGCCATCACCACGACGCCAGGGCATGCCCTTGTCGAACCAGCCGGGGATGACCTTATCGGTGAAGTGCGGGTAAAGCACGATGTCTTCGCCGCTGTAGGGCAGATCGAGGTGATAGTCGAGCAGGCCGCCATCGCGGTAGGTGCCAGGCCCGGCACCGGGAATATCGCGCACCCCTTGCATGATCATCGGGATGGAGCCTGAGGCCAGCAATGCATGGCGCAGGTTGCCGCTGTCGAGTTGCAGATAACGTGAGGGGAAATCGCTGAGCGTACCCAGCGGCGGCGCCAGGCGGGCGTCGTGCAGAATCACCCGCTCGAAGTGTTTGGCCAGTCGCGGACGGCCCAGCAGATTGCTGCCAATCACCGATGACAGGCCCAGGCCGAGGGCGCCGCGGTGATCGTGCTGCAGCAGGCCATGGCTTTTCACCACGACGATATTCAAGCGGTAGTGCGGGTTGCTGAGGATGTTGGCGTCGTCGTTGCCCAGTAGCTGGTCGAGCATCAGGCTACAGCTGTTCGACACCTGCGCCATGCTCACGCCTTTGGCAAAGCGCTGCGAGGTATACAGCTCACCGAGGCGACGCAAGCCGGCTGCCGCATCCGGCAAACAGGCGCTGGCGAAACGCCAGGAACCGATGGATGCGCCAATCAGCGAACGTTCGCGGGGCGCACGCTGCAGCCAGTCGCCAAACAGTGCCAGATCCAGCCCCTGAATGCCCAAGGCCTTCGGGCCGCCTGCAGCGCCAGGCAGAATACCGACATCCGCCGGCTGCAGGCCGTGCTCGCGAATCCGCGCAAGGGCGCGTTTACCGGCCTTAATTGTCAAAGCAGGGGACTTGATTAATATCGCACTCATGCTGGCCTCCATCGCGCAAGGCAGCGATTATAGAGCGCTGGATTGTCAGGCCAAGCGACTTCAGCGCGTGAATGATGCGCGCGTGGGTTGAGATAAATCAGTGTTTACGCCATGTCTTAAGCAAATTCAGCTTGAGTTAAGTCGTGTGCAGTAACTTGGACTCCGTCGAAAGCCAACTCCATAAGGAACTTGAACATGAAAACCCTGACTGCCGTATTTGCCGCTGCTGCCCTGACCCTGACTGCCGGTTTGGCCCAAGCCCGTGACCTGGGCCCGGATGAAGCGCTGAAACTGCGTGACGCCGGCACCATCCAGTCCTTCGAAAAACTCAACGCTGCAGCGCTGGCGTTGCACCCAGGCGGCGTGACTGAAGACACCGAGCTGGAAGAAGAGTACGGCCGCTACATCTACCAGGTTGAAGTGCGTGACGCCCAGGGCGTGCAGTGGGACGTCGAACTGGATGCCACTAACGCCCAAGTGCTGAAGAACCAACGAGACGATTGATGAACAACACTGCTTGGCTTGCCCGCGCACTCCTGGCCTGCCTGCTGCTGACGCTGACGTTCAGCAGCAGCGCGCGTGACCTGGATCAGGATGAAGCATTACGCCTGCGCCGCGAGGGGCTGATCATGCCCCTTGAGCAGTTGCTGCAGATTGCCTTGCAGCGTCATCCCGGTGCGGTTTTGCTGGAAGTCGAGCTGGAAGAAGAGGACGGCGTGTTGGTCTACGAAGTCGAACTGGTGACTGAGCAAGGCGTTGTGCGCGAACTGGAATTGCATGCCGGCACCGGCGAAGTGCTCAAGGACGAGGTGGACGACTGAATGCGCCTGTTGCTGGTTGAAGACCATGTACCCCTGGCCGATGAGCTGCTGGCCAGCTTGACCCGCCAGGGCTATGCGGTTGACTGGTTGGCCGATGGCCGTGATGCCGCCTATCAGGGCGCGACCGAACCTTATGATCTGATCATTCTTGACCTCGGTTTGCCTGGCAAGCCGGGGCTTGAGGTGTTGCAGGAATGGCGGGCGGGTGGCCTTAGTACGCCGGTTTTGATCCTCACGGCGCGCGGTTCCTGGGCTGAGCGTATTGAAGGACTCAAGGCTGGGGCCGATGATTACTTGAGCAAACCCTTTCACCCGGAAGAACTGCAACTGCGCATTCAGTCACTGCTGCGCCGCGCCCGTGGTTTGGCCAACCAGCCACAACTGGAAGCGGCGGGCTTGCAGCTGGATGAAAGTCGGCAATCGGTGCAGCGCAATGGCGAAGAGGTGCAGCTGACCGCCGCCGAGTTCCGCCTGCTGCGCTATTTCATGCTGCATGCCGGGCAGCTGCTGTCGAAGAGCCACCTGGCTGAGCACCTGTATGACGGCGAGAGCGAACGCGACTCGAATGTTATCGAGGTGCATGTCAACCACCTGCGCCGCAAGCTGGGCCGCGAGATCATCGAAACCCGGCGCGGCCAGGGTTATCGCTTTAGCGGAGATGCTGCTTGAGGTCGATTCAGCGGCGTTTGAGCCTGGGCCTGATCAGTGTCTTGCTGATTGTTGGTCTGCTGCTGGCGCAAAGCAGCCTCTGGCTGTTCGACCGCAGCCTGCGCAGTTACCTGCAGACAACCCTGCAGGATGAAACCCAGACCCTGCTCGGCGCGATTGTGCGTGGCCCCAATGGCCTGCAACTGGATGAGCGCCGCCTCAGCGCAGCATTCAAACGGCCTTACTCCGGCTTGTATTTTCGTATCGATCTGGAGGATCAGAGCTGGCGTTCGCGCTCACTCTGGGACCGTGACCTGCACCTGAATGAAACGGCTGGCTTGCAAGATGCGCTGGGTGATGGGCCGCAAGGCCAACAATGGCTGGTGTACCGCGCCGACTATCAGCGCTTTGGCCAGCCCATCGTGATTCACGTGGCGCGCGACTACACACCGATCCTCAACAGCTTCAGCCAGGTTCAAAAGATTGTTCTGGGCCTTGGGGTTAGCGCCTTGGTGCTGATTCTGCTGCTGCAGCGGCTGATCGTCAGCCGGGCGTTGCGCCCGCTGGAGCAGACCCGCCGGCAGCTTATGCAACTGCAGCAAGGCCAGCGTAGTCAGCTGGACCAGCAGGTGCCGCTGGAGCTGGAACCGTTGGTGGCGCAGATCAACCACCTGCTGACACATACCGAAGACACCCTCAAGCGCTCGCGCAATGCCCTGGGCAACCTCGGCCATGCGCTAAAAACACCGTTGGCGGTACTGGTCAGCCTGGCCACCCGGGAAGAACTCAAGCAATTGCCGCAATTGCGCGAGAGCCTGAATGGCCAGCTGCAACAGATCGAACAGCGTATCGCCCGCGAACTGGGCCGCGCCCGCTTAGCCGGCGAGGCCTTGCCGGGTGCGCATTTTGACTGTGCCAATGAGCTGCCGGAACTGTTCTCGACCCTGACGATGATCCATGGCAACCACCTGCAACTGGACTGGCAGGCCGAGCCTGGCTTGCGTTTGCCCTGGGACCGTGAAGACCTGCTGGAACTGCTCGGCAACCTGCTGGACAACGCCTGCAAATGGGCCGACAGCCAGGTGCAGCTGCAGATCCGCAAGGTGGGCGAGGATTACCAATTGCTGATTGATGATGACGGACCGGGCATCGACGCCGCGCAGCGCGAGGACGTGCTCAGCCGTGGCAGCCGTCTGGATGAGCAGGTGGCTGGGCATGGCCTGGGCCTGGGCATAGTGCGCGATATCGTCGATGCCTGGGCCGGGCAATTGCAGTTGACGGATAGCCCGCTGGGCGGTTTGCGCGTAACGGTCAGCCTGCCGGTGAAGCGCATCTGAGTTCATCGGGTACGCTTCACCTTGTACTCACATGCCGTTAGCAAATGCCGGGTTGCTCATATCGATACTGGCGCGTACCGGAAGTAGGGCGTGTGCGTACTTGGCCAGAATATCCAGCTCGTAATCGATACGCGCATGCAGGCGCTGATCGTCTTCGCTGCTCGGCTCTGGGGTATTCAGCACCTTCTCGACGCTGCGCACGATCAGATGCTCAGGCAGGTAGCAGAGGCGGCAGTTCTTGTAGCTGGAGGCGCGCAGTTCGCTGATCGGGTAAGCCCCGCCGACGCCCGAGGATACGCCCACCAGCAGCCCTGGCTTGTGCGCCAACTCGGCCTTGCTGGCGTAGATAAAGAAGTTCTTGATCGCCGGGCAGGCCATGCCATTCCACTCCGGAGAGATGATCACCACCGCATCGGCGGCCGCCAGTTGTTTGCTGTACAGCCCCCAGGGGCCGGTGTCGTCGGCGGGCCATAGCGGCAGCGGGGCGAGGCCCAGGTCAATCACGTTGCTCTGCGCCGCATCGGTGTGGCCCAACTGAATCAGGCGCTGACGCAAGAAGCGGGCGACCTTGCCCGATTGGCTGTTGCTGCGGCTGGAACCGGCCACCAGGGCGATATTAAGCATCGTGCACCTCTATTAATTTATGCGTCGTAAATGAAAAACGCAGGCTAACGATTGCTAGCCTGCGTCACAAGGAAGCAGCCGCCAGAGTGGCGGTCCGATGGTGCCATGTCGACTAAACGCGGAACTGGTCCATCAGACTCTGCTGGTGATTGGCCAGTTTATTCAGACCCTGGCTGATTTTCGCCGACTCATCGGCCTGGGCGGAAATCGACTCGGTGACATCACGGATCGAGGCCACATTGCGGTTGATCTCCTCGGCCACCGAGCTTTGTTCTTCGGCGGCGCTGGCGATCTGCAGGTTCATATCGGTAATCACGCTGACCGCTTGGCTGATGCGTTGCAGCACGGCCACCGCCTGTTCCACCTGATCGACGCTGCCCTGGGCCTGGCGATGGCTGCTGTGCATGGTGCTGACCACCTCCTTGGTGCCGCTTTGCAGGCCTTCGATCACCTGGCGGATTTCCTCCACCGAGTCCTGGGTGCGTTTGGCCAGGTTGCGCACTTCATCAGCCACCACGGCAAAACCACGGCCGGCTTCCCCGGCGCGGGCGGCTTCAATCGCCGCGTTGAGGGCCAATAGGTTGGTCTGTTCGGCAATCGAGCGGATCACTTCGAGTACCGAGCCGATCTTCTCGCTGCTGTTGGCCAGGCCTTCGACTTCCTGCATGGCCACGTTCATTTCGTTGGCCAACAGTTCGATGGTCGAGGTGGTTTTGCCGATCACGCTCATGCCTTCGCGGCTGGCCTGGTCGGCGGTACGCGCCGCTTCTGCGGCTTGCGCGGCGTTGTGCGCCACATCCTGCGCCGTGGCGCTCATTTCCTGAAACGCGGTGGCCACCTGGTCGACTTCACGGAACTGCTGCTGCATGCCATCACTGGTCTGACTGGCGATCAGCGCAGACTGGTCGGCGGTGCTGCGGGCGTCCTGCACACTGCGTTTAACGTCAGCGATGATCGGCTGCAGCTTGTCGAGGAAGCGGTTGAACCAGCTGGCCAACTCGCCCAGTTCATCCTGCTTGGCGTATTCCAGGCGGCGAGTCAGGTCGCCTTCACCGCTGGCGATATTCTTCAGCATCGCCGCGACCCCGAGAATCGGCCGGGTCACGCCCAGCGCCGTCAGCCAGATCAACAGAATACCCACCACTCCGGCAGCCAGGCCGAGGCCCAAGGACACCGCCGTGCTGCGGGTGCCCATTTCATCCATCTCGGCTTCCAGGCGGGTGGCCGGCTCCAGCAGGACTTTCTCGGGCACCTCCATCAATACGCCCCAAGGTTGCGATTCGGGAATCGGCAACAACGGTTGCAGCACCTGCAGTGCGCCCTCGTGGTGCAGAACCTCCGGGCGGTTGCTAGCCACCAAATTGAGGATTTCGCGGTGTTGGTCTGTGAAGGCTTTTTCCAGTTTGCCGCCCAGCAGGCTGCTGTCGCGGCTATGGCCGGCCAGCAAGCCCGCGGGGCTGATGATGCTGACATGTCCGGCGCCATCGAACAGGCCCTGGTGCGCGCTGGTGCTGAGTTCTTGCAGGCTGGCCAGGCTGATATCCACGCCGAGTACGCCGATCACCTTGCCGTCTTGTTCCAGTGGGAAGGCGATGCTGGTCATCAGGACTTTCACCCCGTCAGCCTCATCGATATACGGGTCGAGCAGGCAGACCTTTTTTTGCTGCAGTGGGCAGCTGTACCAGGCGTTATAAGGCGCACCGCTGAGACCTGGCGTGGTGTCGTTGAGAGTCTCTTCAGTCATGGATTCGGAGCTGAGCTCGCCGTCGGCGCCCTGCGCCCAGTAGATCGAGTAGCGGCCCTTGTCATTGCTGCCGAGGTTGGCCTGATCGGCAAACAGCTCGTCCTTGCCATCCAGGGCGTTGGGCTCGAATGTCACATAGATGCCCAGCAGGCTGCGGTTGGCTTCCAGTGCGCTGCGTACCTGGCGTGTCAGGTCTTCGCGCAGGTCAAAGGCATCAAGAAAGCGCTTTTCCGCCTGCTCACGGATAAACAGCACCTGGGTGGCGGCACCACGTCCATATTGGTAGGCGTCCATAAAGTAGCGCTGCATCTGCAGGGCCTGAGACTCACCGCGCGCCGACATCCGCAGCTGTGCAGATTCCTGCAGCATGGCCGAGCTGGCCTGCTTGACCAGGCTGGCGCTGCGCGAGGCCTGAATGACCGAGGCCGAAACCAATACGGCAACAATGGCCAGCAAGCACAGGCCGGCCAGCAGGGTGATCTTCAACTGGATGGAAAGTCGGCTGAACAGCATTTTCAGGACCTTTTGATGGCAGAGGCTTAGAGCGCCTATCGGCGCTTAGGGGCTTTTCTTTAAGTTTCAGGTTAAGTAAAGCAGAGCAAATTGCAGGCCAGCGGCAGCATGGAAATGGCAGGGTAATCGAAATTAGCAACACCTTGTACAGAATAATTTACGGGTGTTTTGACAGGTCAGTCAGCATTGTGCAGAGTACGCGCCCTTCGCCGAGCCGGCGCAGCATCCAGAGAAGGTCGAAACCTTCGCGGACCTACTTAAATTGCGGGAGTAAATCGATGAACGCAGTCGTTGCGGCAGTGGGGATCATGCTGATTCTCAGCTTGTGCCGTGTGCACGTGGTGGTAGCCCTGATTGTCGGTGCCTTGGCCGGTGGTCTGCTCGGTGGCCTGGGTATTGAAGGCTCGCTGGCTGCCTTCAACAAAGGTCTGGGCGGTGGGGCGACAGTGGCGTTGTCCTATGCCTTGCTCGGTGCCTTTGCCGTGGCGATTGCCAAATCCGGCCTGGCCCACGCCTTGGCGGACAAAGCCCTGGCCATGGTCGGCAAGCAGGACGCCAAAGGCGCCGGCCTGCTCAAGTGGCTGCTGATTGCGCTGCTGTTGGCGGTGGCGATTTCCTCGCAGAACATCCTGCCGATTCATATCGCCTTTATCCCGCTGCTGGTGCCGCCGCTGCTGTATGTATTGAGCAAGCTGCAGCTCGACCGCCGCCTGATTGCCTGTGTGCTGACCTTCGGCCTGATTACCCCCTATATGTTTCTGCCGGTGGGCTTTGGCGGGATCTTCCTCAATGACATTCTGCTGGCCAATGTTGCCAGCGGCGGCGTTGATACCAGCAACCTGGACGTGACCAAGGCCATGGCCATTCCGGCACTGGGCATGCTGTTCGGCTTGCTGGTGGCGGTGCTGTTCAGCTACCGCAAAAAGCGCGTGTATGACCTGAGCAAGATCGAACAGGCCGAGCGCGTGGATGTTGCCTACAACCCGCTGAGCCTGCTGGTGGCGGGCGTGGCGATTGTCGCGGCATTTGTCGTGCAGCTGTGGCTGGATTCGATGATTATCGGCGCCCTGGTCGGCTTTATCATTTTCTCGGTGTCTGGCGTAGTGCGCTGGAAAGAGGCCGATGGCCTGTTCACCGAAGGCATGAAGATGATGGCGATGATCGGCTTTATCATGATCGCCGCCGCCGGTTTTGCTGAGGTGATGAAGGCCACCGGCGACGTAAAAAGCCTGGTCGACAGCTCCGCCGAGCTGATCGGTCATGACAAGGCGCTGGGGGCGTTGCTGATGCTGCTGGTCGGCCTGCTGGTCACCATGGGCATCGGTTCGTCGTTCTCCACCGTGCCGATTATTGCGGCGATCTTCGTGCCGTTGGGCCTGCAGCTGGGCTTCAGCCCGCTGGCCATTCTGTGCATCGTCGGCACTGCCGGCGCGCTGGGTGATGCCGGCTCGCCAGCTTCAGATTCGACCCTCGGGCCAACCGCCGGGTTGAACGTCGATGGCCAGCACAACCATATCTGGGACAGCGTGGTGCCGACCTTCCTGCACTACAACCTGCCGTTGCTGGTATTCGGTTGGGCAGCAGCTATGGTGATCTGACCGGGGCATTGCTCGTTTGCCGCGCGATAGCGCCAGACGACTCAACCTTTCAGCGGGGCTACCGATAAAGCGGTAGCCCCGTTTTTATTTCGCTCTACTGCCAAGCAAGGATCTGCCCGATGCGCCTTACCTTGAAATCAAAAGTAGTGCTGTTGGCACTGATACCGGTGGTGCTGTTTGCCCTGGTACTCAGTGGTGCCGCCGCCAAGGTGTTACAAAACCTGGCGGCCCAAGAGGTTGAAGAAACTCGCGAGCGCCTGCTGCAGGAAAGCCGCAGCGAACTGCAGCACTACGTGCAGATCGCTCTGGGTTCGGTACAAACCCTGTATGACGGCGCCGCGCAAGGTGATATGGCCAGCCGTGAGCAGGCCGTGGCGATCCTGTCGAAGATCAAGTTCGGCAAGGACGGTTACTTCTTCGGCCATGACTCCAATGTGGTGCGCCTGTTCCGTGGCGACAGCCCGGTGGATGTCGGCAAGAGCCTGGCGGATCGTCGCGACCCGAATGGCGTGTACATCAACCGTGAACTGGTGAATGTCGCCAAGAACAACAGCTACTACGTCAATTACAGCTCGCCACTGCCGACCGATGATTCGGTGCTGGTGCCGAAAATGGCTTACAGCTACTACCTGCCGAAATGGGACATGGCCCTGGGCACTGCGATCAACCTGGACGGCGTTGAAGCGCAGATCGCCCAGGTGCAAGTTGAAATCGACGAGCGCATCAGCACCATCATTACCAGCATCATGGTGATTGCCGCCGTGCTGCTGGTGGTCTTCGGCATTGTCGGTGTGGTGCTGAGCAATACCTTCCTGCGCCCGCTGCAGCAGATCAAGGACAACCTCGATGACATCGCCGCCGGTGAAGGCGACCTGACGCGCCGCCTGCCGATTAATGGTGATGATGAGCTTGGCCAGCTGGCGGGTTCGTTCAACCGCTTTGTTGAGAAGATCCACGGCCTGGTGCGGCAGATCGTCGACATGACCGGCCAGCTGACCGAACTGGTCGGCCAGGTATCGGCGCAGGCGCAGCGTTCGGAAGAGGCCATGGAGCGTCAGCGCCATGAGACCGATCAGGTGGCGACTGCCATCAATGAAATGTCCGCTGCGGCCCATGAAGTCGCGCAAAGCGCCCAGGGCGCAGCCGAGGCAGCGCAGAAGACTGACACCGAAGGCCAGGCCGCGAAAAAGGTGGTCGATGGCAGCATCGAGCGCATTCACACCCTGGTGCAGGACATCCGCGACAGCGGCGTGTCCCTCGACACCCTGCAGAAAGACGTGTCGTCGATTGTCAGCGTGCTCGATGTGATCCGCTCCATCGCCGAACAGACCAACCTGCTCGCGCTCAACGCCGCCATCGAGGCAGCGCGAGCCGGTGAAGCGGGGCGCGGTTTTGCCGTGGTCGCCGATGAGGTGCGGGCGCTAGCGAGCCGTACGCAGCAAAGCACCCAGGAAATTCAGGGCATGATCGACCGCCTGCAAAAGGGCACCCAGGATGCGGTGACGGCGATGCGCCGCTCCAGTGATGCCGGCGATGTCACCAGCGAACAGGCCAACCGCGCCGGCACATCGCTGGATGCCATTGCGCAACTGATCGGCACCATCAACGCGATGAACGCGCAGATCGCCAGCGCCGCCGAAGAGCAGACCGCAGTGGCCGAAGAGATCAACCGCAGCGTGCACAAGATTGCCGTGGCGGTGGACAGCGTGGCCGACGAAACCCAGCAGGGCGCACAGACCGCGCGCAACCTGGCCGGGCTGGGTGAGCGGCTGGGCTCACTGGTGCGCCAGTTCCGCATCTAGCACCTGACGCAGCCACATTGAAAGGGAAGCCATGCTTCCCTTTTTTATTGTTCTGAGCATTAGTCCGTAGGAGCGGGCCATGCCCGCGATAATCGTTTCGCGGGCATGGCCCGCTCCTACGGAAATAGCGCGGCGACAGATAACCGCAACAGCTTAAAACCCACCGCGCTATATCCAATAAGTATGTAGCCCTGTGGTTAGTGGGAGTTTCTTGGACTAACGTGCACGAATCGCCAGGCTGGCTTGAATGTCGAGCAGCGGCGACACGTTTGGGTGCGCGCAGTTACTGCTGCTTCGGCGCGGTGTATGAGCAGTCTCCAGTGGGTGATGGACTGATTTCGGGTGACAGCTGGAGGGGATTCGTACAACGGCTCGGGTATGTGGACCCATCGATAACAACAAGATGAGGGACTCACCATGTCTGTAGCGATAGCACTTCGGCGCTGTGCCGCGCCGCTGATAGTTTCGGCCCTGGCCATGCCAGCACAGGCCGAGGAGGGCGATTACAACTTCTGGCAAACCCTGAGCAACCTGGTAGTGGCACCGGCGGCGGATAACAAGGTCACCCCGGCGCAACGCCTCGGCCCGTACCCGCTGCTGGCCAACCCGAGCGGCTTCAACAGCGGCTTCAAACCGGCCAATTACTACGCCTGGCAAACGGTGCAGATGGCCCCGCAAACCGGCGCCGTGTGCGGCAACGGCTCGCCGTACAAGTTCTTCGTCAATCGTGTACCCAATACCCGTAATACCATCATCTACCTGGAGGGCGGCGGTGCCTGCTGGGACTACGCCAGTTGCACCGGCCAAAGCGGCATTCGCGGCGCACGCAACCCCAACGGCATTCCCAATGACTACATGAGCCTGCTCAATCCGGGTGCCAGTCTGGTCAGCCCCTTCGTGGTGCGCCTGCATCCCTGGACGCGGGTAAAAACCCAGAACTGGAACATGGTCTATGTGCCGTATTGCACCGGCGACATCTACTCCGGCGACAAGGTCGCGGTCTATCAAGACCCGCAAAGCCAGCAGGCGCCGCTGATCTGGCACCACAACGGCCTGCGCAATATGCGTGCGGTGGTGGGTTGGCTGAAAGACAACCTGCCACGTCCCACGCAGATGCTGACCACCGGCTGCAGCGCTGGCGGTGCCGGCAGCCTGACCAACTACGCACCGACCCGGCAGGATATTGCGCCGACGCGCAGCTTCCTGATCAATGATTCCGGCCCGGTGTTTTCGGCCATCAGCGGTGGTGGTAATAGCGCTTATCCATCCTTGCCGCTGCAAGGCTTGATTCGCAGTGCCTGGGGGCTGGATGCCGGGCCTTTGCCGTACCTGCAGTCGCGTTTACCGGGGCTTAACCTGAACAACCTGGGCAGCATTTATCCGGCGTTGTCGAGCAACCTGAGCGCTGATCGCATGGGCCATACGCACTTCTGGAAGGACCTGAATTACTCGTCCTATTCCTACGAGCGCTTCTATCCGGAGATCATCAATGCACCGAACCAGGCCGCCAAGGAGGCGCTGATTCACGCCAAATGGGATGTGGATACCGGCAGGCTGCGTAACGAGCTGGCCAACCTGCCGAATGTCGGCGGTTACTTCCCGCAGTACCGCGCGGTCAATGAAAGCCACTGCACCAGCATCATCGAGTTTGCCAACGCGGATATTCAGGAGCAGAACCTGCAGCTGGATGACTTCGTCAATAACGTGATGAACGGCAGCGGCCCGGTACTCGATGCCTCCGAGCAGAGCGACACCGCCGACCGCAACAAACCCTTCAACCTGCTGTACTACGCGCTCGACCAATTACTGTAACGCCAGCCCCGGCCTGAGCAGCCTGCTCAGGTCGGGTTATTGGTAGTGCTGTTCACGCGCCTGCTGCAGGCGTTGACGCAGGTACTCATCGCGGCTCAAACCATCGGGAAAGCTGTCCATGCTCAGGACTTCCTCAACGATGCGTTTCTCATCAGTCTTGTAACGACGAAACTCGGCGCTGGGCGTCGCGGCCTTGGCTTCGCGCTCGGCGCTAATCGCTTTGTAGCGGGCGACCAATGCGGCGGCCTGATCTTTCTGCGCTTGTTCATCGCCAGTGGTGAGCTGAATCAGGCCCAGTTGCAGTAACAGCGACTCGCTCATGGCCAGTTCACTGCGCTGCTCGTAAGTCTCGATCTGCTCACGCAAGGCCTGCGCCTGGCTTTCACGTTGCGCGGGTGACAGCTCGGCGGCGCCGCTGACAAAGCTGCGGTAGGCCTGATGGAACGCCAGGCGCTGCTCCTGGTTTTTGACGGCGGGGTTTTGCAGCAGCTCCTCTAGCTGCGCCTCAGTGGGCATCTGCGTTGCCGGGCTAACGCCCGAGAGCACGCTTGTGGGGTTGTCGGCCTGACTGGCCAGCGCTACTACTTGCGGCTCGCTCTGTAGGCGCCAATACAGCGTGCCGAGCACCGCAATCAACACCAGCCCACCACCGAATAGAAGAGGTTTTCCCTGCACCGGCTATCTCCTGAATGACGCCGCACCGTGCGGCGTTTTCAGCTTAGCAGGGTGTTGAAAAACCTAGCCGAGGCATTCAGCGCTTCTTACTGACCCAGGCCCAAAGCATTTCACACTGGATCGGCTGGATACCGGCTTCATCGGTCACGGTCACGGCAACCAGTACTTCGCCTTTTTCCTGGGTGTGAATGGCTTGAATCTGCTCGGGTGTCAGGCTGGCCACGGCGCGCAGACTGCCGGTGGCGCGCTTGAGGTAGTCGACCTTGAGACTTTTGATTAGCGGCAATTTGTCATCCGGCACGTTCATGCCGACCAAAAAACCCGTAGCGGATTCAGCCAGCAGCGCCATGGCGGCGGCATGCACGCCTTTGATGTGGTTCTGCACCTTGCGCTTGTTGGCGATGCTCATCACCGCCTGCTGCTGGGTCAGCGTATGCACGCGTACCTTGGCGGTACCGGCGAACTTCACCTGGGAGCCAAATAGCAGCGACAGCGCCGGGCTTTGCAGGGCGCTGGGCAGTTGCTGGATTTTGCCGACGATGCGGCTCAAGCGGTTGCTGGACATGCTGATGCTCTTTGCGCAGAGGGAAGGGCATGAGTCTGTCACAGCGAAATGTGACCGGCCAGGGCTGACCGGTCACATTATTGCCAGTCGATTAGAGCAACCGACGGCCGTCTTCGCGGGTGATGATCACAGTGGCCGAGCGCGGACGCTGACCAGAACCATCCGGCCAGGTGCTGAGTAGGTTGGTCGCCGTTGAGCCTTCGCCCGGGTGCTGGATATTGACGAACAGGGTGCGGAAGTCCGGGGTGGCGGTAATACCCGTTACCTCGGCGCCCACAGGCCCTACCAGGAACCGCTTCAGCTCACCGGTACGCGGTTCGGCAACCAGCATCTGGTTGTTGCCGAACGGGCCGCTGCTCAATTGGCTGCCGCTCATGTCGGTCTGAATCCACAGCCGGCCTTCCTCGTCGAACCACAGCCCATCTGGGCTGGCCAGGCGATTATCAGCAGTCAACGGTTGGCCATTCGGACCGATGCTGTCGGTCTCCGGGCCTGCCAGCATAAACAGGCTCCAGGCAAACTGGCGGCCGGCGTAGTCCTTGCTCAGCTCACGCCAGCGGATGATATGGCCGAACGCGTTGGCTGGGCGCGGGTTGGCGGCATCGGCACTTGTCCGGGCACTGTTGTTGGTCAGGGTGAAGTACACCTCGCCGTTGTCCGGATTGACCGCGCCCCATTCCGGCCGGTCCATCTTGGTGGCACCGACCACGTCTGCCGCCAGACGGGTATTGATCAACACCTCACCCTGGTCGGCAAAGCTCACTCCGGCGGCCTTGCAGGCTTTCTGGAACTTCTTGTCGTTGATATCCAGCGCGAGCCATTCACCCTTGCCGCTGGCATCGAAGCGCGCGACATACAGCGTGCCTTCGTCCAGCAAGCGGCCATTGCTGCGCCCTGGCCGGTATTTGTCGCGGCTGACGTATTTGTAGATGTACTCGTTCTGCGAATCGTCGCCGGAGTAGCACACCACTGGCCGGCCCGACTTCACTGGGGCGAACACCAGGCCTTCGTGGGCGAAGCGACCAAGGGCCGTGCGTTTGACGGGAATGGACTCTGGCGCGAACGGGTCGATCTCAACAATCCAGCCAAAGTGATTGGGCTCGTTGCGATAATCCGCGCTGGCAGTGGTGGTAATGCGCGTGGCATCGAAGCGTTCGAACTCATCACCCTTGAGGTGATCCCAGCCGTAGCGGCTGCTGCTGCGAAGGCCATAGCGGCTCAGCTCGCGCGGCAGGTCGCTATCGCGGCTGGCAAAGTAGCCGGCCCAGTTTTCTTCGCAGGTCAGGTAAGTGCCCCACGGGGTGAAGCCGTGGGAGCAATTGTTCAGGGTGCCGCGAGTGGCCGTGCCTTTCGGGCTGTAACGGGTTTTCAGCAACACATGGCCGCGCGCCGGACCGCTGATCTGCATGGGCGTGGCCCCGGTAATCCGGCGGTTTCTGGCGCTCGGCAACACCGCCCATTCGCCATTCAGGCCACGGCGTACTTCCACCACGGAAACGCCATGGGCGTTGATTTCCTTGCGCACTTCTTCGGCGCTGCTGCGTTTACCGGCCACTAGCGTCGGGCCATTGGGGTGCAGCAGCGGCGCATCGACGTATTCGTGGTTGAGCACCAGCAAGCCGTGATCGCTTTTCTTGCCGCCGCGCTGCGCGTCAATCGGGAAGAAATGCATGCCGTCATGGTGCATGCCCAGTTGCTCGGCCTGATCCTGGGCGCTGTTGCTGCCATCGCTCAGGTAAGCCGGGTAGTTGCCGGTGATCGGCGTGCCCCAGGGGATAAAGGTCGTGGCGCGGTAACCGCTCGGTACGCTGATGCTGTCTAAACGGTTGGTCGCAATGGCCGTGAAGGGCAGTTTGCTGCGCGGTTTAAAGCGCAGTTTTTCCAGGCCCTTGGCAGCGGGCTCTGCCGCTACCGCGGCGCCAGGCATAAGACTGCCGAGAAACGCCAGGGTGCCGAGTGCGGCTCCGGCAGCCAGCACTTGTCGACGGCCGACGCCGTCGATCAGCTGGTTGATATGCGGGTTGTTGGACGCATTGCTGGGCAGTTCATCGCCATTGCCGAACAGCACTGAGTTGTCATTATCGTGGCTCATGCAGGCTCCTTGGATTAATCGACGGGTGCCTGACGCTATCCAATGAAATTGACGTAAACATGACAGCGGCTGTGCGAAAGCGCACAAAACCGGAAGAAGGGCGAATCGCGGGCAAAAAAATGGCCGGGAGCCATTTTTAACGTCGCACAGCGACGGCCAGAAGGGTGGCCGCCATGGATGGCAGGCCATAAAAAAAATCCCAGCATTTCTGCTGGGATTTTCTTAACACCCTCAACCTTGATCGTGGCCTCGGTTGAGTGAACCGGTTCTTAGCTGAACTGGTTCATGGTGTTGTCTTTGCCGCCGGCTTTCAGGGCCGCTTCACCAGCGAAGTACTCTTTGTGAGCGTCGCCGATGTCGGAACCGGACATGTTCTGGTGCTTAACGCAGGCGATACCTTGACGGATCTCCTGACGCTGAACGCCTTTCACGTAGGCCAGCATGCCTTGCTCTGCGAAGTAACCTTTGGCCAGGTTGTCGGTGGACAGCGCGGCGGTGTGGTAAGTCGGCAGAGTGATCAGGTGGTGGAAGATACCAGCCTGAGCAGAACCATCACGCTGGAAGGTACGGATCTTCTCGTCAGCAACCTGGGCCAGCTCGGTTTCGTCGTAGTCGACGCTCATCAGCTTGGTGCGGTCGTAGGCGGAAACGTCCTTGCCTTCAGCAACAAAGGCATCGAATACCTGCTGACGGAAGTTCAGGGTCCAGTTGAACGATGGGCTGTTGTTGTAAACCAGCTTGGCGTTCGGGATGGTTTTACGGATTTCGTTAACCATTTCTGCGATCTGGCCGACGT
>NZ_JAUYGD010000075.1 GCF_030690725.1 Pseudomonas sp. | reverse complement strand
GCGGTCGCGGCGCGGATCGATACCGGTGGTTTCGTAGTCGTACCAGAACAGACTGGAGGTCACGGCGGCTTCCTATGGGCAATGGACGACGCCAGTCTAGCAGCCTGTAAGGCGTGGCCGTCCGTGGCGAGGTAAGGCGGGTACGGATTGCCCCCTCAAACGCAGTTTGCATGCACAGCGGTTGCTTCGCCGTCAGCCGCTGGCTAGCATCGGGGTTTATTCAGCGCAGACCGCCGATGCCGTATTCCGCCACCTCGCCAACTTCGCGCTCACCTCGACCGTCAATCCTGCCGTCAACTGCACTGCTGGATACCCGCTATGAGGTGGAAACCCCGGAAGGTATCGACCTGATCCTGCGTCCTGCGGGCCTGGTGCCGCGCGCCTTGGCGTTCGCCATCGACTTGCTGATTCGCGGCCTGTTGTTGCTGGTGATGTACGTCGTCCTCGGCCTGCTTGGCAAGCTCGGCATGGGCCTGGCGACTATCCTGCTGTTTCTGGTGACCTGGTGGTACATGGTGCTGTTCGAGGTATTCAATCAGGGCCGCTCCCCCGGCAAGCAAATCCTCGGCCTGCGTGTAGTGCACGATGACGGCACCCCAGTCGGCTGGGCCGCCTCACTGACCCGTAACCTGCTGCGTTTTGTCGATCTGCTGCCGTTCGCCTACACGCTGGGCATTCTCAGCTGCCTCAATCACCCGGCGTTCAAACGCCTCGGCGATATTGCCGCCGGTACCCTGGTGGTCTACCGCGACACCGTACCCGAACGCCCGAGCCTGCCGCAGGCCGAACCGCTGCCTGCACCTTTTGCTCTGGACCGGTTCGAGCAACGAGCCGTGCTCGGATTTGCCGAGCGTGGCGCCAGCCTGTCCACTGAACGCCGTGCCGAGCTGGCGGCGATTCTGGCCGAGCCGCTACAGATCCCCCGCGAGCAGGCGGAACAACGCATCAACAGCCTCGCCCGCAGCTTGCTGGGACCCACATGAAACAGAACCTGTTCGAAAACCGCCACCAAGCCGACTGGCAAGCTTTCGCCGAACAACTTGACGCCCTCGAGCGCGGCACGACCGACCTCCAGCAGTGCCTGGGCTTTGCCGCGGCTTACCGGCGCCTCTGCCAACAACTGGCCCTAGCCCAGGCGCGGGCTTACAGCAACCACCTGACTGAACAGCTCCAGCAATTGGTGTTGCGCGGCCACCAACAGTTCTATCGCCACCGCAGCCCCTTGGGCCCGCAGTTGATCGGCTTCCTACTGGCCGGCTTCCCGCGCCTGGTTCGCGCCGAATGGCGCTGCGTGCTGGTTGCCAGCCTGATGTTTTTCGGCAGCCTGCTGGGCATGGGGGTACTGGTCTACCTGTTCCCCGAACTGATCTACAGCCTGGTCGACCCCGCACAAGTGGCAAGCATGGAGCAGATGTACGACCCCGACGCCCGGCGCCTTGGACGCTTCGGCGAACGCCAGTCGGGCGACGACTGGCTGATGTTCGGCTTCTACATCATGAACAACATCGGCATTGCCTTTCAGACCATCTCCAGAGGCCTGCTGTTCGGCCAGGGCAGCTTGTTCTTCCTGCTGTTCAACGGTTTGATGATCGGCGCGGTGGCCGGCCACCTGACCCAGATCGGCTATGGCGAGACCTTCTGGTCGTTCGTCATCGGCCACGGGGCCTTCGAACTCACCGCCATCGCCCTGGCTGGCGCCGCCGGCCTCAAACTTGGCTGGGCACTGCTGGCGCCAGGTCGCCGGTCACGCAGCGAAGCCTTGCGCTTGGCCGCCGGGCGCAGCGTGCGCCTGATTGGCGGCGTGATTGTATTGCTGTTGCTCGCGGCGTTCGTCGAGGCTTACTGGTCCTCGATGACCTTCGCCGAGCCGACCGCCAAATATGCAGTTGGCGCCATACTCTGGCTGCTGGTGCTGAGTTACCTGCTGCTGGCCGGGCGAGGTAGCCATGCGCCTGACTGATGCCAGCGTGGCAATCCGCCCGCGCAGCCCCTGGGAAGCACTGGACCTCGGCGTGCTCCTGGCACGTCGTCATGCAGGCCTGCTGATGGCCAGCTGGGCATTGGTCACAGTGCCGATCTTCGCCCTGCTCTGCCTGTTGCTGTGGGACTCCCCGGGCTGGGCGATATTCGTCTTCTGGTGGCTGAAGCCGGCCTACGAGCGCCTGCCGCTGTACATCCTCGCCCGCGCCCTGTTCGGCGACACACCCAGTCTCAAGCAAGCGCTCAAGGCCTTGCCCAGCCTGCTCAGGCCACAACTGCTAGCCAGCCTGACCTGGCGCCGGTTCAGTCCGACGCGCAGCTTCGACCTGCCGGTGTTGCAACTCGAAGGCTTGTCCGGTCAGGCGCGCAGCCAGCGCCTGGTAGTCCTGGGCCAGCGCGATGCGGGCGCCGCAAGTTGGTTGACGGTGGTCGGCATGCACCTGGAGATAGCGCTGTGGCTGGGCCTGGCCAGCCTGTTCTACCTGCTATTGCCGGCGCAGATAGAGCTGGACTGGAGCTGGCAGAGCCTGGCCAATGCAGCAGTCGACGAGTGGCTGTGGCTGGAACACCTGTCCAACCTGCTGTACGTATTGGTGCTGATAGTCTGGGAGCCGGTCTACGTCGCCTGCGGCTTTACCCTCTACCTGAACCGACGCACCGCCCTGGAGGGCTGGGATATCGAACTGGTGTTCCGCCAACTGCGCCAGCGCCTGACCGGTGTGGCCTACGCCCTGTTGCTCGGTTGCGGCTTATTGCTACTGCAGACGCCGACCGCGGCCATGGCCGCCGAGACCGTCACCAGCCCGCTGCCCGGCCCCGAGGCCGCGCGCCTGCTCAAACAACCGCTGAACAGCCAGGCAGCCCAGGACAGCATCAGTCAACTGCTGGATCAGCCGCCCTTTGAACACCGCGAAACTGTCACCCGCTGGCGCTTCGGCGAGCCAGAACACGCCGCAGACGGGAGCGAGGAGCAACTCAGCGGCCTGTTTGAACTGATCGAGAAGTTCTTCAAGCTGGCCGAGTTCTGGAACAGCATCGACGCCGTCGCGCTGTTTTTCGAGGCCCTGCTCTGGGCGGCGATGCTCGGACTGGCGGCACTGTTGATCTGGCGCTACCGGCAATGGCTCGGCGCCTTCGTTAGGCGTATTGGCCTGCCGCAGCGCGCCGCAACGCCGCCCAGCAGCCAACTGTTCGGCCTGGAAGTGACCGCCCAAAGCTTGCCCGCAGATATCGCCGGCGCAGCCGAGCAACTCTGGGCCGAACACCCCCGCGCGGCCCTCGGCCTGCTCTATCGCGCCCTGCTCAGCCGCCTGTTGGAGGACTATCGACTGCCCCTGAATAGCGCCTTTACCGAGAGCGAAGTGCTGCACCTGATCGAGGGCCTGGAGCAACCCGAACTGACCACCTTCAGCCAGACCCTGACCCTGCACTGGCAGAACCTCGCCTACGGCCAGCGCCTGCCGCCAGATAATCTGCGCCAGGCGCTATGCCAAGACTGGCGAGACCTGTTCGATGACGGGGCGCGAGGATGAGCAGACGCCACTTATTACTGCTCGGCAGCGCGCTGGTGCTTGGCATGGGCTTGCTCGGCCTCTATTTGCTGAGCCGCGCGCAACCCTATGCAGAAACCGTCGCGCATGGCCCGGCACCCGAAGCGCAGGCCAATCCGTACCTGGCCGCCGAGCATTTTCTCCGCCAGCAGGGCCTAAAGGTGCAGCGCAGCGCTGACTTGCGGCTGCTACCCACTTTGTCCAGTGCCGGGCAGACCCTGCTGCTGCTTGCCGACCGCCAGCGCATGAGCCCGCGCCAAGTCGAACACCTGCTGGCCTGGACGGCCAAAGGTGGGCACCTGGTGTTCGTTGCCGAACGCCTGTGGGATGAGGATGAGGGTAAAAGTGCTGACCTACTGCTCGACAGCCTGGGCATTCAGCAGTACCAGAGCGACGAGCTAGACCAGCCAGACGGTGAGACCGAGGAGCCCGCTCTGGATGCCGACGAGACCACGGCCAGCGCCTACCCCGAATTGACCCAGCTCTACCTGGAAAACGAGCAAGCCCCGGCCTACTTCAGTTTCGACACCGACTTTCACCTCTACGATGCCGAAAATCGCGCCCATGCCTGGGCCAACAGCGCTGCGGCAACCCACCTGGTTCAGCTCTATCATGGCGACGGCCTGGTCAGCGTGCTGAGCGACAGCTGGATCTGGCAGAACGATAGCATCGCCAATTACGACAATGCCTGGCTGCTCTGGTACCTGAGCCAGGACAGCGCCGTGACCCTGCTCTACCATGCCGATCGCGACAGCCTGTTCAACCTGCTGCTGCGCTACTTCCCCCAGGCCTTGCTGGCCCTGGCGCTACTGCTGGGTCTCGGCCTGTGGCGCGTCGGTATGCGTCAGGGTCCGCTGCAAGCGCCGGCCAGCCCCCATCGCCGGCAATTGCAGGAGCACCTGCGCGCAAGCGCCGACTTCCTCCTGCGCCGCTGCGGCCAGCACAGCCTGCTACAAGGCCTGCAACGGGATATCAGGCGCCGCGCGCACTACCGTCACCCCGGTTTCGAACGACTCGGTGTAACCGAACAATGGCAGGTACTGGGACGATTGACCCGCTTACCCAGCCGCGCCATCAGCCAAGCCATGCGACCGCTGACCCAGCAGCGCCTGTCCGCCGTCGACTTCACCCGTCAGGTCGCCCACCTGCAAACACTCAGGAATGCCCTATGAGCGAATACACGCCCGAACCGCTGAGCAGCCCCGCCGTAGAACCTCTGGTCGCTGCCGCCCCTGCCCCCGCGCCGAGCAATCCGGCGCAGCAGCGCCAGCGCGCCAGCCAGCTTGCCCAGGCCCTGCGCCTGGAGTTGCACAAGGCGCTGATCGGCCAGAATGCGGTGGTTGACGATGTGCTTACCGCCCTGATTGCCGGCGGCCACGTACTGATCGAAGGCGTCCCCGGCCTGGGCAAGACCCTGCTGGTACGCGCCCTGGCGCGTTGCTTCGGCGGCGAGTTTGCACGCATCCAGTTCACCCCGGACCTGATGCCTAGCGACATCACCGGTCACGCCGTGTACGACCTGCAAAGCGAACAGTTCAAGCTGCGCAAGGGCCCGGTGTTCACCAACCTGTTGCTGGCTGACGAAATCAACCGCGCCCCGGCCAAAACCCAGGCGGCGCTGCTGGAGGTCATGCAGGAGCGCCAGGTCACCCTCGAAGGGCGTGCCCTGGCGGTGCCGCTGCCGTTCATGGTGCTGGCCACGCAAAATCCGATTGAGCAGGAAGGCACCTACCCGCTACCAGAAGCCCAGCTCGACCGCTTTCTCATGCACGTGAAGATCGGTTTCCCCGACGCCAGCGTGGAACGCAAGATCCTCGCCCAGGCCCGTGGTGAAGCGCTGAATGGCGAAACCAAGCCCGAGCAGCTGGTCAGCCAGCAGGCGATCTTTGCCGCGCGCCAGGAAATCCTCGGCCTGTATATGGCCGATGCGGTGGAAGAGTATTTGGTGCAACTGGTGATGGCCTCACGCACCCCAGCCAAATTCGACCCGGAACTGGCCGAGTGGATTGCCTATGGCGCCAGCCCGCGCGGCTCGATTGCCCTGGACCGCTGCTCGCGCGCCCACGCCTGGTTGGCCGGTCGGGATTTCGTCAGCCCGGAAGATATCCAGGCGGTGCTGTTCGACGTGCTGCGTCACCGCATCATTTTGTCGTTCGAAGCGGAAGCCGCCGGCATCGACCAGGACCGCGTGGTGCAGCGCATTCTCGACGTCGTGGCGGTCGCCTAACCACCATGCACGAGCAACCCACGCAACCCGGCATTCGCGTCAGCCTCGGTGAACTGATCGAGATGCGCCACCGTGTGCGTGAGGTGCAGCTGTTTTCCACCCCGGCGCGGCGCAGCCCGCTGATTGGCCTGCACCACTCGAAACTGCGCGGGCGCGGCGTGGACTTCGACCAGGTGCGCGTGTACCAGGCCGGCGACGATGTGCGCACCATCGACTGGCGCGTTACTGCGCGTACTCAGGAGCCGCACACCAAGCTGTTCCATGAAGAGCGCGAACGGCCGATCTACATCATGGTCGAGCAGAGCAAGCGGCTGTTCTTCGGCTCCGGGCTGATGTTCAAGTCGGTGCTTGCCGCCCAGGCCGCCAGCCTGATCGGCTGGGCCGCGCTGGGCCATAACGACCGCATCGGCGGCCTGGTATTTGGCGACCTGGAACACCACGAAATCAAACCACGGCGCAGCAAGCAGAGCTTGCTGCAACTGCTCAGCCGCCTGGCCAAGGCCAATCAGGCCCTGAGCAACGACAGCCAGGGCGGCCGCGACAGCTTTGGCCTGGCCCTGCGCCGCGCCCGCGAAGTGCTGCGCCCCGGCAGCCTGGTGGTGATCCTCTGTGATGAACGCACCTTGAGTGACAGCAGCGAGCAGCAGTTGCTGCTGCTCGCGCGGCATACCGACCTGTTGCTGCTACCGCTCTCCGACCCGCTCGACCATGCCCTGCCGAATGCCGGCCTGCTGCGCTTTACCGAGCACGGCGCGCAGCTGGAGCTGGATACCCAGGACGCCGAACTGCGCCAGGCCTACCGCAGCCTGGCCGATGCCCGCCAGGCGCGCTGGCAGCGCCTAGCGCAGAAACTCGGCGTACCGCTGCTGGCCCTGAACACCCAAAGCGAGATGATCGAACAGCTGCGCGAGCACCTGAATGCCCAGCGGCCGAGGAAAGCCCTGTGAACCCGCTGGAGCAACTCGAACCGCTGATCGCCCCTGCGCCGATCAGCTGGTGGCCGCCGGCACCGGGCTGGTGGCTGCTCGCGGTGCTGCTGCCACTGCTGCTATGGGCCGCGTTCAAGCTGCTTAAACGCCTGCCACGCAAAGCAGCCGGGCAGACGGCCGAAGCAACCCTCGATCCGCTGCGCCAGGCCGCGCTGAACGAACTCGAACGCCTAAGCAAACCCTACGACGGCGTCGATGCCGGCCCCTGGCTGCAGCAACTCAATGCCATCCTCAAACGCCTGTGCCGCGAGCGTTACCCGCAAAGCCACAGCCATATCCTCAGCAGCCGCGCCTGGCTGGCCTTTCTCGACAGCCGCTGCCCGGCCGCCGGCCTGACCCGCTGGATGATTCTGGTGGAAGGCGCCTACCGCCCGCACTGCAGCCTGGATGACAAGGCCATCGCCGGCCTCAACCAGGCCGTGGCGATCTGGATTCGCAAACATGTTTGAGTTTGCCTGGCCCTGGGTCTTCCTGCTCGCGCCCCTGCCCTGGCTGCTGCGCGCCTGGCTGCCGCCGGCAGACAGCGGCGAAGCGGCACTGAAAATCAGCTTTCTGGCTGAACTGGAAGGTTTGAGCGGCCGCCGCGCCCGCGTGCGCTTGCCGGCCTTGCGGCAGCAGGCGCCGTTTGCGCTGATCTGGCTGTTGCTGTTGCTCGCCTGCGCGCGTCCGCAATGGCTGGGTGAGCCGCTGCCGCTGCCGGCCAGCGGCCGCGACCTGCTGCTGGCCGTGGATGTGTCCGGATCGATGGATTACGCCGATATGACCTGGGAGGGCCAGGAAGTCAGTCGCCTGACCCTGGTCAAACACCTGCTCGGCGAATTTATCGATGGTCGCCAGGGTGATCGGGTCGGCCTGATCCTGTTCGGCAGCCGCGCTTACCTGCAGTCGCCGCTGACCTTCGACCGACAGACCGTGCACACCTGGCTGGACGAAGCGCAGAAGAATATCGCCGGACCGCAGACCGCCATCGGCGACGCCATTGGCCTGGCAGTCAAACGCTTGCGCGAGCGCCCGGCGCAGAGCCGTGTACTGGTGCTGGTCACCGATGGCGCCAACAACGCCGGTGAAATCGACCCGATGACCGCCGCGCGCCTGGCCGCCGAGGAAGGCATCACCATTTACCCCATCGGCATCGGTGCCGACCCGGAACAGGGCGGCGTGCTCGGCATGCTCGGCTTCAACCCAGGTATCGATCTGGACGAGCCAAGCCTACGCGCGATTGCCGAGGCCACCGGCGGCGAATACTTCCGCGCCCGCGACAGCGAAGAGCTGCAGGCCATCGAAGCGACCCTCGACCGCCTGGAACCGGTGGCGCAGAAGCCGACCCTGGCGCGCCCGACCTTGCCACTCTATCCCTGGCCACTGGGCCTGGCCCTGCTACTCAGCCTGCTGCTGGTCAGCCAGACACTCTGGCCGAACCTGCAGCAACGCTTGCGCAATCAGCTGACCCTGCCGCGAGGGAAACAGCCATGAACGAACTGATCAGCCTCTGGCCACATTGGCAGCGACCCTTCTGGCTGCTGCTGACACCGCTGCTGGGCTTTCTGCTCTGGCAGCTCTGGCACCGGGAGAAACGCAGCGGCCGCTGGCAGGCGCTGTTGCCGGCTGCCTTCCAGACCGCACTGCTGACCGCCACAGGCGGGCGCAGCAGCCGTCTGCCCTGGCTGGCCCTCGGCCTGGCCTGGCTGCTGGCACTGTTAGCGCTGCTCGGGCCAAGCTGGCAGCGCATCGAGCAACAGAACCCCAAGCCGGCCGATCCGCTGGTGGTACTGCTGGAGCTGACCCCGGAAATGCTCGCCAGCGACGCCTCGCCCAATCGCCTGGCCCAGGCCAAACGTAAACTGCTCGACCTGCTGGAAGCACGTCAGGATGCGCAAACCGCCATCGTCGTGTATGCCGGCAGCGCACATACCCTGGTGCCGCTGTCCGACGACCTGGCCACCAGCCGCAATCTGCTCGATGTGCTGAACCCGGGGATCATGCCCGAGCCGGGCAAGCGTGCCGACCTAGCTGTGATCAAGGCCCTGCAACTGCTCGAACAGGGCGCCCAGGGCAACGGCCGCCTGCTACTGCTGACCAGCAGCCTCGATGAAGCGCAACGCCGGGCGATCAGCCAAGCCCTCGGTCGGCGTGGCGAACGCCTGCGTATTCTCGGGATTGGCAGCACCCAGGGCGCGCCGATCATTCAGGAAGATGGCTCGTTCCTCAAGGACGCCCAGGGCACCATCCTGCTGCCGCGCCTGGACAGCAACGGCCTCAAACGCTTTGCCGACGAGCTGGGCGGGCAGTATCGGGGCGTCACTCTGGATGAAAGTGACCTGCGCAGCCTGGGCCTGCTCGATGCGCCGCAACAGCTGCGCCGCGATGGCGAGCTGACCCGCCTGGAAACCTGGGCTGACCAGAGCCACTGGCTGCTTCTGCCGCTGTTGTTACTCGCCGCCTGCGCCGCGCGCCGCGGCTGGCTGCTGTGCTTGCCGCTGTTGCTGCTGAGCCTGCCGCAAAACAGCTACGCCTTCAGCTTTGATGACCTCTGGCTGCGCGCCGACCAGCAGGGCCAGCGCCTGCTTGAGGCGCAGCAGCCGGCAGAAGCCGCGCAGCGTTTCCACGATCCGCGCTGGCAAGGCCAGGCGCTCTACCAGGCCGGCGATTACGCGGCTGCCGCCGAACGCTTCGCCAATGGTGAAAGCGCCAGCGACCACTACAACCGTGGCAACGCCCTGGCGCACAGCAATGAGCTGGAAGCCGCCGTGGATGCCTACACACAGGCGCTGGAACTGCAACCCGATTTGGCCCAGGCACAAAAGAACAAGGCCCTGGTCGAAGAGCTGCTGCGCCAGAACCAACAGCAGCAGAATCAAAGCGATAACCCGCAAGAACCCGACGAGCAGCAAAATCAGCCCAGCAGTCAGCCACAAGCTGGCCAGTCCGATCCAGACGCCCAGCCGCAGGCCGAACAGGCGCCGGCCAAGCCATCGGAGCCTGAACATCAGGCTGAGAGTGAGAAGCCCACGCAACCTGGCACCAACGAAGACGCAGAGACTCCGCCGCCACAACCAGAAGAAGACGACAACAGCGGCGAAGAACAGATCGCCAGCGCCGAGCCCGCCCTCGACGGCGAACGGCGCCAGGCATTGGAACAATGGCTGCGGCAGATCCCCGACGATCCGGGCGAGCTGCTGCGGCGTAAATTCAGGCTGGAACAACAACAGCGCCAGGAACAACTGCAATGAGCCGACTGCTCTGTACCCTTCTGCTTGGCCTGCTGGCTCTGAACGTCAGCGCGCAAAGCCTGACCGCCAGCGTCGACCGCACCCGCCTGAATGCCGGTGAAAGCGTTGAGCTGACCTTGGAATCGGATGACGCCACGCTGTTCGGCAGACCCGATCTACAGCCGCTCAATGAGCTGTTCGAAGTGCTCGGCACCCGCCAGGTTAACCGCCTGACCAGCGGCAGCAATGGCGCCCAGGCCAGCACCCGCTGGATCGTCACCCTGCAGCCCAAGCACAGCGGCTATGTGGTGATACCGCCGCTAAACCTCGGCCAGCTGCAAAGCGAGCCGATTACCCTGCACGTCCAGCAGGCCGCCAGCGCCGATGACAGCCGCCTGGCGCCGGTGTTTATCGACGCCAGCCTGGATCAGGAAAGCGTCTATGTGCAGGCGCAAACCGTGCTGACGCTGCGTATCTACCACTCCGTGTCGCTTTACGACGACAGCAGCCTGACCCAACTGGATATGCCCCAGGCACGCGTTGAGGCCCTCGGCGAGCCGCGCACCTATGAGAAAGACATCAACGGCGTGCGCCATGGCGTGATTGAGCTGCGTTACGCGATCTTCCCCCAAGAAAGTGGCGACCTGCTGATCCCCTCCCAGGCCTTTACCGCCACCGCAGTTGATCGCTCCGCCAGTAATGCCTACAACCCGTTCGGCCCACGCCCGGGCAAGGTGGTACGGGTCCGCTCGCCGGAAATCCCCCTGACGGTAAAAGCCAAGCCCGCCAGCTACCCGGCCGACGCACCCTGGCTGCCAGCGCGCGCGCTAAGCCTGAGCGAGGTGTGGAGTCCGCAGCCGGAAACCGCCCGCGTCGGCGACTCGTTGACCCGCAGCCTGCTGCTCAAGGTCGAAGGCCTGGCCAGCGCACAACTGCCACCCTTGCCGGCCACTCAGGTTACCGGCCTGCGTCGTTATCCCGATCAGCCGCAACTGGCCAATCAGGCCAGCGACAATGGCCTGGTGGGCAGCCGTGAAGAACGCGAGGCGCTGGTGGCCAATCGTGAAGGCGAAATTACCCTGCCGGCAATCGAGGTGCTGTGGTGGAACACCAAGACCGATCAGCTCGAACGCAGCAGCCTGCCCGCGCGCAATCTGCAGGTCGCCGCCAACCCGAACCTGGAAACTCTGCCGGTCGAAGCAGCACGCCCGGCAGTCAGCGAGACTATCAACGTACCCCTCTGGCCCTGGCAACTCAGTACCGCGCTGCTGAGCCTGACCACCCTGCTCGGCTTTACCCTGTGGTGGCGAGCGCGTCGCCAGCCTCCGGTATTGCCTAGCCAGCAAACTGGCCCCAGCCAGCGCAACCTGCTTGATGACCTCAAGCGCAGCTGCCTGGCCAACGACTCACAGGCCACCCGCCATGCATTGGACGCCTGGGCCCGCCAGCAACCGGAAACCCTCGCCGATATGGCCGCGCGCTTTACCCCGCTGTCCGACGCCCTCGACGGCCTGAATGGCGCGCTGTACAGCGAAAGCGGCCAACACTGGCAAGGCCGCAACCTGTGGCTGGCCATTCGCAGCCTGCCCGCCATGGAAGACCTCGAAAGCACCGCCAACCCGGACACCAGCGCCCTGCCGCCGTTGTATCCGCGCTAACTGCAATCTAGTCAGAGGTCCGACACGCGCAGCTTTTGCAAGACGGGGGTGTGGCGCAAAGCAGGACTTGAGCATCAACTGCGCAATCTGTGCGTCACCTAACCCAGCAGCGGCCATCGGATTGCCTCGCTAACGGATTGCGGGCCGGCCATGTAGGCACGAGTACAGGCCGTGGGAGGGGCCGGGCGGCGTTCCGCTTTAGCCGCAAGCTTTGCTATTTCAGCACGTAGCCCGAACAAGCGCAGCGCAGTCCGGGGCATGGATGCTGGCGCAGTGGCCTGTGAGTTGGGCGGAGACTACCTCCCGGGTTGCGCCAAGGCTTATCCGGGCTACGACGCCCGCTGTTGTGGGAGCGGCCTTGGCCGCGAAACTTCTAGAGCCCAACACGATTAACGGGCAAGTCCACGCCACAAAAGCCATCTGCAAACCTAACCCATAGACAATAAAAAACCGCGGCCCAAGGGCCGCGGCTTTTTGTGTCGCGACTGCGTATCAGGCTTAGGCCTTGTTGCGCAGCTTCTCCGGGTTGATCAGGAAGCGAGCCAGTGCAGGCAACAGCCAGATCGCGCCGATCATGTTCCAGAGGAACATAAAGGTCAGCATCAGGCCCATGTCGGCCTGGAACTTGATCGCCGAGAAGATCCAGGTCGCCACACCGATCGCCAGGCAGACACCGGTGAACAGCACCGCTTTACCGGTCGATTTGAGGGTCTCGTAGTAGGCGTCCTGCAGCGACAGGCCCTGACGCAGGTAGGTCTCCAGGCGGCTGTAGATATAGATGCCGTAGTCGACACCAATGCCCACACCCAGGGCGATTACCGGCAGAGTCGCCACCTTCACACCGATACCCATATAGGCCATCAGGGCGTTGCCCAGCACCGAGGTCAGCACCAGCGGCAGGATCACGCACAGAGTGGCCGCCAGCGAACGGAAGGTCAGCAGACACATAATGCTCACGGCCGCATACACAGCAATCAGCATGGTGGTTTCAGACGCTGCGATCACCTCATTGGTGGCCGCTTCGATCCCGGCGTTACCGGCGGCCAGAATAAACTCCAGGCCGTCCTGATTGTTCTGCTTGGCAAAGTCTTCGGCGACTTTAACCGCGCGCGACAGGGTTTCCGCCTTGTGGTCGGTGAGGAACACCAGCACCGGCGCCACCGAGCAATCGCCGTTGTACAGACCGTCGGCCCGAGCAATGGAGTTGTTCAGTACGTCCTGGTTACGCGACAGGGTTTCCCATTTCAGGTTGCCCTCGTTCATGCCTTTGATCACCTGACGCGACACGGTAACCATGGAAATGGCTGACTGCACGCCCTCGGTGTTCTCCATCTTCCACATCAACTCATCCATGGCCGACAAAGTCGGGTAAGTCGAGCAGCCTTCAGGCGCCGTCTTGACCATGATCACCAGTACGTCGGAACTGGTGGAGTAGTTGCGGATGACGAAATCGTTATCCAGGTTGTAGCGCGAGTCTGGATGCAGCTCGGGTGCGCCCTGATCGAGGTCACCGATCTTCAGGTTCTGCCCGTACCACACGCCACCGGCCAGCGCTGCGATTGCCACCACCACGGAAATCGGCGCCACCATCGGGTGCGCGCACTTGGACAGAAAACGCCAGAAAGGATGTTCTTTAGCGGCGTCTTCACGGCTGATCTGCACCGCCTTCTTGCTGATGCCGATATAGGAGATCATCACCGGCAGCAGAATCAGGTTGGTCAGAATGATCACCGCCACACCCATGGATGCGCCGATGGCCAGCTCGCGGATCACACCGATATCGATCAGCAACAGGGTTATAAAGCCCACGGCATCCGACAGCAGCGCCACCAAACCCGGAATAAACAGCTGACGGAAGGCCATACGCGCGGCGGACAGTGAATCGGTCGCCTCGCCCGAGGCCATGGCAATGCCGTTGATCTTCTGCACACCGTGGGAAATACCAATGGCGAAGACCAGGAACGGCACCAGCATCGAGTACGGATCAAGCCCGAAGCCCAGGGTATGCAGCAAGCCCAGCTGCCAGACCACCGCGATCAACGTGGTCAGAACCACCGCCAGGGTGCTCTTGAAGCAGTGGGTGAACCACAGCAGCAGAACGAAGGTGATGCCAATTGCCACAGCAAAGAACAGCGCAACACCAATCAGACCATCGATCAGGTCGCCGACTTTCTTGGCAAAACCGATGATATGCACTTTGACGTTGGGGTTCTGCGCTTGGTACTTCTCGCGAATCTTCTCTTCCAGCTCGTGGGAGAATTTCTGGTAGTCCAGCGGTATCTGCTTGCTCTGGTCGTTCGGGTCGGCATAGGTCTCCAGCAACGGCAAGTCGACGATGCTCGACTTGAAGTTGTTGGCCACCAGACGGCCAATCTGCCCGGACTTGAGGATGTTGCTGCGCAGCTCCTCCAGGCTTTCGGAAGAACCATCGTAGGTTTGCGGAATCACTTCGCCACCGGCAAAGCCTTCCTCGGTCACTTCGGTCCAGCGTACGCTTGGGCTCCACAGCGACTTCAGTCCGGAACGGTCGACACCTGGAATATAGAAGGCTTCGTCGTTGATCTGACGCAGCGTCTCCATGTATTCCTTGGTGAAGATATCGCCATCCACCGCTTCCACCGAGATGCGCACGGTGTTACCCAGGTTGGCCAGGTCATTGCGGTGTTCGAGCATCTTCTGAATATAGGGATGCCCCAGCGGAATCATCTTCTCGAAACTGGTCTGCGGACGCACCTGCGCCGCTTGGAAGAACAGAAACAGACTGATCAACAGGCACAGCAGAATAACGGCCGGGCGATTGTTGAAGATCAACCGCTCCAGGAAGGAGGCAGGTTGTTGTTGGTGCTTACTCATGCAAAGGCTCCCGGCTTATTATTGTTGGCCCAGATCGGCGCCAGTAGGCGCAGCAGCATGAACGCCACCCTGCCCTACCAGAATCAGATTGCCGTTTTCCATTGCTGCAACGCCTGCCAGCGAAAGCCGGTCGGCACGATTGGTCACATTGAAAGTGCGGCCGTTGTCGGTGCTCTTAAGTACGGTGCCGCCATGCCCCACCACCACAATGGAACCGTCGACCAGACGATTACCGTCAGCCAGACCAAATTCCAGAGGACCATTGTTGGCGGTATTCAGGCTGATCGCCTGCCAGGTCGTACCGAAATCTGCAGAGCGGAACAGGTGCCCGCGCAGGCCATAGACCAGCAGCGTTCCCGCCTCATCGGTACCCAGGGCACCGAACAGTGAACCGGCGTAAGGGCCTTCCAGAGTTTCCCAGGTCTGCCCCCAGTCCGCGGAACGGAACATCGCGCCCTGCTCGCCGACGGCAAACAGACCGGAATCTTTTACTTCGACAAGGGCGTTGAGGTGGTAAGCGTCTTCGTTGTCCATACGGTCGCTGACATCTTCCCAGTTGGCGCCACCGTCAGTGGTTTCCAACAAGGCGCCGTATGCACCTACGGCATAACCGTTATTGCGGTCTTTGAACCAGACATCCAGCAGCGGCGCTTCGCGCTCAAGGTCTTCGAACTGTTTGACCCAGGTGGCGCCGCCATCGGTGCTGGCAAGAATCTGCGCATCATGACCAACAGCCCAACCATGGCTGTCGTCGATAAAGAACACGGCAGTGAGCATCTGCTTGGTCGGCACCTTGGCCTGCACCCAGTTTGCGCCGTTGTCGTCGGAATAGAGGATATGCCCACGATCACCGACGGTGACCAGGCGCTTGCCCAGGCTGGCGACATCCAGCAACAGGCTGTGTTGAGCTTTGGCAGAGGCTACCGAGTAATGACTGGCGTCATCGCTGGCAGCCTGCAGTGGCGCACTGGTAAACATCAGCACGGATAGCACACTGCACAGCGACAGCGCTTTGGCTATCGGTGAGTGGACGCGGAGCGCCGGTGCGCGGGACGACCCCACAACACGACCGGCCTGGGTGCGCCGCATGACGGGCTCACTCATATACCTTCCCCCTTATTCTTATAGGTAGCACTACCCTTTTAGCAGTGCGCCTATCCTACTGAGCTTTCAAAAGGCCTGACAATCGGCGCGACGTTATGTTTTGTTAAACCCGCCCGTCTACCATGCCCTGTTCGACTGACAAATAGCAAAAGGCCGCTACAACAGTAGCGGCCTTTTGCTCAACCTACACGCGGATTAACGCGTACCGCGGCGACGCAGCGCAGCAGGTTTGAAGTAACCGTCATCCGGCACAGCCTGGCTGAAGTCGATGGTGCTTGGCTCTTCGTTATCCAGGTTCTGCACGTGGTAACGACGGGCTTGCAGATCGTGGAAGCTATCCAGCGCAGACCAGGTGGTCGGCAGGTCGTAGTAGTTTTTCAGGTAGGCAATCGAAACGCGCCACAGCTCGCCACGACCGTCGTACTGATCAACCACTGCTGCTTGCCAGCTGTCCTCGTCGAGGAACAGGGTACGCTTGGAGTAGATGTGTCGCGAACCCGACTTCAGCGTGCCCTCAACCACCCACACACGGTGCAGCTCGTTGCGCGTAAAGGCTGGGTTCAAGTGACCGACTTGCAGCAGGTCCTTGTACTTCACTTCAGGGCTGGTGACTTTATAGCTGTTGTAAGGAATGTAGATTTCCTTCTTGCCGATCAGCTTCCAGTCATAACGATCTGGCGAACCGTTGATCATGTCGGTGTCGTCTGCAGTACGCAGGCCGTCAGCGGCAGCGATCGGGGTGTCATAAGCCAGGTTCGGCGCACGACGTACGCGACGCTGGCCGGCGTTGTAGCCCCAAGCCTGACGTGGCTCTTTCACCTGATCCAGGGTTTCGTGTACCAGTACCGCACCACCGGCCAGACGCGCCGGGCTCTTGGTAAAGGACAGGTAGTAGAACATGATGTTGTTCAGGTCTGCGGCAGTCCCTTTCGGGTTGTAGAACTTGAACATGGCTTCCTGCTGCGAGGTCACCAGGGAGTAGCTGCCATTACGCTGCACGGCAACTTCCGAAGCGCGACGCACGATGTAGGTACCACGGTAGCGTGCGATGTGGTTCCACAGCGCTTCCACGCCATTTTGCGGGATCGGGAACGGGATGCCGCCGTAGGCGTCGGAGAAACCGTTACCGCCATCGAGCAACTTGGCCGTGCTGGCGTTCTTGATGGTGTTGTCATACACCCACTTTGGCGCAGAACCGGAACGACGGGTCTGGTAGACCGGCATCTGGTAGCTGTTCGGGTAGGTGTTGAACATCGCAATCTGACCTGGGGTCAGGTTGTCTTTGTACTGATCCAGATTGGCTTTGGTGATGGTAAACAGCGGCTTGTCATCAGCAAACGGATCGACGTGGTGCTGGCCTGGCGTCTTGTAAGCCGCCGGAGCCTGGGTAATACCACCGGTCCACTCAGGGATGGTGCCTGCCGCGTTACCGGCTTTCTCGGCACCGAACGGGGTGAGGCTTGCGCCCAACTTGGCCGCTTCCGCAGGCGAAACTGCAGCGAACGCGCTGCCAGCGGACAGTGCCAGCGCAATGGCAGCACCAATCAGCGTGTGCTTTTTCAGCATCTTGATTCTCCGTGAAATAAGTCAGCAACCGAGTGCCCGCAGGCACTCGATATTTTTTAGTTATGTTTAGAAGGAATACTTGACGTTCAGACCGATATTGTCGCGGTCGCGACCAGAGTTGCTTTGACCGGCGCCCATAAACTCGGTGTATTGAATTTCAGCTTCCAAGCTATTCAGGTAGCTGGCACGCAGACCCAGAGTGTATGCCTTACGGTCTTCTATAAAGTTACCGGTCTGATGCGAGTTACCTTGGAAATCGTGTTTGAACACGGTGAATGGCGACAGGTTTACGCCGGCATAAACATCGTTCCAAGTACCGGACAGCACCAGGGTATAACCGTATGCATCACTAGTAGCACAATCCTGCTTGGCCATAGCTGCATCAGTCGAATAGGACGTATTGGCGCGACCCGCGATGCAACGCTCACCATTAACAGAGTTATATTTCAGGCTGTCACCGCGAAGGTGCTCAGAAGCAAGTTCAGCAACACCAAACAACGAATCAAAGCTCAATGCATTGCCAAAATTATGTATAGCGCCAATAGAGGCATTGAAAGCTTCAACACGACGAGAGTTACTTACGGAACCACTGCGAACAATTTGCTTACCAGAGATAAGAGCTGTACCAGCCCCAGGAATAGCACCTGAGGTATCTGCCAATTTTGCCCCTTGAAGAACCAAGTCGCCTAACAGATCATTGGTTGCTGCAATACCTACTGGAAGATTTGGACGATAGGCTAACTCACCGAAAACAGACGTTTCATTCAAAGTAGTATTAAAACTAAAACCATACATACGAATATCTTCAGCATACTCGCGCTTAGCTTGAGTAGAACCCAACAGATCTACTGTAGCAAGACCACCAGCCAACGTTGCACAAGACGGCACACCAGGAATACCTGAGTTACAGCCCTGAACACCGCCAATTTGTGGTACTAGATCGACACCAGTCAATGCAGGACTGGTTGCTAGCTGCGCAACATTAACACCTTGATAGCCATTCAAATCAGCGTAAATAGTAGGCTCTTTAGCATGGTAGTTAACCAAATAAGCTCCGAACTCCGTAGAATTCAACTCCTCAAAAATATACTTGAACGACAAGCCATACTGACCATCATTCTTAGCATTAATATCTTCGGAAACATCAGCAACTTTGAGAATATTACCAAAAGAAGTATTAACACCATCCTGGAACAGACCCGTTGCACGAAGCAGTGGCAAACCTGGATTAAGAGGATTGGCCACACCGTTATAAACCGGAATAACACCCGCAAGCGCTGTACCGGCAAAATTGTTATAGGCTGTATTACCACCCTCACCAAACAAGTCAGTTTCGGAGAAGTAGGTGCCAACTGGATCAATTGCTGACTCTTTCCAGTTGAACTGGTAGAAAGCATCCATGGACAGATTATCAGTCAGCCCAACGCTAAAGCTCAGCGCTTCAACCGGAACCAGCACTTCTTTGACTTCTGCACCTGGCAGACGGAACTTACCGGCATCCACCGGATTGGTGGTATTTACGCCGCCGCGATAGAACAAGCCTTCACCCCAGTTGAATACCTGCTTACCAAAGCGCACACCGACCGGCATGTTGGCGATATCCCAGTTGCCATAAACATAGGCATCAAGAATTTCTGCGTTACGGCCAGCCGAGTGGCGAGTGCCACGAGTAAAGCTGTCGTCTTTCGGCACATTCTGGCTTGGTTGATAAGCCAGGCTGGTGTCGTAGTAGTCGTTGCGCTTATCCATGATCTGGGTGTCATAGAACGCAGTACCACGCACAAAGGCACCGTAGTTCTGGTAGGTCACTTCCATATCGGTAGTGATCTTGAACACTTCAGATACCAGACCGGTATTGAAGTTACGGTTACCGTCGTTGGTGTTGATATCGTTGTTGGTCTTGTCCTGGCCCTGGACGCGCCAAAGTTGGCCGTAGGACACGGTGGTATCGATGGAGCCGCTGATTTCATCGTCGGCGAAGCTGAATTCCACTGCCTGGGCGTGAGCCGCTACCAGCAGGGGAAGCAGACCGACAAAAGCAAAACCTGCCTTGGCAGGTGCGAAACGCAATACGGGCTTACGGGACTTAATTTCCATCGAAACATTACTCCGTGGACAGATCATCTTTTTTGTACCCCAACCGCTGGGGCACGTTATGGCCGTACTGATGACGGCCTTAAATGTTGATTGGAAGGCAAGCCCCCAACGCGTTTACACGCACCTCACTGTTTGGCGTGCACCATGACGAGGTCAAATCAATTTAGTTCCCTGCAACCATAGTGCCAATTCAAACGGCCGTATAAAAAATCCAGTGAGAAGCACGACCGAACTATAAAACCACTTTGTGACTGAGCATTCAGCAACCAGACAACCACATGCAGTGACAGATTTTTCCTATTTTGTCCTACCATCTGGCGCGATCAGTCACTTTGTTGTGCTGTACACGCCCAGACGCTTCAAACAAATCAGCCAAGGTCAAGCCAAGCAGTTCAATTCATATTGCGCAAACTTTGCTTACATTTAATCAGGTAACACAAAAAGTGTTACCTGATTAAGCCGGGTAACACTTTTATACCGATATGAAGGACTCGACGAAGAACCTGTAACCCTATGCATTGCACATAGATCTGCAGGATCGGTCTTTAGTGTTAACGCGCTGATCAAAAATCGATCAAGCGCACCCAACACTTTATATAGGGTGGCGCTGCCACCCTAGACTGTTACCGCTCACTAATTAACCAGCCAGGCTCTTGCTGACCACTTCATAGACATCACTGGACAGCTCACCCGAGGCCAGAATGCGCTGTAGTTGCGCTTTCATTTGAACCTGACGAGCACTGCCGTATTTGGCCCAGCGAGTCAGCGGCGCCAGCAGGCGCGAAGCGATCTGCGGGTTGAGGGCATTCAGGGTAATCACCTGATCGGCCAGGAAGCGGTAGCCACTGCCATCAGCCTGATGGAAACCCAGCAAGTTCTGCCCGGCAAACGCACCGATCAATGAACGAACCTTATTCGGGTTCTTCAGGGTAAACGCTGGATGCTGCATCAGTTGCTCAACGCGCTGCAGCGCGCCAGGCAAGGCGCAGGCGGCTTGCACGCTGAACCACTGATCCATCACCAGCGGGTTGTCCTTGAAGAAATCGGCGAAACTGGCCAGGGCAACGGCCTTCTCGGCTTCGAACGGTGAGTTAACCAGCACCGCCAACGCAGTCAAACGCTCGGTCATATTGTCGGCGTTCTCGAACTGCTCCAGACAAGCCGCCAACACCTCCGCCTTGCCGCTGAGCATCAGGTAGGACAGCGCGATGTTCTGCAGACTGCGCCGGGCAAAATGCTCGGCCTCCGCCACATAGGCGCTGGCACGGGAAACCTCGCGATTGCGCTGATAACGCTGCCACAGCAGATCGAACAGCGCATCCGACAATTGCTTGCGGGCAAACTCACGGGCGGCGTGGATGGCTTCGACATCGGCCACTTCGCTGATTTCGGTCAGATATGCCTCGCCTGGTAGCGAAAGCATTTCGGCGACCATGGCCTGATCCAGCGAGTCATCGGCCAGCAGAGTACGGCAAGCCTCGACAAGACGCTGATCGAGCACCAACGGCTCGCCACGCTGATGCTGGCCAATCAGCTCCTGCAGCACTTGCACGGACAGCTGCTGCCCCGCCTCCCAGCGGTTGAAGCCATCACTGTCGTGCTGCATCAGGAACATCAGCTGATCACGGCTATAGGGGAAGCTCAGTTTGATCGGCGCAGAAAAACCACGCAGCAAGGACGGCAGCGGTTTTTCCGCCAGATTGACAAAGGTGAACGCCTGTTCGGCTTCGGTCACCTGCAGCACACGGCAAAGGCCACCCGCCGCATCTTCACCGACTAGCTGCAGCGGCAGCTCACGGCCCTGGGCATCCAGCAAAGCCAGCTCCACAGGGATAACAAAGGGCTGTTTTTCCGCCTGCCCGGGAGTAGCCGGGCAGCTCTGGCGGAAGTGCAGGCGATAGCTGTTGGCCGCCGCGTCGTAGCTTTCGCTGACTTCCAGGCGCGGCGTGCCGGCCTGGCTGTACCAGCGCTTGAACTGGGTCAGGTCGATGCCATTGGCCTCTTCCATCGCGCGGATAAAGTCATCACAGGTCACCGCCTGACCATCATGGCGGGCGAAGTACAGGTCGCTGCCTTTGCGGAAACCCTCGGCGCCAACCAGGGTGCGGATCATACGCACCACTTCCGAGCCTTTCTCGTACACCGTCAGGGTGTAGAAGTTGGAGATTTCCATAAAGGCGTCCGGACGTACCGGATGGGCCATGGGGCCGGCGTCTTCAGCGAACTGGTGGGTACGCAGGTAGGCCACATCCTCGATGCGTTTGACCGTGCGCGAGTGCATATCGGCGCTGAACTCGGCATCGCGGAAAACGGTAAAGCCTTCCTTGAGCGACAACTGGAACCAGTCGCGGCAGGTCACGCGGTTGCCCGACCAGTTGTGGAAGTACTCATGCGCCACCACCGCTTCAACGCGCTGGTGCGCAGCATCGGTAGCAGTTTCGGCCTTGGCCAGCACACAGCTGGAGTTGAAGATATTCAGGCCCTTGTTTTCCATGGCGCCCATGTTGAAGTCGTTGACCGCAACGATCATGAAGATGTCCAGGTCGTACTCGCGGCCATAGACCTCTTCGTCCCACTTCATCGACTTCTTCAGGCTGTCCATGGCGTGCTGGCACTTGTCGATGTTCTCCGGCTCGACATAGATGCGCAACGCCACGTCGCGCGCGTTCATGGTGGTAAAGCTGTCTTCCACGCACCAGAGGTCGCCGGCAACCAGGGCGAACAGGTAAGCCGGCTTCATGAACGGATCCTGCCAGGTCGCCCAGTGACGACCACCCTCTTCACTGCCGCTGGCAATCGGGTTGCCGTTGGACAGCAGCACCGGATAGCTGTGCTGCTCGGCGCTCAGGGTGGTGGTGAACTTGCTCATCACGTCCGGGCGGTCGAGGTAGTAGGTGATCTTGCG
>NZ_JAUYGD010000071.1 GCF_030690725.1 Pseudomonas sp. | reverse complement strand
GAGGGTGACGTTCAGGGTGTCGCCGACGGCTGCGCCGGCGGGCAGTGCCACGCTGACGGTGACGGTGGTGGCGGCGCCCAGCTCAGTGTTGCTGAGGGTGCCGTCGTTGTTGGCATCGGTGTCGATGGTCACGGTCGGTGCATCGACCTGGGTGTCGAGGGTAAAGGTCAGGCTGGACGGTGCCGAGGTGTTGCCGGCGACATCGGTCTGACGCACTTGAATGGTGTTGCTGCCTTCCACGGCCACAGGTGCGGTGGTGCTCCAAGTGGTGCCGTCGGTGCTGTACTCGACCAGGGCACCTGGCTCGGTGCCGCTGACGGTGTAGGTGCCATCGTTGCTGATCAGATCGCCGGCCACACCGCTGTCGGTGGTGAGGGCGAGGGTCGGCGCGGCAACCTGGGTGTCGAGGGTAAAGGTCAGCGATGTTGAAGGTGATGTGTTGCCAGCAGTATCAGTTTGACGAACTGATACGGTGTTGCTGCCTTCGCTTGGTGTGAATGTATTGCTCCAAGTCGCTCCGCCATCGGTGCTGTATTCAACCACTGCGCCAGGCTCGACTCCGCCGATTACCAGTGTGCCGTCATTGCTGATGAGGTCACTGGCACTGGTACCGCTGTCGTTAGCCAGGGTTACGCTAGGAGCGGTAGGTGCGGTGGTATCCAGGTTGGCGTTTGCGGCAGTTGTTTGGTCTGTTTGCTCACCCGCGCCGAACAGCTCGTTCTGACCGGCACCGTTCAGGCCGATGTTAGAGGTTTCAAAACCAATAGTTGCCTCAAGCTGCTGCCCAGTCTCCCCCAGCAGTACAAAGCTATGCCCGCCACCTGCTGCGCCGCCAGTACCGCCGCCTGCACCTGGGCCAGCCGCTGTGGCTTCGAGGTCGACAGTGGGGTCGAAGCCGGCAGTTAGGGCTTGCTCCAGCTCCGGATTGGGCTCGACTTTATTACCTTCGGTCTGTGTATCGCTGGCGGACGCTTGCCAGTTGCTGTTTTGCGCAACGTTGACCAGCTCGCCATTAGCCAGTTGCAGGGTCACTTCGCCACCCAGGCCAGTCAGGATCTGTTCGCCCATGAGCAGGCGTTCGCCTTCGAATATCTGTCGCTTCAGTCCGTCGAGAGAGACGGCAAATACTTGGCCAACAAGACTTTTTACGATGGCGACGATAGTGCTCATAGAACGGGCTCCGAGGTGGACGCGGTAAAATCGTTAAACACAGTGAAGCAATGTTTTGATTTAAAGGCTGATAATCTGACAAAATATTGTCGTCATAAATTTGGCTTATTCCATTATGGAATTACGGATATGCCAAACTATTGACCGACAGCTCGCGATAATAAACAATGCGCGCGCTGATGTCACTTTGATATTGGTTTGTCTCTAGTGTGATGTGCGTCACGTTCCGTTGGCTGTTTATGTATCCTGCGCCACTTTGCGTCAAGCGCGTCGCCTCTTCGTTGTTCTAAGTCACTAGCCCAGCCTGAAAGGAATTTCATTTAATGCGTTTTTTTGCACTGTTCCCTCTTGCTCTTGCGGTATCGATGGCTGCCCATGGCCAAACGCTTAATCAAGCCATGCAAAGCGCCCTTGAGGTGCATCCGGAGATTCAGGCGGGGATTAATGCGCGCTTGTCGGTTGAAGAACAGATGAAGGCCGCCAAGGGCGGCTACCTGCCGCGGGTTGATTTGCTGGCCGGCTATGGCCGTGAAGGCACTGACAGCCCTGGCACTCGTGGACAGAACCACAACACCGAGACCCTGACTCGCGGTGAATCCAGCCTGCGTCTGCAACAGATGCTGTTCGACGGTTTTGCCACCAGCAGTGAAGTCGGCCGCCAGCGCGCTACGGTGAATGCCCGTGCTTATGAGCTGCTGGGTACTTCCGAGCGCACCGCGCTGACGGTGGCGCAGGTTTATCTGGATGTGTTGACCCGTCAGGAACTGGTGCGTCTGGCCGAGAACAACCTGGCCAGCCACGAACGTATTTATGACCAGATCACCCTGCGTAGCCAGAGCGGCGTAGGGCGTACTGCTGACCTTGATCAGGCCGAAGCGCGCTTGGCCCAGGCTCGCAACAACCTGATCACCGAGCAGACCAACCTGGCGGATGCGCGGGTCAACTATTTCAGCGTGGTCGGCCGTGATGCCGTCGAGCTGAGCCCGCCGTCAGGTTTGGCCGGTCACTTGCCGGAAAGCCTGCAGGCGGCGCGCCAGGAAATGCTCGCCAACAACCCGTACCTGAGTTCGGCGGAGGCCGATGTGCAGGCCAGCGAGCAGCAATATGAGGCGGCCAAGTCGAGTTTCTACCCGCGCCTGGATGCCGAGCTGTCGCGCGGTATGGACAACAATATCGATGGGGTCAGCGGCCATAGCAATGAATGGCGTGCGATGTTGAACATGCGCTACAACCTGTTTGCCGGCGGCAGCAACAAGGCCGACCTGCAGTCCAAGGCTTATCAGACCAATCAGGCGATGGACATCCGCAACAACGCTCTGCGCGTGTTGAATGAAGACCTCGGCCTGGCCTGGAATGCCCTGGAAAATGCCCGCCAGCAGCTGCCGATTGCCCAGCAGTACGTTGACTACAGCAGCCGCGTGCGTGAGTCCTACCAGAAGCAGTTCAGCCTGGGTGACCGTACCCTGCTGGATTTGCTCGACAGTGAAAACGAGTTGTTCACCGCCTCGCGTCGTCTTGAGGAAGTGCGTTTCACCGAGCTGTTTACTCAATACCGGATCAAGGCCACCATGGGCTCCCTGCTCAAGAGCCAGGGTGTAGTCGCGCCGATGGCCGCCGCACCACTGGACGAGATCAAGGCCCAGGCCAACTTGCCGGGTCTGAACTGAGCCCAGTCGTTGATGAGTAAAACCCAGTGGCAGTAGACCCAAGCCCGATGCAAACCCGTAGCGATCCGCGTGATCGCTACGACGACCCTCTGCTCGACAGCCTGTTGTCGCTGTGCGGCCTGCACCAGAAGTCGGTCAGCCGCGCCATGCTCACCGCAGGCTTGCCGCTGCCGGAGCAGCGCCTGAGTGCCGAGTTGCTGCCGCGTGCGGCGGCGCGTGCGGGTTTGCAGGGGCGCTGGTTGCGCCGTGGCCTGGAGAAGATTCCGGCCTTGGCCATGCCGGCCTTGTTGCTGCTGCACGATGGCCGCTGCGCCATTCTGCTGGGTTGGGATGACTTGGGTCGGGCGCGCATCATGCCCAGCGAAAGCGAGGGCGGCGAGGTGCGCGTCAGTGCCGAAGCGCTGGCCGAGGACTACAGTGGGCGGGTGTTCTTTGCCCAGCCGCAGCACAAGTTTGATTTCAACCGTGGCGAGCTGATCCCGCGCGCCACGTCCTGGTTTCGCGACACCCTCAAGCGCTCGCGCTGGCTGTACATCGATGCCATCGCGGCGAGCTTTCTGATCAACCTGATCGGCTTGGCCACGCCGCTGTTTGTGATGAACGTGTACGACCGCGTGGTGCCCAACCAGGCCGAAGCCACTCTGTGGGTGCTGGCGATTGGCATCACCGGGGTGTTCTTCTTCGATCTGTTGCTGAAGACCCTGCGCGGCCTGTGTCTCGATCTGGCCGGCAAGAAGACCGACTTGATCATCTCCGCCACGCTGTTCGAACGCATCGTCGGCATGGCCATGAAGTTCCGCCCGGCGCGGGTTGGCAGCTTCGCGCAGAACATCCACGAGTTTCAGAGCCTGCGCGACTTTCTCGCCTCGCTGACTCTGGCCAGCGTCATCGACCTGCCGTTTACCCTGCTGATTCTTGCGGTGATCGCCATGATCGGCGGTCACCTGGTGTGGATTCCCGTACTTGCCTTCCCGCTGGTGGCCTTGATCGGCTGGGCCTTGCAGCGTCCGCTGGCCGAGACCATGCAGCGCACCATGGCCCTGGCGGGTGAGCGCCAGTCGAGCCTGATCGAGAGCCTGGCCGGGCTGGATGCGGTCAAGGTCAATAACGCCGAAAGCGAGCGCCAGTACCTGTGGGAACAGACCATCGGCACCCTCAGCCGCCTGGAGTTGCGCGCGCGCATGCTCTCCAGCCTGGCGATGAACGCCACCATGCTGCTGCAGCAACTGGCGGGTGTGGTGGTGATTGTGCTCGGCGTGTACCAGATCATCGACGGCAACCTGAGCATGGGTGGGCTGATTGCCTGTTACATGCTCAGCAGCCGCGCGTTGGGGCCGTTGACGCAGATTTCCGGTCTGCTGACGCGCTATCAGCAGGCGCGGGTGACGCTTGAATCGGTCAACCAGATGATGGAGCTGCCGCAGGAACGCCACGCCGATGAACGCCCGCTCAAGCGCCAGTCGCTGCAAGGCGCGATCGAATTCCGCCAGCTGGAATTCCATTACCCGGATCAGCAGCAGGCCGCTCTGCTGGGCATCAACCTGGTGGTTCGCCCCGGCGAGAAGATTGGCATCATCGGTCGCAGTGGCTCGGGCAAAAGCTCGCTGGCCAAGCTGATTGTCGGGGTGTATCAGCCCGATGGCGGCAGCCTGCTGGTCGATGGCATCGATGTGCGCCAGCTGGATGTCAGCGATCTGCGTCACAACATCGGCTATGTGCCGCAGGATATTCAGCTGTTCAGCGGCACCCTGCGCGACAACCTGGTGTCCGGCGCGCGCTATGTCGAAGACGAGCTGGTGTTGCAGGCCGCCGAACTGGCCGGTGTGCACGAATTCGCCCGGCTGCACCCGAAAGGCTACGAGCTGCAGGTTGGCGAGCGCGGTCAGAACCTCTCCGGCGGTCAGCGGCAGAACGTCGCCCTGGCGCGTGCGCTGTTACTCGACCCGCCGATTCTGCTGCTCGATGAGCCGACCAGCGCCATGGACAACACCGGCGAAGAACGTCTCAAGCAGCGTTTGTCTGCGGTGATTGGTACTAAGACCCTGTTGCTGGTGACGCACCGTGCTTCGATGCTTAGCCTGGTGGATCGGCTGATCATTGTCGACCGTGGGCAGATCATCGCCGACGGGCCGAAAGGTAGCGTGATGGAAGCGCTGAAGAAGGGGCAGATCAGTGTCAGCTAAAGCGCCCGAGAAAAGGAGCCTGCGTCAGGCCGTTGCGGCTTATTTCGGCAGCCACGATGAGCTGGGCGATGAGCCGCTGCCAGAGGTCAACAAAGCGTTGATCGAGGATGCGCCACGGGTGGTGCGCCTGACCATCTGGGGCTTGATCGCCTTTGTGGTGTTCTGCCTGTTGTGGGCCAATTTCGCCGTGGTCGATGAAGTGACCCGAGGCGACGGCAAGGCGATTCCGTCCTCGCGGCTGCAGAAAATCCAGAACCTGGAAGGCGGCATCGTCGCCGAGCTGTTTGTCCGTGAAGGGCAGATTGTCGACGTTGGCGATCCACTGCTGCGCCTGGACGACACCCGTTTTGCCTCCAACGTCGGCGAAACCGAAGCGGATCGCCTGGCCCTGCTGCTGCGCGTTGAGCGCCTCAGCGCCGAAGTGCAGGACCGCGAGCTGGTGGTGACCGATGAAGTGCGTGAGAAGGCCGGCGGCCAGGCGGATAACGAAATCCAGCTGTTCAACAGTCGCAAGCAGCAATTGCTCGATGAAGTGGCGGGCCTGGAAGAGCAGTTGATTCAGCGCCAGCAGGAGCTGCGCGAGTTTGCCTCCAAGCAAGGGCAGTTCCGCAACAGCCTCAATTTGCTGCGCCAGGAAGTGCAGATGTCCGAGCCGCTGGTGGCCCAGGGCGCGATCTCCCAGGTGGAAGTGTTGCGCCTCAAGCGCGCCGAAGTAGAAGCGCGCGGCCAGCTGGAAGCCACTACCCTGGCGATGCCGCGTGCCGAAGCGGCGATCAAGGAAGTCGAGCGCAAGATCGATGAAACCCGTGGCCGTTTTCGCAGCGAGGCGCTGGCTCAGCTTAACGAGGCCCGCACCGAGCTGAGCAAGATCCAGTCAACCGGTAAGGCGCTGGAAGACCGGGTCAACCGCACCTTGGTGATCTCGCCGGTGCGCGGCATCGTCAAGCAGCTGCTGGTTAACACCATCGGTGGGGTGATTCAGCCGGGCAGCGACCTGGTGGAGATCGTACCGCTGGGGGAAAACCTGTTGGTCGAGGCGCGCATTCGTCCGCAGGATATTGCCTTCCTGCATCCGGGGCAGGAGGCGATGGTCAAGTTCACCGCCTATGACTACACCATCTACGGCGGGCTCAAGGCCGAACTGGAACAGATCGGCGCCGACACCGTGACCGACGATGATGGCAACAGCTTTTATGTGATCAAGCTGCGCACCAACAAGAGCCATCTGGGCACCGAGGAAAACCCGCTGCTGATCATCCCCGGTATGGTCGCGTCGGTGGATATCATCACCGGCAAGAAGAGCGTGCTCAGTTACCTGCTCAAGCCGATTATCCGCGCCCGCAGCGAGGCGTTGCGCGAGCGCTAAGTTGAAGATTCTGCACAACAAAAAGCCGCAGCTAGCTGCGGTTTTTTGCTGTCTGCGGGTTAACCGGCTATCGATGTTGGAGCGGCCCATGGCCGCGATTGAACGCTTCGCGGGCATGGCCCGCTCCTACGGTAAGGGGGGCGCTGGCTACTCGACAAACAGTACGTAGGATGGGTGATAACCCATCAATCGGTTGATGGGTTATCACCCATCCTACGGTTTAAGCCATGCGGACCAGCAACGCCGCATTTATTCAACAAACAACTGCTGCACCACCGAGAAGTCCTGCTTGCCCTTGCCTTGCTTGAGCAGCAGGCGGTACAGCTGCAACGCCAGCGCGCCCATGGGCGTGCTGCTGCCGCTGGCTTGGGCCGCTTCCTGGGCCAGGCCCAGGTCCTTGGCCATCAGCTCGGCCATAAAGCCGCCGCTGTAGCCTTTGGACGCCGGGGCGTTTTCCATTACGCCGGGCCAGGGGTTGTACTTCTCCAGCGTCCAGTTGCCGCCTGAACTCTGGCGCATGATTTCGGCCAGTACTGCTGGTTCCAGGCCGTTGGCGACGCCCATGGCCATGGCTTCGGCGGTGGCGATCATCTGCACCGCCAGCACCTGGTTGTTGCACACCTTGGCCACTTGCCCTGCGCCATCGGGGCCTGCGTGGAAGATGTTCATGCCCATGGCCTCGAAGATCGCCCGCGCTTTTTCCAGGGTGCTGGCCGTGCCGCCGATCATAAAGGTCAGGGTGCCGGCTGCTGCGCCGGCGGTGCCGCCGGATACAGGGGCGTCGAGCAGTTCGATTCCTCGCTCGCGAGCGGCCTGATGCACTTTGCGCGCGGCTTCCGGGGCGATGGTCGAGCATTCCAGCACCAGGCTGCCGGGCTTGAGCACGGCCAGCAGGCCGTTGTCACCCAGGTACAGGCCTTCCACATGGCGGCTGGCCGGCAGCATGCTGACCACCACATCGGCATCCTGCACTGCGTCCAGCGCACTGCTGGCTGCTTGCGCGCCGTCCTTGACCAGGTCCTCGACGGCTGCCTGGAGCAGGTCGAAGGCTCTCAGGTTGAAGCCGGCCTTGAGCAGGTTACGCGCCATGGGCAGGCCCATATGGCCGAGGCCGATAAAAGCGATTGTTGTCATTGTTAGGCTCCTGTCGCGCTGAATAACGTTCGTGTGGCCGTGTAGGGTGGATGATGCGTCACCCATCCACCGGCTGCGGTCTTGTCGGTGTATGAAAAAAGCGTCATCCACCCTACGCACTGAAAATGGTGGTGTAGGAGCGGGCCAAGCCCGCGAAGCAATATCGCGGGCCTGGCCCGCTCCGACATTGATTTGCCGTACAAGTCAGCCAGCGGGTGGGCGCCGTCCCAGGCCGGGGCGAAGTGCGCGTCGATTACCTGCTGTGGAATGCTCGCGACATCCGGCCAGTGCCAGCGTGGCGCGTGGTCTTTGTCGATCAGCCGCGAGCGCACGCCTTCGGGGAATTCCGGGTGGCGGCAGCAGTTCAGGCTTATGGCGTATTCCATCTGGAATACTTCGGCCAGGGACAGCTGTTTGGCGCGTTTGATCTGCTCCCACACCAGATGCCCGGTCAGCGGGCAGCCGCCGGCCAGGGTCTTGGCTGCGCGGGCCAGCAGCAGGTCGCTGTCGCTGTGCAAGGTGCTGATGGCATTCCAGGCGTGGGGCAGGTCGGCGCTGTCGAGCAGCTCATCGATGCGCGCGCGACGCGGCAACCACTGGGCTTCCGGCAGTTCAGGCAGGGCCTGGTTTTCCAGCGCCTTGAGCAGGCTGTGCAGCTGTTGCAGGCTTTGTTCCTGCCAGTTGAGCTGGGCCAAACCATCGAGTAAGTCGTCCTGCTGGCTGTCGAGCAGCACGCGGTCGGCCAGGTCCAGATCCAGCGCATCTCTTGCGTTGATACTGCTGGCGGTCAGGCCGAGAAACAGGCCGAGCTTGCCCGGCAGACGGGCGAGGAACCAGCTGCCGCCGACATCCGGGTACAGGCCGATATTCACTTCCGGCATGCCCAGGCGGCTGCCTGGGGTGACGATGCGGATTGCGGCGCCCTGCATCAGGCCCATGCCGCCGCCCAGCACATGGCCGTGGGCCCAGCAGATAAAGGGTTTCGGGTAGGTGTGGATGCGGTGGTCGAGGCGGTATTCGTCAGCAAAGAAGCGTCGCGCCAGGGGCGGGATTTCGCCCGGATGTTCACGGCACTGATGCACCAGCTGCACCACGTCGCCGCCGGCGCAGAAGGCTTTAGGGCCGTTGCCGCGCAGCATTACGCAGGCGATGCTCGGGTCGTCCGCCCAGGCCTTGAGCTGGGCATCCAGCGCTTCGATCATCGGCAGCGACAGGGCGTTAAGGCTTTTTTCGGCATCCAGGCTGGCGATACCGATGCGGTAACCGTGCTGGGCCGGGCGTTCTTCGAATTGCACGTTCATCTTCGCTTCCATCATGGGGTGGAGGCACTGGCTGCATCCACTGGACGTGGTCATGGTGGATGTAAAGAGCGACATCCACCCTACGGTTCTCGTTGCGTTGACCGTAGGGTGGATGGCGTTTTATCCATCCACCGCATGCTGTTCTGGTGGATGTGCAAGGCGACAGCTACGCGCCCCGATCCACCCTACGGATTATTTATTGCGCCACTGCGGGTCGCGTTTTTCCAGGAAGGCGTTGACCCCTTCGCGGGTGTCGTCGGCGTCGAATAGATCGACAAAGCGCTCACGCTCTTCACTCAGCCAGGTATTCGGGCTGCGCTCACGGGCGCCCTGGATCAGCGGCTTGATGGTGCGAACCGCCACCGGGCTTTGCCGCGCAACCTTGGCCGCCAACAGCAGGGCATGACCACGGGCTTCGCCGCTGTCGACTACTTGCTCGACCAGGCCGATGCGCAGGGCGGTTTCCGCATCAATACGTTCGCCGCAGAGAATCATCCGTTTGGCCCAGCCTTCACCGACCAGCCAGCTCAGATGCTGGGTGCCGCCAGCGCAGGGCAGCAGGCCGACCGTGGCTTCCGGCAGGGCCAGTTGCGCCTGGCGTTCGGCGATGCGGATATCGCAGGCCAGGGCGCATTCCAGGCCGCCGCCCATGGCGTAGCCGTTGATCGCGGCAATCGATACACCACGGAAATCGCGCAGCGCCTCGAAGGCTTCGCCGAAGCGCCGGGCCATCTCGCGGGCACGGGCCTTGTCGCCATCGGCGAACAGCTTGAGGTCGGCGCCGGCGCTGAAGAACTTGCCGCCCTGGCCGGTAATCACCAGGGCGTAGATGTCATCGTCACGGTTGAGGTGTTCAACCAGCAGCTTGAGGCCGATCAGCGAGTCGCGGTCCCAGGTATTGGCCGGTGGCTGGTTTATGGTGATCAGCGCGGTATGGCCGTGCTTTTCTACGGTGAGCTTGTGGGTCAGATCAAACACGCCGGGGTTGTAGGCTTCGATGGCGTTGCTCATAGGGTTCCTCGTTTCTGCAATGACTTAGGACCTGTTTAGGATTTAGTCATGTAGGGCGGGTGTAACCCGCCAGGCCAATGGCGGGTTACACCCGCCCTACGCAAAGGTTTACAGCAGGCGATCCAGCATGCCGCCCTGATCCAGCAGGCGGCGGGCGATGATTACTCGCATGATCTCGTTGGTGCCCTCGAGTATCTGGTGCACGCGGCTGTCGCGCACCCAGCGCTCCAGCGGGTAGTCATTGAGGTAACCGTAGCCGCCGTGCAGCTGCAATGCCTCGTTGCACAGGGTGAAGCAGTGATCGGTGGCAAAGCGCTTGGCCATGGCGCAATACAGGCTGGCCTCGCTGTGAGCGTGATCGAGCTTATGTGCGGCCAGGCGCACCATCTGCCGGCTGGCTGTCAGATCAGTGAGCATGTCAGCCAGCTTGAATTGCAGGGACTGGAAGTCACTCAGTGGCTTGCCGAACTGTTTGCGTTCTTCCACATAACGCAGCGACTGCTCCAGCGCCGCTTGTGCAGCGCCCAGCGAGCAGCTGGCGATATTGATGCGCCCGCCATCCAGGCCCTTCATCGCATAAACAAAGCCTTGGCCCTCAGGCCCGATGCGGTTGCCCGCCGGAATACGCACGCCTTCGAAGGTGATAGTGCGCGTCGGCTGGGCGCGCCAGCCCATCTTCAATTCATTGCGCCCGTACTTCACGCCCTCGGCGTCAGCCGGCACCAGGAAGCAGGAGACGCCCTTGGCACCACTTTCTTCGCCGGTGCGCGCCATCACGATCAGCACATCGGTGGAGCCGGCGCCGGAGATAAAGCACTTGCTGCCATCCAGTACGTAGTCATCGCCATCACGCTTGGCGCGGGTACGCAGGTGCGCGGCGTCGGAGCCGGCGTCCGGTTCGGTGAGGCAGTAGGAAGCGAGCAGTTCGCCGCTGACCAGGCGCGGCAGCCAGGCATCTTTCAATGCCTGATCAGCGAAGGAGGCGAGCATCCACGAGGCCATGTTGTGGATGGTCAAAAACGCTGTGGTGGCGATACAGCCAGCCGACAGCTGTTCGAAAATCAGCGAGGCGGACAGCCGGGACAGGCCAAGCCCGCCGTCGTCTTCCTTGATATACAGCGCCAGGTAGCCCTGCTCGGCGGCGCGCTTGATCACATCCACCGGGAAGTGGTGGTCGCGGTCCCAGTCGGCGGCATGCGGGGCCAGTTCACGGCTGGCAAATTGGCGGGCGCTGTCTATCAGCAGGCGTTGTTCATCGCTGAGTTCGAAATCCATAAGTCCTCATTGCAGGGTCAGGGGTTGCCCGGCGGCGCGTCGTTCGGCCTGCCATTCGGCGAGGCTGGGTGCCGCTTGGGTGGCGTCGAGACGATCGACGATTTCAAAGTAGTCTTGTTTGAGCGGGTCTTTCAGCACTTCGGCGCGGGTTTAGACTTTGAGGGCATACACCGTCTGCAGGTTCTGGTGGTCGAGGGTGCGCCAGGTTTGTTGATCCTTGAGCAGCTGATAGCTGTGGCCTTCCAGGGCCTTGATCAGCGCTTCGCTGTCCAGGCTGTTCGCCCGTTTGGCGGCGTCGGCCCATTGATAGACGATGCTGTAGGCCGACGCGGCAGAGCTGGACGGGTACATCGCGTAGCGTTCGCTGAAATCCTTGACGAAGGCTTCGCCGCGCACAGATTTCTCCAGCGCCGGTACGCGCCAGGTCCAGGGTTCGGTGCCGATCACGCCTTCCATCAACCCGGGGCCGCCTTGCTCGACCATGCTCTGGGTCAGGTTGGGCGCCACGATCTGCATGCGCTCGGTCAGGCCCAGATCCTTGGCGATGCGCATGGCGCGCACCAGGTCTTCACCAAACAGCACCAGGGCCAGCACTTCGGCATTGCTCGATGCGGCCTGGGTCAGGGCATCCTGATAGTCGGCAAGGCGCGCGCCGGGGAAGCTCACCTTGAGCCCCGGATGCTGGCCGCTGTCTTCGCTGCCGGTGGTCTGGCGCAATGAGCTTTCCGTGGTGTGGCCCCAGGTGTAGTCGGAGGTGATGTAGAAGTAGCGCTTGTTCGGCAGGTTCTTGCTCAGGTATTGGCCCAGCACCCGCGCGCTCATCCAGGCGTTGTTGCACTCGCGGAACATATAGCGGTGGCCGTCCTTGCCGGTGGTGTCGTTGGAGTAGGTAAGGGTGCCGAAATACAGCAGCCCATGCTGCGCCGCACGCTTGCCGGAGGCGATGGCCACCGCGCTGGATGAGCCGCCAAACAGCATGGCCGCGCCTTCGCTGGCCAGCTTGTCGACGTTCTTCACCGCCTTGGCCGGACGCGAGGCGGTGTCCTTGCTGGACAGACGCAGCGGACGCCCGAGCACACCGCCCTGGGCGTTGAGCTCGTCGATGGCCAGCAAGGCTCCGCGCATCTGTGCCAATCCTTCTTCCTTATACGGGCCGGTGCGTGGGTAGTTGAGGCCGAGGGTAATCGACTCAGCCGCCTGTGCACAGGCAGTAAGCCCGGCCCAGAGGGCCAGGGCGGTGGTCAAGCGTTGCATGGCAGTTTTCCTTGTTCTTGTTGTTGGAACTCGGAGAACTTTTTACGCCATTGGACTAATTGTTGAGATCGTCTATTGGTCTAACAAGGCCGACACTGTTCTCATTTCAACTGAATGGTCATATTTGCGCCGGACACCGAATCCTCATCGAACCAGCGGCTGGTGACCGTCTTGGTTTCGGTAAAGAAGCGCACGCCCTGTTTGCCGTAGGCGTGCAGGTCGCCGTAGAACGAACCCTTCCAGCCGGTGAAGGAGAAGAACGGCAGTGGCACCGGCACCGGTACGTTAATGCCGACCTGGCCGACTTCCACTGCGTGCTGGTAATGCCGCGCTGCGCCGCCGGAGCGGGTGAAGATCGAGGTGCCGTTGCCGTAGGGGCTGGCGTTGACCAGTTCGATGGCTTCTTCCAGCGTATCGACTTCCATGCACACCAGCACCGGGCCGAAGATTTCCTCGCGGTACAGGCTCATCTTGCTGGTCACGCCGCGAAACAGCGTGGCACCCAGCCAGTTGCCGTTGGGGTAGCCTTCGACCGCGCAGTGCGAGCCATCCAGCAGGCATTCGGCGCCTTCCGCTTTACCTTCGGCGATCAGGCGCAGCACACGTTGCTTGGCCTGCTGGCTGATCAGTGGGCCGAAGGCGGCGTGGCCATCGGTCCAGTAACCAGGTTGCAGATCGGCCATCTGCGCCTGCAGCTCGTCGATCCACTGCTTCGATTCACCGACAAATACCGCCACGCTGATCGCCATACAACGTTGCCCGGCCGCGCCGCAACTGGCGCCGACCAGGTTGCTCAGCACCTGCTGCTTGTTGGCGTCGGGCATGATCACCATATGGTTCTTCGCCCCGGCAAAAGCCTGCACGCGCTTCAGGTGAGCGGTGCCGGTACGGTAGATATGCTGGCCAACCGGCACCGAGCCGACGAAGGAGATGGCACGGATATCCGGATGGGTGAGCAGGCTGTCGACCACCTCGCGCGCGCCGTGCAGCACCTGCAATACGCCCTTGGGCGCGCCGGCTTCGATAAACAGCTCAGCCAGGCGGTTGGGGGTCAGCGGGTCCTGTTCCGACGGCTTGAGAATAAAGGTGTTGCCGGCAGCGATGGCCAGGGGAAACATCCACAGCGGAATCATCGCCGGGAAGTTGAACGGGGTGACGCCGACGCATACGCCGAGCGGCTGAATCCAGCTGGCGGTATCGATATCGCGGGCCACGTTCTCCATGGTCTCGCCCATCATCAGGCTGGCGATATTGCAGGCCTGCTCGACCACCTCGATACCGCGCCAGACATCGCCCTTGGCGTCGGCCAGGGTCTTGCCGGTTTCGCCTGCGAGAATTTCCGCCAGCTCATCGTGGTGTTCCTTGAGCAGATGCTGGTAGCGCAACATAACCCGCGCACGGTCGGAGACAGGCACTTCGCGCCAGGTGAGGAAGGCTGCCTTGGCACTGGCAATCGCCGCTTCGATTTCCTCGGCGGTGGCCTTGGGTGCCAGCGCCAGAACTTCCTGGGTCGCTGGATCGGTGACTTCGATAAATTCGCGGGCGCGGCTTTCGCGCCATTCACCGTCGATCAACTGTGGGATTGCCTTGGCCATGCTTTCCTCCGGCGAACCTCAGGGTGGGCTCGATTGTTGTTTTGTCAGTGTTATAGCTGCCTTGCTCGGCTTTGTGGATTGACGATCTTGGCCTGCGGATGGACTATCTTGGGATTTAATCTGTGGCCCGGATGCAATCCGGGAGCATTTCTCCCGGATTGCATCCGGGCTACTTGAGTACCCCAATGCGCACTTTTGTCGATACATCCAACTGGCCACTGCCGGCCAATGGCGTGCGCTTTATCACGCCGCCCAGGCTGCGCCGCCTGCTGGCAAAGCATCCCCTGGGGCAGGGCTGTTATCCCCTGGCCCTGGGGTACTACCCCGAGGCCCAGGGGCACCGCATGCATCGCCCGCAACCGGAGGATCATCTGCTGATCTACTGCCGCGCCGGGCAGGGCTGGCTGGAGACAGTGGATGGACGATTAGCTGTCAGTGGTGGCGATCTGCTGCTGTTGCCGAAAGGCGTGATGCACGCCTATGGCGCGGACGTGGACAAGCCCTGGACGCTGTACTGGGTGCATTTTGATGGCGAGCTGGTAGCGGACTTTCTCAAGCCCCTGGGCAAGGGGCCGCTATGGCGTATCGGCGTGCAGCCGCGCCTGCTGGCCGAGTTCGATGCGCTGCTTAACCTGCGCAAACAGGGCTTGAACCTGGCGCACTTCGTTCATGCCGCGCACCAGTTGCAGGTACTGCTCACCTCCCTGGCCGTGCTGCCGGCGCGCACCACCTTGAAGTCCGGACGGGTGCTGGATGTGGACGCAGTGCAGGCGGTGATGCGTGCCCATCTGCATGACTCGCTAAACCTCGATGAGCTGGCTGCGCAGTTCAAACTGTCGCGCTTTCACTTCGCCAAAACCTACCGCGCCCTGACCGGGCATGCGCCGATTCAGGACTTTATCCAACTGAAAATGGCCCACGCCTGCCGCCTACTCGACGAGGGCGAGCAGGGCATCCGTCAAGTGGCCGAGCAACTGGGCTATGAAGATGTTTATTACTTCTCGCGGCTGTTTCGCAAGGTGGTGGGTATGGCACCCAGTCATTACCGGGCGCTGCATCAGGGGTGAGGTGGAGGTTTGCAGGGGCAGGCGGCGCTTTCGGCCGATGGTTTAGCAGATAAGTTGGTCTCTATTCGGTGCTACTTAGCCTCAGTTTATTGCGTCGCAGCCCCCTCCGGCTCTACTCCGACCACTCCACGTACCCCTTGCGAACTTTCTCGTCGATCAGCTTGCGGGCTTCACGTTCGGCTTTTGCGTTGCTGTCGAAATTTTTGATCAAAGTCTGCCCTTTGCTGCCCATGCGCCCGAAGGTCACGGTGAGCTCATCGCCTGCCACTCCGATCCTCCAGAATTTGGCCGAGCCACCTTGTTCAAAGCGGAACTCCTGCAGGTCGGTGGCAACGGGGGATACCTCGGGTTCGGGGATGCGGACGTCGGTGACATCCTCCAGCACCGCTTCCGGCTCAACCACCGCCGGGCTGTCATCGTGCAGGACGGCTTCGATGCGAGCGAGCAGGCCGGCGGGGTCGGCGAGCCATTGTTTACCGGGCACATCGATGACTTTCCAGCCAAAGCTGCGCAGTACGGTGGGTTGGAAGACGTAGCGGTCGCGCACTTCGACGGGGCTGCCGTCGCGGCTGCTGTCCAGTTGAATGCCGAGCCGGTAGGCGCTAGCGGCTTCGTCGACGATGGCCAAGTCGCAGCGAAATTGCGAGCTACCGACGTGTTCATGCACCACATGACCTTTTGCACGCAGGGCGCTGGCCAGGGCCGCGCGCAGGGCGTCGTAGGGTGCGGCGGTGGTGAATGAGCGCTGTGCTCCGGGGTTGAGGGTGCTGAGGATGCTTTGGGCGCGCGCGCTGTCACCGCGAGAGCTGGCTTCGGCGAATTGTAGGAAGGCTTTCAGCGCCGAAGCACCGTCGTTATGGGTGTTGGTGATGGCGTCGGCGTGAATGCTGGTGACGATGGCCATGCGCTGACGGGCGCGGCTAAAAATTACGTTCAGGCGTTTTTCGCCGCCCCGTTGGTTGATAGGACCGAAATTCATCAGCATTTTTCCGGTGGGGCCGGGGGCGTAACAGATGCTCAGCAAGATGATGTCGCGCTCATCGCCTTGGACGTTTTCCAGGTTTTTCACAAACAGGCCGTTGAACTGGCCGTTGTCTTCACGCAGGTATTCGCGCTCCAGCAGCGTGGCGAATTGCGGATCTTCGGCGGCCAGGCTTTCCAAGGCGGTTTCAATTTCGGTTTGCTGGGCTTCGGAAAAGGCGACGATACCGATACTTAATCCGGTTTCACGGTTGAGTAGTTCGCGCAGGGTGCCGGCGATCACCCGGGCTTCGGCAAGGTTGCAGCGGTTTTCGTAGACGCCGTTAGCGACTTTGATAAAGCTGATCGGGCTGGCCAGCAGGGCGTCGCTGGCGTGTTGCGGCGCCTGCGGGTCATTGGCATCGAGGGCGGCAGGGCTGTCTGCGCGCTGATTGATTTGCCGGTCGGGAATGGTGATCAGGCGGCCGTCATAAAATGCCGCGTTGGAAAAGCTGATCAGCGCCTCGTGGCGGCTGCGGTAGTGCCAAGCCAGCAGAGTGGCTGGCAGGTTGCGCGCGGCCTGGCTGAGTAGGCTGTCAGCGTCCAAGTTGATGGCCACCAATTCACCGTCTTCGGTAGCCAGTACCTGGTCATCTTCCTCATTACCGCTGGTGGCGAAAAAGCTCGATGGGGGCAGCTGCATTTCATCGCCCACCACTACCACTTGCTGGGCGCGGCTCAGGGCCGGAATGGCTTCTTCGCTGGGGATCTGGCTGGCTTCGTCAAAGATCACCACATCGAACAAATCCGGCTGCAGGGGCAGGGTGTCCGAAACCGATAAGGGGCTCATTAGCCAGATTGGTTTGAGGTCATTGATCACCAGCCCGGTGTCGCCACTGGCCAGTTCGCGGATAGCGCGGTAACGCATGCTTTTGCCGAACTCGTGCTCCAGCTCGCGACGGCCTTTGGCGTAACTCTTTTTGAAGAGCTTGCCCTCGTCATCGAGCTGGGTGGCGGACAGAGCAGACTTCTTCACCCGCTCCAAGAAGTTGCGGTGCAGGGTGGCGTCGATCACCTTGGCGTTCAGTTGCAGAATGTCGCGCTCGGCGCTGCTGACTTGGCTGACGGCGGTTGTCAGTTCGCGTTCGTCGAACTTGGCCAGCTCAGGGTCGTTACGATACAGCCGCGCCAAGGCTTCGCTAGCGATTAGCGCTTCCAGTTCCAGCAGGCTGAGTTTGTGGTGCTGCAGGGCGGCCACGTAGGCAGCGTCACTGCTGTGCAGCTCACGCAGCAGCGGTACGCAGTCGGGGAGGTCTTCCAGGTCTTCTTGCAGGTCGCGCAGAAACTCGCCCAACGCGTTAAGGCTAAGGTTGACCGGGCCTAAGGTGCTCAGCAGTTGGGTTTCCAGGGCGGCAAATACTTCGGCAGCACGGGCGGCGTCTTTGCTTTGCCGGGCGGCGTCGCTGGCGCCTTCCAGCCTTTGCAGCCATAGGCGCAGCACAGGGGAATCGTTGGCAGTGTGCGCGACGCTTTCTAAGGCCTGGACAAACTGGCTGCTGTCGCTGACGCCGTATTGCGTTGCCATGGCTTTGTCGGCGGCCAGCAGCGCCGCTTGGGCTGCGTGCTCGGCAGCCAGGCTTTGCAGCAGGCTGCGGTGTTGGGGTTGCACCGCGTGTTTGCTGAAGTCGTAGCGCTTGCGCATCTCACCGCGCAGTCGCCACCACGACGGGTTAAACCAGCGCAGCACCGAGTCGCCGAGCTTGGCGTCCAGCTCCTGCGCGGCCAGGGTGTCTTGCGGGCTGAGTTTGTCGCGCCAGTTCAGGGTGCCTTGCAGGCTGTCTTGATACTGCTGGTTCAGGCTGTTCAAGACTTTGCGTTGTTCGGCCAGAGCGCGGGCGGCGCTGGAATGTTCGTCCAGCAGGTCGAGGTGTGCGGCCAAGTTAAAGTCCAGCACATGGCGCACGGCGCGGGACAGTGTTTGGCCATCAGCCACCGAGGTGTCGCCAGTGAGCAAGCTGGTGGGTTGTTCGAGGCTGGCCTCGAGGGCTTCCAAGAGTTTGGTGGCCTCACTGATAAAGGCTTTGACCTGGCCATATACCTGCTCGCTGTTCAACACCTGCGCAGATAGCCGGCTAAAAGGGTGCGCTGCAAAATAGGCCACACCAAACCGCTCGCGCAGCATGGCGTACAGGCGTTCGCTGAGCTCGCGTTTTGCCTGCCAAGCCGCCCAGCTCGGTAAGCGCTCACGAACCTCTGCGCCCACCTCGTGGGTTGGTGCTGGCAGCTCGATCAAACGCTGCACCAGTTGCCGCACGCTGCTGGCCAGTGCTGCAGGTACGGCCTCCATGGCTTGGTCGAAACGCTCAATCTTCTGCAGGTGCGTGCTCATGCGCTGCAGCGCCTGGGTGCGGCGCGCCATGCTGGCGTCCCACACTTGTGGCTTGGCCACCCAGGCTTCGTAGCATTCGCGCAGGTTGCTGACGAAGGCTTTTTTGTCGGTTTGCGAGTCGTGAATCAGGCAGCAGAGCTCATCCAGACCACTCTGTTGCAAGCGGTGAAATACCACATCCAGCGCCGCACGTTTTTCGCAGACAAACAACACCCGCAAGCCTTGCCCGGCGTAGTCGGCAATCAGGTTGGTGATGGTCTGCGATTTGCCGGTGCCGGGCGGCCCTTGAATGATGAAGTTGCGCCCGGTGCGCGCGAGGCTGACGGCGGCGTTTTGCGTGGCGTCGCCGGGCACTACGTTCCACTGCTCGGGCAGGGGGATAGCGGGCGGCACGTCCACTTCCACTTCGCGGGGCTCAATGGAAAACATCCGATCAAAACCGGCGTTGGCGGCCGGCTCATCAATCAGCTGGGCGTAGTCGCGTACCAGGGACATTTTCTTGTAGTTGAAGTTGGCCAAGGTCACTTGGGTCAGGTCGATGTCCCAGGCGTACTGGTGCCCTTGGTCTTCAGGCAGGTGGTAGGTTTTGCTTTGCTTGCTGTTTTCTTCGGCCACGGCATGACGCTGGTTCAGGCTGGCGTCAGGCAGCGCACCCACGGCACCGCGTAGCGGCGAGGCGGTGGGCCAAACCCATTTATGGAACAGCGCAAGGCCCAAGGGGCGGTAGTCGTCGCGCTCGTAGCTGAAGTCCGGGCGCCCGGCAATGGCTGATGTGCGTTGGTAGCCGCGTTTGCGCTGGAACTGTTGCAGGCGCTGCACGGCCTTCTGGTGGATCAATTCGATGGCAGGTTTGCTTTGCAGACGAACTTCCACACCGGGTTCGGTTTGGCGAATCTGCCTAGTGATATCGGCATGTACTTCGGCCAGCGAGGTGTTGCTCAGGTCGATGGTTTCCGGCAGCTGAATGTCATACAGCTGGCGCAGTTGGTGGCGCAGCACAGGGTTGAATTCCGCCTGGCTTTCGTCGCACTGCAACACGTACTGGTCGCGCACGCCTTTTTTCTTCACCAGCTCAACCGGCAGCCACAGCAGCGGCGAGAGAATGCGTTCTTCCGGTGTTTCCTTGAGGTTGTGCCAGCGCATAAACGCCACCACTAAGCGCAGGTTGCTAAAACCAAACTCGGAACGGTCGCGGCGGGTTTCCTGAATCAGTTTGTCCAGCGATGCCGGTAGGTACGGCTGGTCATCGAAGCGCAACCACTTATGCAGGCTGAGTGGTTTGCCGCTCAGCACCTGTTCGGCAAAACTGCCGCCCCAGGTACACAGCTCATTGGCTTGGATACTTTCGACGTGCATCACCAGAGGAACGCTTGCAATGGTCAAATTGACGTTGGCTTGGGTGGGGCGGAAATGCAGCAGGCGGTTGCGCCGAGACAAATCAAACAGCCGGTCACGCAAATGCTCTAGCACGGCGGCGCGCCGCGAGCCGGGGCCCTTGGCGTCGGCCAGTACGCGCTCTACATCCAGCCCGGCGGGTTGATCGCGCCAGTGTTCCAGGCGTTGAATAATCGACGGCAGGTCGGTGGCGCGCTGATGGCGGTTCAGCTCGGTCATTTCAACAATTACGCTGGCCAACACCGGATTCAAACGGGCGGCGAGCAGAAACAGGTTGCGACGATGGTCGGCAAACTGATGCACGTCCTCGGCGTCTTTGAAGTTCAGTCCCAAAGACAGACAGGCCATCATCTGACCAAGTTGGAAGATATCGCTGATCTGATCGTGGTGCCCGATCAGCAATTCCCAGGATGTAAAGCCCGGCACAAACACTGGTTTTTCAATGGGAGTGAGCGGGTCGTCCTGCACCTGCAGGTTGTCCACCGCCACACCACGCTCAGAGTCGCGAGTTACGCGCACCTCGCCAATGATATTCAGCGCTGAACCCTGAGCAGGTTGCACAGCTCGCAGCCGAGCCGACGCTTGGCTCGCCGCCTGGCCGCCGGGTGCCCGCAACTGCAGCGCACCGTTCGGCCCTTGCACCACGCTGCTGGCGTCTAACGGCGCCACTAGGTCGTAGGCGTGCAACTGCGCCACTTGGCGCAGCAGCGGCAGCATCAGAAACAGCACATCGTCGATGGGTCGCGGGGTGTCGGGTTGCGCCGCAAGCAATTGTGCGAATGTCTGGGTGGGGGACAGGTCGTTCATTGGCTGAGGCCTCCGGCCGTACGGCGGGTCAGGTTGGCCAGCTCACGTTTGCCTAGCTTGATGTCGCGTTTAAGAATCTTCAAAAAGCCCTCCTGGCTGCCCAGCGTGTGGGCAATGCGCGCAGCCTGCTCCAGCGCCGGTTCGCGCAAATCCTCATCGGCCAAAGCCAGATCCAACAGCACGTAATGCAGGTACTCCTGCACGCTGTCGTCGAGGTGTTCGGTGGTCAGGGTGGCTAAATCCACCGGGGGAAAGTCGGCTTGCCAGTCCGGGAAAAACTGCTGCGCCTGGGTGGTGACCTTTTCTGAATGCAGCTCAGGGCGTTGCAGGTAGCGGGCGATAAACCCGCGGGTGATGGTGGTCAGTGCCACTTGGCCGGGAAGATCCAGTCTGGTCAGACTTAGCGGGCCGCGCAATCGGCATTCCAGCCAGCTGTCCAGCTGCGGGTCTTGGCGCCACCACATATCAATGGCCTGGGAGCGCAGAAACGACTCGGGGTGCGAGGTGCCTTGGGACAGTTGCCCGGCCTTTTCATCTAGCTCCAACGCCTGTTGCAGATAAGCCTCGGCGTTAACCTCGGCGATACCCGTGTGTACCTTCACCAGCATGGCGATCGCCACGGCTGAAGACTGCGCCACTAGCGCGGCGCCACGGTCGGCATATAGCTCCACATGCAGGCCATACAACCGCGCGCTCTCGGCGTAGCTGGAGCTGCTGATGTGGGCGGATGCACTGTGGTTCAGCACGCGGTCGGCAACGAGGTAATCGCTGTCATGTGACGACCACAAGCAGTAGTGCGCCAACTCATGGCCCAACAAAGCTAGCAGCTCATTCTCCTGTAGGCGTTCGAGCACCGGGCCCTGCAGCACCACATGAACCTCGCCCGGCAGGTAAAAAAGTGTGGCGTTCATGCTTTGGCCGTTGGCCTGGTACACCGTAATGGGGGCGTCGATTTGCAGGCGCTGCAGCGCTTGCTCGCACAGGGCATACACCTGCGGATGGCTGGCGTGCGTTAGGCGGTAAGTGTCGCGCAGCAGCTGTGCGCGGACGTCATTGCTGTGCTGTTCCTGCACACTGAGCGACGAAGCCCAGGCCCACACCTCAGGCTCCATGCTCTTTAGGTATGCCACCAAATCGCGTTGGTAAGGCAGTGGGGTCAGGCCATCGATTTCCCGCAGTACTGCATTCATGCTGTTTACTTCCCTGTGCAGGGTGAGGGAGCACGACCAGGCCCCTCCCAAATGTGTCTTAGCCTAATGATTAGTTACTGGTGGCACCAGCGTGTTGGTTGACTACTTGTCAAAACAATAGGGGGGCAGGCCATTGTTATTGGGAGCATTAATCGTGATCTGTACTCTGTTTTCTTCACACGCCCGCACAACCCCATTGTTGGGCTTCGCTGCGCTCAACCACAACCTACGCGGCCGAGCGCCGCCAGCCTTGACTTGCCCCGGTGCCTTCCTTAGCGTGCCGCTTCCGTTTGTTTACGCAGGATTCAGGCATGAGCGCCGCTGATAACGTCAAACTCGAAGCCGGCTGGAAAGCCGCGCTGCATGAAGAGTTCGAGAAGCCGTATATGCGTGAACTGGGGGATTTTCTGCGTGGCGAGAAGGCCGCAGGCAAGCAGATTTATCCGCCGGGTTCGCTGATCTTCAATGCGCTCAATTCCACCCCGCTGGCGCAGACCAAGGTGGTGGTGATCGGCCAGGACCCTTATCACGGGCCGGGTCAGGCCCATGGTCTGTGCTTCTCGGTGCAGCCTGGGGTGAAGACGCCGCCGTCGCTGGTGAATATCTATAAAGAGCTCAAGCGCGACCTGAATATCGACATTCCCGACCACGGCAATCTGCAGTATTGGGCGGAGCAGGGCGTGCTGCTGCTTAACACCTCATTGACGGTGGAGCACGGCATCGCTGGCTCCCACGCCAAGATCGGTTGGCAGACCTTCACCGATAAAGTGATCGAGGTGGTCAGTCAGCAGCAGGAGCGCCTGGTGTTTCTGCTGTGGGGCGCTCATGCGCAGAGTAAGGAAAAGCTGATCGATAGCAGTAAGCACTTGGTGCTGAAATCCGTGCACCCATCGCCGTTGTCGGCGCATAGGGGCTTTATTGGTAACGGCCATTTCAGCCGCACCAACAAGTTTCTCCAGCAGCATGAGCTAAGTCCGATTGACTGGCGCCTGCCCGAGTCGGCTTAAACGTTGCACTGCTGTTCGGCCAGATCTCTGCGCAGGTCGCGTAAACGGTGGCTCAGGCGCTCGCGCTGCGCCTCATCGCTGCTGCTCAGCAGCTGGCTGAACAGCGTGGCCAGCGCCTGGCGTGAGCGGCCATAGTTGGCGCGGTACTCGTCGCTATAAAAGCTTTCGCGTTGTTGTAGCAGGCGGGTCAGCCGTTCGGCAAAGTCTGCGCTATCGCGTTCGGCAACCACCTTGCGCAGCTCGGTTTGCCACAGTTGCCGGTTCTCCAGCCACAGACGGTTCTGCTCGCCAAGGTTATTGGCCCAGGCGGCGATATGTTCTGTTTGTGCGCTGTTCAGGCGGCCCATCCAGGCCCGTAGACGTTCCTGCATACGCTCGCGGCGTTCGCTGATTTGGGTGGCCAGGGGCGGGTCGAGAAAGTCCTGGCGGTCCTCCAGATTGTCTTCATCAATCGCGGCGTAAAGCTCGCTGACCTGCTGCTCGCTCAGACCCTGCAGCAGTTCGATGGCGGTGGGGGTGATCTCGACGCCGATGCGTTTGAGCGCGGCATCGAACTGGGCGAATTGCTCAAGCAGTTGAGCGCTGTCGGGCTGCGGCTGGGCCAGGATGCTTTCGGTGGTTTGCAGCCAGTCGATATAACGCGGCAGCTCGGCGCTGCAGTGCCATTGCAGATGCGTCTGCACGCGGGGTTTGAGCCAGGCCTGCTGCTGACTGTTGAGATTCAGGTAATCGTTCAGTCGCCAGGGCACCAGCCAGTCCAGGTTGCGGTACGCCAGGCCGATGCGGCTGCAGGCGCTAACCAACAGGCTTAGGCAGAGCACTAGCAGCAGGGTTTTCACGGCGGGCCAGCGCAGTACGCTCATTGAGGATGCCTCGGTGGTGTAGGCCTGAGAGTACCGCCGTCGCCTGCGCCTGAGTGGCTGCGGACATATCTGTTAAACAAAAACTGCTGCGTTGCGGACAAAGATGAGCGAGCACAAGGGCTGGGCGGAGGGTTTGAAATCTTTACCGTGACGGCCTTGGATGACGGTCCAGACAGTAGGATGGGTGGTAACCCATCAGCCAATTGATGGGTTACCACCCATCCTACGGTTCTACTGCGATGGTGGATGAAAACAGCGTCATCCACCCTACATAGCTCTGGCATTGCGTAATGCGGGGATCGCCTGCAGGCAAAAAAGAGCCCGCACAAGGCGGGCTAAACGTGGTCGTCAAAAGCGTTATGCGTTGCGTTGCCAAAGCCTGAATAAGGGTTCGGCGAGAAACATCACCAGAAACAGCCGCAGCACCTGCAAGGCCGTGACCAGTGCCACCGAGAGTTGCAGAGCTTCGGCGGTCAGGCACAGTTCGGTGATGCCGCCGGGCATCATGCCGAGCATCAGCGCATTCTGGTTTTCCCCGGCCAGCCAGCCCAGGCCTTGGCCAAGCGCGGCAGCAGCGAGCATGGCCAGCAGGCAGAACAGCAGGATGCGTGCGAGAAACCCCGGTGCGCTGCGAAAGAAGTTGCGGTCGAAGTGACAACCCAGGGCGCAACCGATCAGCCATTGGCCGACCTGACCCAGGCCATCAGGCAGACCCAGGTGCAGATCGAAGGTCACACTGGCCACCGCGCAGACAGTCAGCGGACCCAGCATCCACGGGTTGGGTTGACCCAAGCGCCCCCAGAGCCAGGCCAGCAGCGCGCCAGCCGGTAGCAGCACCGCCAGCCAGGGCCAACTTACCGGCGCCGGTATTGGCGGTGCGATGGGCGGCAGGCTCCAGGTGAAGATCGCCGGAATCAGCAGCACCACCAGCAGCAAACGTAGGCTATGGGCGGCGGCCACCTTGGCGGTTTCGGCGTTATGCCGTTGCGCCAGGTTGACCATCTCACTGGCGCCACCCGGCATGCTGGCGAAGAACGCAGTGGCGCGATCCAGGCCGGCGCGGCGCAGCACGACAATACCGATCAGGCTGAGCAGCAGGGTGAGAAGGGCGCCGAGCAGGATCACACCGAAGTGACTGAGCAGTTGGCCGAATACTTCATGGGTGAAATGCAGGCCGATGGCGCTGGATACCAGCCACTGGCCGGTCTTGCGTCCGCCCGGCAACTCGGTGATCAGCCAGCCGCTGCAGCGGGCGGCGATAACTGCCAGCAGCGAGCCGATGATCCACGGCAAAGGCCAGCCGATCAGGCTGGCCAGGGCGCCGCCGGCCAGCCCCACCAGCGGAGTGGCCCACCAGCTTTGCCAGCCGGTGAGCGCAGGCAACTTAGGCATTGGCCAGTTGCGCCGCACGGCGTGCACGCCACCAACGCAGGCCAGGCAGGGCCAGCATCAGCGCGGTGAGTGCCCACAGGCAGAGGCTGATCGGGCTATTCCAGAGAATGCTCAACTCGCCCGCAGAGATCGACAGGGCGCGGCGCAAGTTGTCTTCCATCAACTCGCCGAGGACGAAGCCGAGGATCAGCGCCGACAGCGGGAAGTCCAGCTTGCGCAGGATATAGCCGAAGACGCCGAGACCGATCATCAGCACCAGGTCAAAGGTGGTGCTGTGCACCGCGTAGACGCCGACCATGCTGATCACGGTGATCGCCGGCACCAGCACCCAGTTGGGCACGCTGAGCATGCGCGAGAACAGGCCGACCAACGGAATGTTCATTACCAGCAGAATCACGTTGCCGATAAACAGCGAGGCGATCAGACCCCAGACCACATCCGGCTGCTGTTCGAACAGCAAAGGGCCTGGGGTGATGTTGTACAGCGTCAGCGCGCCGATCATCACTGCGGTGGTGCCCGAGCCCGGTACGCCGAGGGTCAGCATGGGGATCAGCGAGCCGCAAGCCGAGGCGTTGTTGGCCGCTTCCGGGGCGGCCAGACCGCGTAGGTCGCCGTCGCCGAACTTACCGTTCGGGCCGGCCATGCGCTTTTCAGTCATATAGGTCATGGCGCTGGCAATGGTCGCGCCGGCACCTGGCAGTACGCCGATGACGAAGCCGGCCACAGCGCTGCGCACCATGGTCCAGAAGGTGAAGCAGAACTCTTTGAAGTTGAACAGCAGACGGCCGCTGGCCTTAACGGCTTTCTGACCGTTATGGGTTTTTTCCAGCATCAGCAGCACTTCACTGACGCTGAAGAAGCCGATGACCACGATGACGAACTGGATGCCGTCCGACAGGCTGACGCTGCCGAAGGTAAAGCGGTACACGCCAGTGGTCGAGTCCACCCCAACCGTGGCCAGGGCCAGGCCGATCAGGGCGGCCATCAGGGTTTTAACCGGTTTGTCGCCGACCATGCCGCCGAGGCAGGCGATGGCGAAAATCATCAGCACAAAATATTCGGCCGGGCCAAAGGCCACCGCCCATTTCGCCAGTAGCGGGGCGAACAGCACCACGCCGCAGGTGGCGATCATGCTGCCGATAAACGAGCTGACGGCTGACAGCGACAGTGCTATGCCGGCCTTGCCCTGGCGGGCGAGTGGGTAGCCGTCGAGGGTGGTCATCACCGCTGCAGCGTCGCCGGGTACGTTAAGCAGAATCGCCGAGATACGCCCGCCGTATTCACAGCCCAGGTACACGGCGGCGAGCAGGATCAGCGCGGTTTCGGGCGACAGGCCGAGGGCGAAGGCCAGTGGCAGCAGCAGTGCTACGCCATTGATTGGGCCCAGGCCCGGCAACAGGCCGACGATGGTGCCGACAAAGGCACCGAACAAGGCTACCAGCAGGTTTTCCGGTCGGGTCGCGACTTCGAAGCCTTGCATCAAGAAATTCAGGGTTTCCATTTTCAGCTCTCCACGAAGGCTTCGAACAGGCCGAGGGGCAGCGGCACATCCAGCAGGTAATCAAACAGGCCGTACAGCAGCACGCCCATCAGTACGGCGCTGATGGCGCAAGGCAGCGGGCGCCCGGTAAACAGCAGGCCAAGGGCAAAGGTGGCCAGCGTGGTGCTGATGACAAAGCCGAGCACTTCGAACAGCAGCGCATAAGCCAACAGCGCCAGTACACAGAGCACGGTGCGCACGGCAGCGCGGGTATTCAGCGTCTGCTCCAGCAGGCCGGGCTTGAATACCAGCCACAGGCTGCCGGCGGCCATCAGGCTAAGCAGCAGCAACGGATAGGCGCGCGGCCCGACTGGGTCGTAGGCGAAGGGTGCCTGGAAGCCCCAGGCGATGACGGCGAGAACGGCGCAAAACAGCAGCCAGCTCGCGGCGAACAGGCGAACGTACATGGCGGATTACCTAGTCGATAAAACTAAAGAGGGCGGAAGCGTTACGAGCGAAGGGAAGGCAAGGCGGAAAGCGGCGAGAAAGCGCAGTTTACTGGTGTAAATGAGCATTTCGAGCCGCTTTCCAACGCCGCATTACCGAGCGCAGTAGCTTCCTTACTGCATCAGGCCGAACTCACCAGCCAATGCCTTGTATTCCTCAACTTGCTTGAAGACCAAGGCTTTCAGCTCGTCGCCAGTCACTGACAACGGCAGCAGGTCGCGCTGTTCACGCAGGGTGGCGAAGTCTTCACGGGCGAGCAGGCTGTCGAACTGCTGTTTCCACCAGTTGTACTGCTCGTCCGTCACCTCTGGGCCCATATAGAAGCCGCGGATTACCGGCCAGACGATGTCGTAGCCCTGTTCCTTGGCGGTGGGGATATCGGCCAGTTTGCCCGGCAGGCGTTCTTCGGAGAGCACGGCGAGGATGCGTACTTTCTTCGCTGCCAGTTGCGGGGTGACTTCGCCCAGGCCGCTGGAGGTGACCTGCACATGGCCGCCAAGCATGGCGGTGAGGGTTTCGCCGCCGCCTTCAAAGGCCACGTAACGCAGGTTTTTCGGGTCGATGCCGGCCAGGCGGGCGATCAGCGCAGTCTGCATCCAGTCCTGACCGCCGATGGTGGCGCCAGCGCCGAAGACGATGCTCGCCGGGTCCTTCTTCAGCGCCTGCACCAGGTCATCCAGATTCTGGTACGGCGAGTCGGCACGCACGGTGATGGCGCCATAGTCGGTGCCTACTGCTGCCAGCCAGCGCACGCCGGTTTCGTCATAACGGCCGAACTTGCCTTGCGCCAGGTTGAGCAGGGAGCCGCTGGAGAACGCGGTGATGGTGCCGGGATCGGCCGCGCGCTGGGCGATTACTGCGTTGTAGGCCACCGCGCCGACACCGCCGGGCATATAGGTGACGCGCATCGGTGCTTTGAGCAGGCCGCTGTCTTTCAGGCCGCTCTGCGCCAGTTTGCAGGTCAGGTCGAAACCACCGCCGGGCTTGGCCGGGGCAATGCATTCCGGGCGCTTGGGTTCGGCAGCCAGCAGTTGGCCGGCAAAGGCCATACAGGCGGTGGCCAGGGCGATGCGGGTAAAGGCAGTTTTCATGGTGTGTTCCTCTGAGTTCTTATTGTTTACCAGATCGGCAGCGTATAGCCGACGATGACGCGGTTCTCGTCCGCATCGCGGGCGAAGTCGGATTTGAAGCTGGCGTTGCGCAGACGCACGTAGACATCTTTCAGTGGCCCGCTTTGCACCACGTACTTGACCTCGATGTCGCGCTCCCACTCACCGCCGGTGTCGTTCGTGCCGGCAATCTGCGCGTCGCTGCCTTTGATATAGCGGGTCATAAAGCTCAGGCCGGGAACGCCGAGCTTGCCGAAGTCGTAGTCGTAACGGGCCTGCCAGGAGCGCTCGTCGGCGTTGGCGAAGTCGTTGATCTGCACGAAGTTGACCAGAAACGGGTCGCTGCCATCGATATAGGCGTAACCGGTGTCGCCGCTCATGTCCTGGAAGCCCAGGCCCAGTTTGTGGCCATTGATGGCGTAGCTGAGCATGGCGTTGAAGGCGCGGTTGTCGATCTTGCCGGCATTGGATGCGCCACTGTCCTTGCTCAGCATCAGGCGTACATCGGCGCTCAGGGTGCCGCTGCCCACCGGCTGGCTGGCGAGCAGGCCGAAGAAGTGCTGGCGGTAGATATCGTCGAGGTCGGCGAAGTAGTAGCGGCCTTTGAGTTGCTTGTTGAAGCTGTAGTCGAGGCCCATCAGATCCAGATGATCTGCCGTGATACCGGCAGCGAAGCGGCGGTTCTTGCTGTTGAGGATCAGCTCCTCGGAGTTGGTCGAGGCGCGGTCGATGACTTTATCCAGGCGCCCGCCGGTAAAGGTCAGGCCGTCGAGTTCGCTGGAGGTCAGCAGGCCGCCTTCGAACACCTGCGGCAGCAGGCGGCTGTCGCTGGCCTTGACCACAGGCAGTTCGGGGATGTGCGAGCCATAGCGCAGCTCGGTATTAGAGACCTTGACCTTGGCAGTCAGGCCCAGGCGGCCGAACTGATCCGGGGGGCCGCCATCGTCCTGTACCGGGAGCAGGTCGGTGCCGGTGCGGCCGCCGCCGGAATCCAGTTTGACCCCAACCAGGCCCAAAGCATCGAGGCCGAAGCCGACGGTGCCTTCGGTGTAGCCGGACTGGACGTCGAGCCAGAAACCCTGACCCCATTCTTCACGCTTGTTCTGCTGGCTGCTTGTGCCTTCGCGGAAATCACGGTTGAGGTAGATGTTGGTGGTGGTCAGGCTGGCTTTGCTGTCAGCCACAAAATCGGCATGGGCAGCGGGGGCAAGCAGCGCGGCGGCGATGGCCAGGCTAAGCAGGTGAGCAGGCGCAAGCGCCTGATGAGATGCAGTCGGCATCCTGTGGTCTCCATTGTTGTTTTTGTCACGGCTGCGCACCACTGCGTCAGTCGTTCAGGTCGGTGGATCGAGCCACCTGAAACCGATGCTAGGGGGTCAAGCTTTCACCAGGCTTTCAGCTTGAAAAAACGCCTGGAGCGTTTTTTGACGTCGCTGCGACGGCCTGCAGGGTGGCCGCCAGGGATGGCAGGCCACAAAAAAACGCCTGGAGCGCTTTTTGACGTCGCTTGCGACGGCCCGCAGGGTGGCCGCCAGGGATGGCAGGCCACAAAGAAACGCCTGGAGAGTTTTTTCACGTCGCTTGCGACGGCCCCCAGGGTGCGCCGTTACACTGGGCGCATAACAACAAGTTTGTGGAGTGCCATTACCGTGCGAATCCTGCTGGTCGAGGACCATCTGCCCCTGGCTGAAAGCGTGGCTCAGGCCCTGCGTGGCACCGGGTTGACCGTGGACATGCTGCATGACGGCGTGGCCGCCGATATGGCCCTGAGCACTGAGGATTACGCCCTGGCGATTCTCGATATCGGCCTGCCGCGCCTGGATGGTTTTCAGGTGCTGGCGCGTCTGCGTGAGCGCGGCAATACCCTGCCGGTGCTGATGCTCACCGCCCGTGGCGAGGTCAAGGACCGTGTGCATGGCCTTAACCTGGGCGCCGATGATTACCTGGCCAAACCCTTTGAACTGAGCGAGCTGGAGGCAAGGGTCAAGGCACTGCTGCGGCGCACCGTGCTCGGTGGCGAGCGTCAGCAGCGTTGCGGCAATCTGCTGTATGACCTGGATACCCGGCGCTTTACCCTGGCCGATGGCCTGCTGACCCTGACCTCCCGTGAGCAGGCGGTGCTGGAGGCGATGATCGCCAGGCCCGGACGGGTGATGAGCAAGGAGCAACTGGCCGCCCAGGTGTTTGGTCTGGATGAGGATGCCAGCAGCGACGCCATCGAAATTTACGTGCATCGCCTGCGCAAAAAACTCGAAGGCGGCGGGGTGCGCATCGTCACCTTCCGTGGTCTGGGTTATTTATTGGAGGCAGTCGGTGACTGAGGGTTGGAGACAGTCGGTGACTGAGCGCGGCAAACCCGTGGAGCACCAGCCGGGCAGCCTGCGCGGGCGGTTGATCCGCCGATTAGCGGTGCTGTTAGCGCTGATTCTGCTGGTCAGCAGCCTGAGCGCCTATTGGAGCGCGCGGCATGCTGCCGATACCGCCTATGACCGCACTTTGTTGGCCTCGGCGCGGGCGATTGCCGATGGCCTGTACACCACCGCCGAACGGCTGAACGCCAATGTGCCCTATGTGGCGCTGGACACCTTTGCCTATGACAGTGCCGGGCGCATCTACTACCAGGTGCTGGATGTGCAGGGCGCGCTGGTGTCCGGTTACGCAGACTTGCCGCCGGCACCGCCCGGCACCAAGCGCACCGAGGATTACCCGGCGCTGGCGCATTTCTACGATGCCGAATACCGCAACCAGGGCGTGCGAGTGGTCAGCCTGCTGCAGCCGGTCAGCGAGCCGGGGGTCAATGGCGTGGCGGAAATCCGCGTGGCGGAAACCCAGGGCGCGCGCGAGCGCATGGCCCGCGAGCTGTTGCTCGGCACCTTGCTGCGCATGGGCGTGCTGTCGCTGAGTGCCTTGCTGCTGGTGTGGCTGGCGGTGAGTGCTGCGCTGCGCCCGCTGGAAGCCTTGCGCCGCAGCGTGGCGGCGCGTACCAGCGACGATCTGCAGCCGCTGTCGGATCTCGGCATGCCGCGTGAACTGCGCCCGCTGATCGATGCGCTGAACCAGTTCAATGACCGTCTGCGTAATCTGTTCGAACGTCAGTCGCAATTTATCGCCGATGCCTCCCACGAGCTGCGCACGCCTCTGGCAGCGCTCAAGGCGCGGGTCGAGCTGGGCTTGCGCGCCCAGGAACCGTCGATCTGGCGCAGTACCTTGGAGGAAGCCGCGCAGAACACCGACAAACTCACCCATTTGGCCAATCAATTGCTTTCGCTGGCGCGTATCGAAAGCGGCGCACGGGCGATTGCCGAGGGCGGCGCGCAGCGTCTTGATCTCAGCCAGCTGGCACGCGAATTGGGTATGGCGCTGGCGCCACTGGCCCATGCGCGGGGTATTTCCCTGGCTCTGGAGGCCGAGCAACCGGTGTGGGTCAGCGGTGAGCCAACCTTGCTCAACGAGCTGCTGTGTAACCTGCTGGATAACGCCCTGGCGCATACCGCAGCCGGCGGCAATGTGATTCTGCGGGTATTGCCGGCTGGGGTGCTGGAGGTCGAAGACGACGGCCCAGGGATTCCGCCGGAAGAGCATGAGCGGGTGTTTGCGCGCTTCTATCGGCGCAGTAACAAGGGCGCGGGGGCAGGCTTGGGCTTGGCGATTGTCGGCGAGATCTGCCGCGCGCATCAGGCCGAAATCAGCCTGCATCAGGCGCAGCCGCACGGTTTGTTGGTACGTGTCGCATTCGCCAGTGCGCAAGCCTGAGTCAGGGCGCCAGGCTAAGCGGTTGCTGGATTTCCAGCAGGTACTGAGCAACCTTGCCGCTTTCACGCAGCTGCGCCAGGCCTTGGTTAAAACGTGCGATCAGCTCGGCATTGCCGGGCACTTGCCGCGAGAGCAGCAGGTGCAGGCTGTCGCTGCGCAACGGCTTGGGGTGAAAGCTCAGCTGCGCACGCTCGGCGGCGCTGAAGTGCTGATGCAGCATGTCGAAGCCGACTACTTTGTCCATCGGGAACAGATCGACGCGGCCGGCGATCAACTGGCGAAACGCGGTTTCATCACTGGTCACTCGATTGACCCGCAGTTGTCCGCTGGCTTCGGCCTGCTGAAAGGCTTCGCCGTAGTCATAGCCACGGGTGCCGGCCAGGCGCCGGCCTTGCAGGTCACTGACCTGCTGCCAGTCAAAGCTGTAGCCCTTGCGGTGGAACAGGTAGTAACCGCTTTCCACTACCGGGTCGCTGATAAAGAACTTTTCCTCACGTTCGTTGCTGTGCAGCCATACCGCGCTGCCTGCGCGTTGGCCGCGCTCAGCCAGTTGCAGCGAGCGCGCCCAAGGGTGGAATTCCCAGGCCACATCAATCCCCTGCAAGGCAAAGGCTTCGGCGACGATGCGTGAAGCAACGCCCTTGTGCGGCAGTTGTTCGCCCAGATAAGGTGGCCATTCACCGTTGGTCAGGCGCACCGATTCTGCAGCGGCCAAAGCACCGCAAAACAGGCTGAAGAGGGCAGATAACAGCAGAGTGCGCATGAGCCGTATGCCGATTGCGGGGACTGGGTTCAGTCTAGTTGCATTCGGCTGCATGCGCGTGAGGGGCTTTACTGGAGCATGCTCATGGCTGCTTCCATGGCGGCGGAGAGGTCTTCGTCTTCGTTGAGGTTCTGGTTGGGGTCAAGACCGAGCTTGGCGAACGCTGGAATCTGGCTCCAGTCCAGTTTGGTGTAGGGGTGTTCGCTGCCAATGTAGCTCTGCAGGGTGGCGACCTGGACGATATCGACATAATCGACCTTGGCGCTGTCGCGGGTGAAGTCCAGGTATTGGCCGGGCACCATGGCGATCAGCTCGGGGAATTCCCAGGTACGCAGGATCTTGTCGCCGATGATCGGGTGAATCTGCTCGATCACATGGTTAAGGCTGATCGAATCGGCCAGCAGCTCGCTGTGCTCTTCGGCGTAGGTGAGGATCGGCAGTACGCCGATCTGATGCACCAGGCCGGCGAGGGTTGCTTGGTCCGGCAGCAGGCGGGTGTAGTGTTTGCACAGAACGTGGCAGATGCCGGCGATTTCCGTGCTTTTGTTCCACACTTCGCGCATTTTGCGGTCAACCACATCGCTGGTGGCTTGGAACATTTGTTCCATAGCCAGGCCCGTGGCCAGGTTGCAGGTGTAATTGATGCCGAGGCGACCGACGGCCATCTGCAGGTCGGTGATTTCCTTGTTGGTGCGCAGCAGTGGGCTATTGACCACCTTGATGATGCGCGCGGTCAGGGCGGCGTCGTTGCCGATTACCTTGCTCAGTTGCGGGATGCCGATGTCCGGGTCTTCTGCTGCCTCGCGGACTTTCAGCGCGACCTCTGGCAGGGTCGGCAGTACCAGTTCATCGCTGTCGATGGCCTGGATCAGTTCCTTTTGGACTTTCTCGGCAAGCTTGCTCATGGGCAATTCTCTTTAGGCGGTCAGGCAATAGTAATCAGTGTAGTAAGTGCTTAGCGCTGTATTTCGCGGTCTGCGTCCAGTGTATACGGCAAATCGAGCACGCTCAGCGTGCTGCCTTCGGCAGAACCCAGGTGAATAACGCCATTGTGCGCGGCTTCGTCCTGCAGCACGGCCAGCAGTTCGACGCCGGCCGGGCTGCGCGCGGCCAGCACCACTTCACCAACGCTGGAGGTGTGGGTGGGCGAAAACAGCGCCGTGGCGGGCTCTGGCAGCTGATTGTCATGCAGTTCCAGGCGATACAGGCGGCGTTTGAGTTTGCCCAGGTACTGCATGCGCGCGACGATTTCCTGGCCGGTGTAGCAGCCTTTCTTGAAGCTCACACCGCCCACGGCCTGCAGATTGATCATCTGCGGAATAAACAGCTCGCGCGTGCTGCCCATAACCTGGCCAATGCCGGCGCGTACCTGAGCCAATAACCAGTCATTCAACGGCGCTTCGCGTAGCTGCGCGGCCAATTGCGTTTGTACGGTTTCTGCTTGGCTGGCGGGTATCCAGAGTTCGGCGCGGCTATCGCTCAGGCGCACGGCCAGAAATTCATCACTGCGCGCGACGCTGTCGGCGGTTTCTGCAAGCTCCAGGCCGAGGCGGCGCAGGGCTTCATCGCCGCCGCTCAGGCCGATGCGCAGCCAGTCCTGGCTTTCGTCGGTGAGCTTGGATTTGCTGAAAACAGCGTATTTCTTCAGGTCAGTCAGTTGCGCATCTAGCAGGTCACTGGCCATTGCCAGCAAATAACCGTCACTCACGCTGAGGACGCGAAAGCTCGATTGCATGCGGCCCTTGGGGGTGCAGCGCGCGCCCAGGCTGGAATAACTGTCGCTCAGGTAGTTGAGATTGCAGGTGACTTGGCCCTGGAGGAACTTGTTGGCGTCCGGGCCGCGCACGGCGAGGATGCCTTCGTGGCTGAGGGTGCAGTAAAACGCGGTATCGGCCATGGTGGATTAGGTATCGCTGGATAAAAGTTAGGGGGCTCATCATAGAGCGCGCCTCGCGCCTTGTCAGCGCTTGCCGCTGCTTCGTCTCAGCGCATTGCCTTGCCGGGTGATGCGCGCGGTCAACAGGGGCGCTTTTCATCGGTATACTGCGCGCCTTATCCAAGGAGCATACCCATGGTTGACTCGGTTGAACTCAATCGTCTTTTTTGGCACAGCCGCCGCGGCATGCTGGAGCTGGATGTGCTGCTGGTGCCGTTTGTCAGAGAGGTGTACCCGCACCTCGACGAGGCTGACCGCGAGCGTTATCGCAAGCTGCTCGAATGTGAAGATCAGGACATGTTCGGCTGGTTTATGCAGCGCGGCGAGCCGGAAGATGCCGATCTCAAGCGTATGGTTCGGATGATTCTGGACCGTGTCCAGCCCCAGTGACGGCTTCGAATGCCGGTGGCAGCCTTCACGGCAGCTGCTGGCTTGCTATGCCCTGATTCAGGGGTTGGCGCTGCTTAGCCTGGCGCTGGTAGAGATTCCACTCTGGGCGCGTTTGCTCGGAATTGGCTTCTGTCTTGCCCATGCCGCTTGGGTGCTACCGCGACATTTGCTGCTGAGTTCGCCGCAGGCCTACCGAGCGCTGCGTTACACGGCCGACGGTTGGCAGGTGCACAGTACGGCCCAGGGCTGGCAGGCCATCGAGCTGCATCCCGATAGCCTGGCCTTGCCGTTGATAGTGCTGCTGCGCTTTCGTCTGGCTGGGCAGCGCCGTGTGCGCTCGGTCTGCATTGCTCGCGACAGCTTGGCGCGGGATCAGCACCGGCGCTTACGGGTGCGGCTGAAGTTCAGTCGCCATAGGTGGGCGGCAGCAGAATAGTGTCCTTGGCTTCGGCCAGCTGCTGCGGATAGTCCAGGGTGTAATGCAGGCCACGACTTTCATGGCGCAGCATGGCCGAACGGATCATCAGCTCGGCGACCTGAGCTAGGTTGCGCAGTTCGATCAGGTCGCGGCTGACCTTGTAGTTGCTGTAGAACTCGTGAATTTCGTCGAGCAGCAGGCGCACCCGGTGCTCGGCGCGCTGCAGGCGCTTGTTGGTGCGCACGATGCCGACGTAGTCCCACATAAAACGCCGCAGTTCGTCCCAGTTGTGCGCAATGATCACGTCTTCATCCGAGTCGGTCACCTGACTGGCGTCCCAGCTGGGAAGGTCGCTGGGCATGCTGATCTGCTCCAGCTGGGCGAGGATGTTCTCCGCCGCCGAGCGGGCATAAACGAAGCACTCCAGCAGTGAGTTGCTGGCCATGCGGTTGGCCCCGTGCAGGCCGGTAAAGCTGGTTTCGCCGATGGCATAGAGGCCGGGCACATCGGTGCAGCCGCTCTGGTCGACCACTACACCGCCGCAGGTGTAATGCGCAGCTGGCACCACCGGAATCGGTTCTTTGGTGATGTCGATGCCGAAGTCCAGGCAGCGTTCATACACGGTAGGGAAGTGCGATTTCACAAAGTCAGCCGGTTTATGGCTGATATCGAGGAACACGCAGTCGATCCCCAGGCGCTTCATCTCATGGTCGATGGCGCGGGCGACGATATCCCGTGGTGCCAGTTCAGCGCGCTCATCGAAGCGCGGCATAAAACGTTCGCCGTTGGGCAGCTTGAGCAGTGCACCTTCGCCGCGCAGTGCCTCGGTGACCAGAAAGCTCTTGGCTTTCGGGTGGTACAGGCAGGTCGGGTGGAATTGGTTGAACTCCAGGTTGCCGACCCGACAGCCGGCGCGCCAGGCCATGGCGATGCCGTCGCCGCAGGCGCCGTCCGGGTTGCTGGTGTAGAGATAGACCTTGGCCGCGCCGCCGGTGGCGAGAATCACGAAGCGCGCGCTAAAGGTATCGACCTCGCCGCTGGCGCGGTTGAGCACGTAAGCGCCCAGGCAGCGCTGGCCTTCCAGGCCGAGTTTGCGTTCGGTGATCAGATCAACGGCGACGCGCTGCTCCAGCAGTTCGATATTGCTGCGCTGGCGGGTTTGTTCGAGCAAGGTGTTGAAGATCGCCGCGCCGGTGGCATCGGCGGCATGGATGATGCGCCGGTGGCTGTGGCCGCCTTCACGGGTCAGGTGGAATTCGAAACCGCCGTCTTCGCGGGCGTGTTCATCGTCACGGGTGAAGGGCACACCTTGGTCGATCAGCCACTGGATGGCTTCGCGGCTGTGCTCGACGGTAAAGCGCACGGCGTCCTCACGGCACAGGCCGCCACCGGCATTGAGGGTGTCTTCGACATGCGACTCGATGGTGTCGGTGTCGTCCAGCACCGCCGCCACGCCGCCTTGCGCCCAGTAGGTCGAGCCGTTGGACAGGTTGCCCTTGCTCAGGACGGCAATGCGCAGGTGCTCAGGCAGCGTGAGGGCCAGGGTCAGGCCGGCGGCACCGCTACCGATAACCAGAACGTCGTGTTGGTAATGTTGGCTCATGTCCGAATTCCGCGAAAAGCGGCCCCTAGTATATAGAGGGGGTGGACGGCACAATAGCCAGCTTATGACCAAGTGCGTTACTCGGGAACTTTTTAAGTGTTTCGGGTTCCATAGGCGGTTGTTTAAGTGGGAATTCGCCTGGGTCAGGCGGCTTTGCAACGGGCCTGCGGTTTTTGCCTAGCCGGCGGGCGATCCAGACTACAAGCGCAGCAGTGGAGTCCCTTTGCTGCGCTGTTCCGTGCAGGACTTCTAAGTGTTCTGCAGGAAGCTTGTTTGAAGGAGAGAACTTTTGCGCAATGCCCAAGTCTACTTTGGCAGACCGAGTAAAGGGTTGGCGTTGCGCTCCTTCAAACCTTATGAGGAGTTTTCATGCTAACCCAGGAAGATGATCAGCAACTGGTCGAGCGCGTACAGCGCGGCGACAAGCGTGCATTTGATCTATTGGTGCTCAAGTATCAGCACAAGATTCTCGGGTTGATCGTGCGTTTTGTGCATGACACCCATGAGGCACAGGATGTGGCGCAGGAAGCCTTCGTCAAGGCGTATCGGGCGTTGGGTAATTTTCGTGGTGACAGTGCGTTCTACACTTGGCTTTATCGCATCGCCATCAACACGGCGAAGAACCACCTGGTGTCGCGTGGTCGGCGCCCGCCAGACAGTGATGTAAGTGCTGAGGATGCCGAGTTCTATGACGGTGACCATGCCCTCAAGGACATCGAATCGCCGGAGCGCGCGCTGTTGCGCGACGAGATCGAGGCCACCGTGCACCGCAGTATCGAGCAGTTGCCGGAAGATTTACGCACAGCGCTAACCTTGCGTGAATTTGATGGTCTGAGTTACGAGGACATTGCCAGCGTCATGCAGTGTCCAGTTGGCACCGTGCGTTCGCGAATTTTCCGGGCGCGTGAGGCTATTGATCGATCCCTGCAGCCGTTGCTGCAGGAAACCTGAGACAGCGGCGTCAGCCAAGAGAGGAACCGCCATGAGTCGTGAAACCCTGCAGGAATCGCTGTCCGCGGTGATGGATAACCAAGCGGATGAACTTGAACTAAGGCGAGTGCTGGCGGCCAGTGATGACCCTGAGCTGCGCGCAACGTGGTCGCGTTACCAGATTGCTCGGGCGGTCATGCACAAAGAGTTGCTTGAGCCGCGCCTGGATATTGCCGCTGCTGTGTCCGTCGCCCTGGCTGACGATGTTGCCCCGGTTGTGCAGCCAGTACAGCGCGGTCCTTGGCGTACCGTCGGCCGTCTGGCTGTTGCTGCTTCGGTTACCGTTGCAGTGCTGGCGGGTGTGCGTATGTATAACCAAGACGACATCACCGGTGTGCAGTTGGCGCAACAGTCCAATCAGCCGGTGCTGAATATTCCTCAGGTCAGCGGGCCGGCCATGCTGGCAGGTTTCAATACGTCCGAAGAGCAGTCTGCTCCTGCGGCCAGTGCCGTGGGTCAGGGCCAGCCTGGCTGGCATGAGCAGCGTTTGCCGGCCTATCTGCGCCAGCATGCGCAACAGGCAGCCATGAGTACGAGTGAAGGTGCGCTGCCTTACGCGCGCGCAGCCAGTCTGGAAAACCGTTAACGGTCGTTGTTAAGGAATCGCATGCGCTTTATTCCTTTAAGCGTTCTGTTGCTGGGCAGCTGGCTGGTGTTGCCGGCGGTTGCCGATGAAGGTCGTGCCTTGTTGCAGCGTCTGGCGGATGCCGAGCGCACACAAAGTTTTCAGGGCACCTTTGTATACGAGCGTAATGGCAGCTTTTCGACGCACAGCATCTGGCATCGGGTGGGCGAGGGCGGTGCGCTACGAGAGCGCCTGCTACAGCTGGATGGTTCCGCGCAGGAGGTGTTGCGCGTCGATGGTCAGGTGCAGTGCGCCAGTGGTGCATTGGCTGACCAGCTGATTGATAGCCAGCTGTGGCCCGCCCGGGCGCTAAATGCCGAGCAGCTGAGTGAGTGGTATGAGCTACGTGTGCTCGGCAAGTCCCGCGTGGCGGGGCGAGCTACCAGTGTATTGGCCCTGGTGCCGCGTGATCAGCATCGTTATGGCATCGAGCTGCACCTTGATCAGCAAACTGGCTTGCCGCTCAAGTCCTTGCTGGTCAATGACAAGGGGCAGTTGCTTGAGCGTTTCCAGTTTACCCAACTACAAACTGCAGCTCCCGCAGCCTCTAACCTTGAGCCTGGTGCAGGCTGCCGTCCGGTGCGTTTGTCTGCCGCCCAGGTGGATGCGGTAGAAGCCTGGCGTTCGGATTGGCTGCCGCCAGGCTTTAGCCTGCGCTCGGTTACCCAGCGCCGCAGCCCCGCATCGGATGAGCCAGTCGCCTGCCAGGTGTATGAAGATGGCCTGGCGCGTTTCTCCGTGTTTATGGAGCCGCTGCGCGGCGCTGCCGTTGAGGATGTGCGTACTCAGCTGGGGCCGACTGTGGCGGTTTCGCGTCGATTGAAGACCGAGGATGGCGACGTGATGGTCACCGTGGTTGGCGAAATTCCTCTGGGCACGGCTGAGCGAGTGGCCTTGTCCATGCGTTCGGTGGCTGAGGTGGCGCCGTGATCGAGGAGCAGGGGCGGGTCGTGGCCGTTGAGCCCGGTGCTGTCTGGGTTGAAACCCTGCGTAAAAGCACCTGCTCCAGTTGTTCCGTCAAAGCCGGTTGCGGCCAGGGCTTGCTTGATCAGCTCGGGGCGAGCGGCCGTCGTGGTTACGTGCGTGCACTGTCGGATCTGCAGCTGAGTGTGGGTGATACGGTCATTATCGGTGTGCGCGAGGATCTGCTGGTGCGCGGCTCGCTGCTGGTTTATCTGCTGCCTTTGCTCGGTTTGTTTGCTGCGGCTGTATTGGCTGAACAGGCGGGCTTGAGTGAGCCCTGGGTAATATTCAGTGCGCTGCTCGGGTTTCTGTTTGCCTGCTGCGCGGTGCGCTGGCGCAGCCGCGTTACGGCCGGTGATCCGGCGTTGCAGCCTGTGGTGTTGCGTGCATTGCTTGGTGGTGCCGCAGCAGCGTTTTAAGACTTTTGCTGGCCTGATGGGGAGTTGTATGTCGAAGCTTGGTCTGAAATCTTCATTTACTGCGTTATTTGCCGTGCTGCTGATGGGGCAGGCGTTGTTTGCTCAGGCGAGCCTGCCGGATTTCACCGAGCTGGTTGAGCAGGCGTCACCGGCGGTCGTCAATATCAGTACCCGGCAGAAGATGCCGGATCGCGCGGTGGCTGGCAGTGGTCAGCTTAATGTGCCTGATCTGGAAGGTCTGCCGCCGATGTTCCGCGAGTTCTTCGAGCGCAATATTCCGCAGATGCCGCGTGCACCAGGCGGGGGGCGCCAGCGTGAGGCCCAGTCGCTGGGCTCGGGCTTTATCATTTCCGCTGATGGTTATGTGCTGACCAATAACCATGTGATCGCCGACGCCGATGAAATCATTGTGCGCCTGTCGGATCGCAGTGAGCTGGAAGCCAAACTGGTCGGTACTGACCCGCGCAGCGATGTCGCGCTGCTCAAGGTTGAGGGCGCTGGCCTGCCAACCGTCAAGTTGGGTAAGTCGGAAGACCTTAAAGTTGGTGAGTGGGTGCTGGCAATCGGCTCGCCATTCGGCTTCGATCACTCGGTGACCGCCGGGATCGTCAGTGCCAAAGGCCGTAGCCTGCCGAACGAGAGCTATGTGCCGTTTATTCAGACTGACGTGGCGATCAATCCAGGTAACTCTGGCGGTCCGCTGTTTAACCTGGCTGGTGAAGTGGTCGGTATCAATTCGCAGATTTTTACCCGCTCCGGCGGCTTTATGGGTCTGTCGTTCGCCATCCCGATGAGTGTGGCCATGGATGTGGCCGATCAGCTCAAGGCGGAAGGCAAGGTCAGTCGCGGCTGGCTGGGTGTGGTGATTCAGGAAGTAAACAAGGATCTGGCGGAATCTTTTGGCCTGGATAAGCCTGCCGGTGCGCTGGTGGCGCAGGTGCTGGAAGAGGGTCCGGCTGCCAAAGGCGGCTTACAGGTCGGCGATGTGATCCTCAGTCTGGATGGTAAGCCGATTGTCATGTCTGCCGACCTGCCGCATCTGGTCGGTGCGCTCAAGCCGGGTGCCAGTGCCGAGCTGGATGTGGTGCGCGATGGTGCGCGCAAGAAGCTGAAGTTGAGCATCGGCGCGCTGCCTGAAGACGGCGAGGCTTTGGCCGGCACTGCTGCGCCTGGGGTTGAACGCAGCAGCAATCGGCTTGGGGTCAAGGTGGTTGAGCTGACTGCCGAGCAGAAGAAGAGCCTCGACCTGAAAGGCGGTGTGGTGATCTCTGAGGTGCAGGACGGTCCGGCGGCGCTGATTGGTCTGCGTCCGGGTGATGTGATCACTCATCTGAACAATCAGGCGATCAATTCGGCCAAGACCTTTACCGAGGTGGCGCAGGCGCTGCCGAAGAATCGTTCGGTGTCGATGCGCGTGCTGCGTCAGGGGCGCGCCAGCTTTATCACCTTCAAACTGGCCGATTAACGGTGCAGGCAGGCTAAAAGGGCGACTTCGGTCGCCCTTTTACATAGTGCTGCCGTGTGGCCTTGATGACGTGCAAGGTGGCTTTCGGGTACACTTCGCGGCTATTTTCGGCGGGCAGTCGCCTGCGCCCTTTTTGAGTGTTGATCCGTGAGTGATTTGAGTCATATCCGCAATTTCTCCATCATCGCCCACATTGACCACGGCAAGTCGACCCTGGCCGACCGGTTTATCCAGATGTGTGGCGGCTTGGCCGACCGTGAAATGGAAGCCCAGGTACTGGACTCCATGGATCTGGAGCGCGAGCGCGGGATCACCATCAAGGCGCACAGCGTCACCCTGTATTACAAGGCTAAAGACGGCATTACCTATCAGCTGAACTTTATTGATACCCCAGGCCACGTCGACTTCACCTATGAAGTCAGCCGTTCCCTGGCGGCCTGTGAAGGTGCGCTGCTGGTGGTCGATGCCGGTCAGGGCGTGGAAGCGCAATCGGTGGCCAACTGTTACACCGCCATCGAGCAGGGTCTTGAGGTCATGCCGGTACTGAACAAGATCGACCTGCCCCAGGCCGATCCGGATCGGGTCAAGGAAGAGATCGAGAAAATTATCGGCATTGATGCCACTGACGCGGTGACCTGCAGTGCCAAGACCGGCCTGGGCGTCGATGAGGTGCTTGAGCGTTTGGTGCACACGATTCCGGCGCCGACCGGTGATATTGAGGCGCCGCTGCAGGCGCTGATCATCGACTCCTGGTTCGACAACTACCTGGGTGTGGTCTCCCTGGTGCGTGTGCGCCACGGTCGGATCAAGAAAGGCGACAAGGTACTGGTCAAATCCACCGGCAAGATCCACCTGGTCGACAGTGTCGGTGTGTTCAACCCCAAGCACACTGCCACCGTTGACCTCAAAGCCGGTGAAGTGGGCTTTATCATCGCCAGCATCAAGGATATTCACGGCGCGCCAGTAGGCGACACCCTGACCCTGGCTGCCACGCCGAACGTCGAAGTGCTGCCCGGCTTCAAACGCATTCAGCCGCAGGTTTATGCCGGCCTGTTCCCGGTTAGCTCCGATGATTTCGAAGATTTTCGCGATGCGTTGCAGAAGCTGACCCTGAACGACTCGTCGCTGCAGTATTCCCCGGAAAGCTCGGATGCACTGGGTTTCGGCTTCCGTTGTGGCTTCCTCGGCATGCTGCACATGGAAATCATCCAGGAGCGCCTGGAGCGCGAGTACGATCTGGATCTGATCACCACTGCACCGAGCGTAATCTTCGAGGTCGTGCTCAAGACCGGTGAGACGATCTACGTCGACAACCCGTCCAAGCTGCCGGATGTTTCCTCGGTCGAGGACTTCCGCGAGCCGATCGTGCAGGCCACTATCCTGGTGCCGCAGGAACACCTGGGTAACGTGATTACCCTGTGCATCGAGAAGCGTGGCGTGCAGCGTGATATGCAGTTCCTCGGTTCGCAGGTTCAGGTTCGCTATGACCTGCCGATGAACGAAGTGGTACTCGACTTCTTTGATCGCCTGAAATCCACCAGCCGCGGTTATGCCTCGCTGGACTACCATTTTGATCGTTATCAGTCGGCCAACCTGGTCAAGCTGGATGTACTGATCAATGGCGACAAGGTTGATGCACTAGCTCTGATCGTGCATAAGGACAACGCCCACTACAAAGGTCGGGCGTTGACCGAGAAGATGAAAGAGCTGATTCCACGGCAGATGTTCGACGTGGCGATCCAGGCTGCAATTGGTGGACAGATCGTTGCGCGGACCACGGTCAAGGCGCTGCGCAAAAACGTATTGGCCAAATGCTACGGCGGTGACGTCAGCCGTAAACGCAAGCTGCTGGAAAAGCAGAAGGCCGGTAAGAAACGCATGAAGCAGGTAGGCAACGTGGAAATTCCACAGGAAGCCTTCCTCGCCGTGCTCAGGTTGGATAGTTAAGGTCCTATGTCGATCAATTTCCCGCTGTTACTGGTTATCGCAGTCGCCGTTTGTGGCGCGCTGGCGTTGTTCGACCTGATCTTTCTGGCCCCGCGCCGGCGAGCGGCTATCAGCACCTATCATGGCCAGGTCAGCGAACCTGATGAGGCTGTAGTGGAGCGCTTGAACAAAGAGCCTTTGCTGGTGGAGTACGGCAAGTCTTTCTTCCCGGTGCTGGCGATTGTGCTGGTGCTGCGCTCGTTTCTGGTCGAGCCCTTCCAGATTCCATCCGGCTCGATGAAGCCGACCCTGGAAGTAGGGGATTTTATTCTGGTCAACAAGTTTGCCTATGGCATCCGCCTGCCGGTGCTGGATACCAAGGTCATTGAAGTAGGCGATCCGCAACGTGGTGATGTGATGGTGTTCCGCTACCCAAGCGATCCGAACATCAACTACATCAAGCGCGTGGTGGGCTTGGCCGGCGACCGGATTGCCTACAGCAGCGACAAACGTCTGACTATCAATGGTGAGCTTGTAGCGCAGCAGTTGATTGGCGATGAGCCCGGCAGTCTGGGCAGTGCGACGTTGTATAACGAGAAACTCGGTGAAGCAGAGCACCAGATCCGTAAAGAAATGCAGCGTTATCGGGTTGAGCCTGGTCGTGAGTGGGTGGTGCCGCAAGGGCATTACTTTATGATGGGCGACAACCGCGACAACTCCAATGACAGCCGTTACTGGAACGACCCTGCCATCCCTAAGCCGTTGCTGGGCATGGTGCCGGACCAGAATATCGTCGGCAAAGCATTTGCCATTTGGATGAGCTGGCCGGACCCGAAGTCGAGCAACCTGCCTAATTTCTCTCGCGTAGGTCTGATTCACTGACCTGCTACCGAATTTGCGACGCTGTTAAAAGCAGCGTCGCAGGCTATATATAGTCTTGCCTCCAGCCGTAATGGCTTTCACATAACTCAAATTTGGGGACAAATATGAAATCTGCACATTCGCAAAAGGGAATGTCGATTCTTAGTTGGTTGATGGTGTTGGCGTTTGTGGCTTTTTTTGCCAGTGCCGCGTTCAAGGTGTTGCCGCATTACTTCGACTATATGTCGTTGGAGAAAATGATTACTTCGGTTGAAACCGATAAAGCTGGCGATGTTCGTAGCATTAGCGATTTCTATAGTCATATCAGCAAGGGGATGCAGGTCAACAGCATTCGTGACCTAGATATGCAGGACGCGATTAAGATAAAAGTCGAAAACAACGAATTTCGCGTGCACATGAAATATGAAAAGCGTGAGCCTCTGATCGAGAATATCGATCTGGTCGTGCGTTTCGATAAAGAATTCCGCGTGCGTATGCCGTGAGTGCGTCGTTAGCCCGTCTCGAGCGGCAGCTCGGTTATACCTTCAAGGACCAGGAGCTGATGATCCTGGCCCTGACCCACCGCAGTTTTGCCGGGCGCAATAATGAGCGTCTGGAGTTTCTCGGTGATGCGATCCTCAACTTTGTTGCCGGTGAAGCGCTGTTTCAGCGCTTCCCGCTGGCCCGCGAAGGGCAGCTGTCGCGTTTGCGCGCTCGCTTGGTCAAGGGTGAAACCCTGGCCATTCTGGCTCGCGGCTTTGATCTGGGTGAGTACCTGCGCTTGGGCTCCGGCGAGCTGAAAAGTGGTGGCTTTCGCCGCGAGTCGATTCTGGCTGACGCGCTGGAAGCGCTGATCGGTGCCATCTACCTCGACACCGGGATGGATGCGGCCCGTGAGCGGGTGTTGGCCTGGCTGACCACCGAGTTGGACAGCCTGACCCTGGTCGACACCAATAAGGACCCGAAAACCCGCCTGCAGGAGTTTCTGCAGTCGCGCGGCTGTGAGTTGCCACGTTACGAAGTGGTGGATATTCAGGGCGAGCCGCACTGCCGGACATTCGTAGTCGAATGTCAGATCACCTTACTCAATGATAAAACCCTGGGGCAGGGTGCCAGCCGGCGTATCGCCGAGCAGGTGGCCGCTGCGGCCGCGCTGATCGCCCTGGGTGTGGAGAATGGCAATGACTGATTCACCTGTTACACGCTGTGGCTATGTCGCCATCGTCGGCCGGCCCAACGTGGGCAAGTCGACGTTGCTTAACCACATCCTCGGGCAGAAGCTGGCGATCACCTCGCGCAAACCGCAGACCACGCGACACAACATGCTCGGGATCAAGACCGAGGGTGAGGTGCAGGCGATCTATGTCGACACCCCCGGTTTGCACAAGAACAACGAAAAAGCGCTGAACCGCTATATGAACAAGAATGCTTCGTCGGCGCTGAAGGATGTCGACGTGGTGATCTTTGTGGTTGATCGCACCCGCTGGACTGACGAAGACCAGATGGTGCTGGAGCGTATTCAGTACGTCGAAGGCCCGGTGATTCTGGCGATCAACAAGACCGACCGCATCGAAGACAAAGCTGAGCTAATGCCGCATTTGGAGTGGCTGGCCACCCAATTGCCGAATGCCGAGATTGTGCCGGTTTCGGCCCAGCACGGGCATAACCTCGACACCCTGGAAAAACTGGTGGGCGAGCGTTTGCCGGAAGGCGTGCACTTTTTCCCGGAAGATCAGGTCACTGACCGCTCCAGTCGTTTCTTCGCTGCTGAGCTGGTGCGCGAGAAAATCATGCGTCAGCTCGGCGCCGAGTTGCCGTACCAGATCACCGTGGAAATTGAGGAGTTCAAGCGCGACGGGCGCATCCTGCATATCCACGCGCTGATCCTGGTAGAGCGCGACGGCCAGAAGAAAATCATCATTGGCGACAAGGGTGAGCGGATCAAACGCATTGGCCAGGAAGCGCGCAAGGACATGGAAGTGATGTTCGACTCCAAGATCATGCTCAACCTATGGGTCAAGGTCAAAAGTGGCTGGTCTGACGATGAGCGCGCGTTGCGCTCCCTGGGTTACGACAATATCTGAGTCGCCTTCGGGCGCGCCCTGCGCCCGCTTTTGTGAGTAAGCCCCATGCTTGCCCTTGGTCAGCCTGCCTATGTCCTGCACAGCCGCGCTTACCGTGAAAGCAGCGCGCTGGTGGACTTTCTCACCCCGCAAGGCCGTTTGCGCGCTGTGCTGCGCGGCGCGCGAGGCAAGGCCGGCAGCCTGGCGCGGCCGTTTATTCCGCTGGAAGCCGAGTTTCGCGGGCGTGGCGAGCTGAAAAACGTCGGCCGCCTTGACCCAGCGGGCATTCCCAATCTGTTGGTGGGTGAGGCGCTGTTCAGTGGCCTGTACCTCAATGAGCTGTTGATCCGCCTGCTGCCCGCCGATGACCCGCATCCCGCCGTGTTCGAGCACTACGCCATTACGGTGCTGGCGCTGGCCCAGGGCCGTGCCCTGGAGCCCTTGCTGCGTTCTTTTGAATGGCGTCTGCTGGATCAGCTGGGCTATGGTTTCGCCCTGGATCTGGACAGCGAAGGTCAGCCCATAGCCGAGGCGGGCCTGTATCGACTGCAGACCGAAACCGGGCTGGTGCCGATTGGCCAACTGCAACCCGGAGCTTTTCAAGGGGCCGAGCTGTTGGCCATGGCCGAAGCGGACTGGACTGCGCCCGGCGCCCTGGCCGCCGCCAAACGCCTGATGCGCCAGGCCCTGGCCCCCCATTTAGGCGGCAGGCCGCTGGTCAGCCGCGAATTATTTATGACGATCAAGGAGCCAAGCCGTGACTGATGCCAATCGTATTCTGCTGGGTGTGAACATCGACCATGTGGCCACCTTGCGCCAGGCCCGTGGCACCCGTTATCCGGACCCGGTCAAGGCCGCGCTGGATGCCGAAGAGGCGGGGGCCGACGGCATTACCGTGCACCTGCGCGAAGACCGCCGGCATATTCAAGAACGTGATGTGCGCTTGCTCAAGGAAGTCATGCAGACGCGGATGAACTTCGAAATGGGCGTTACCGAGGAAATGCTCGCCTTCGCCGAAAGCATCCGTCCCGAACACGTCTGCCTGGTGCCGGAAACCCGTCAGGAGCTGACCACCGAAGGCGGCCTGGATGTGGCCGGGCAGGAAGAGCGGATTCGCGCGGCGGTCGAGCGCCTCAGCAAAATCGGCTGCGAAGTGTCGCTGTTTATTGACCCGGACCCGCAGCAGATCGAGGCGTCCAAGCGTGTCGGCGCGCCGGCTATTGAGCTGCACACCGGTCGTTATGCCGATGCGCATACCCCGGAAGAGGCGGCGCGTGAACTGGCGCGGATTCGCGATGGTGTGGCCTGCGGCCTGCAGCATGGCCTGATCGTCAATGCAGGCCATGGGCTGCATTACCATAATGTCGAGCCGGTGGCTGCGATTGCCGGGATCAACGAGCTGAATATCGGCCACGCCCTGGTGGCGCACGCGCTGTTCGTTGGCTTTAAGCAGGCGGTGGTGGAAATGAAAGAGTTGATCGTCGCGGCGGCCAACCGCGGCTAGTGCGCAGGGCAGACATGCAGCAGGCTTTTCTGCCTTCTGATAAGCGGTGGACAAGCTGACGCATGTCCACCCTACGCAAGCTGTGCTTACGGCTTGCGTGCGATCAGCACCGCCCGGCTCGGCGCCGGCAGGCCTTCCACTGTGCGGCTATGGTCGGCCGGGTCAAGGAATTCGGGCAGTGACTGAAAACGCATCCACTCAGTCGAGCGTTGTTCGTCGACTGAAGTGGTGCTGACATCCACGCAGCGCACATCGACAAAGCCGGCGCGGCGCAGCCACAGCTCCAGTGCCGGCACCGAGGGCAGGAACCAGACGTTGCGCATTTGCGCGTAGCGGTCCTCGGGGACCAGTACTTGCTGGGCATCGCCTTCGACCACCAGGGTTTCCAGCACCAGTTCGCCGTCCTTGACCAGGCAGTCCTTGAGGTCGATCAGGTGATCGATAGGCGAGCGGCGGTGATACAGCACGCCCATGGAAAACACCGTGTCGAAGCCTTGCAGCTTGCCGGGTAATTCCTCGAAGGCCAGCGGCAGGTGCCAAGCGGGCAGGTCGGGCAGGTAGTTCTTCATCGCCAGAAACTGGCAGAGAAACAGCCAGTTGGGGTCGATGCCCACCACGCTGTCGGCTCCGGCGCCGAGCATGCGCCACATGTAGTAGCCGTTGCCGCAGCCGACATCCAGCACCCGCTTGCCCTTGAGGTCGAGATAGGGAGCGACCCGCTGCCATTTCCAGTCCGAGCGCCACTCGGTGTCGACGTGTACGTCAAATAGATGAAACGGTCCCTTGCGCCAGGGAATCAAACCCTGCAGTGCGGTTTTCAGTGCGGCGCGTGTTGGCTCGTCGCAGGGGCCGTTGAAGCTGAAACTGTGCATAAGCTCCAGCTGTTCGACGTTCAGTTCCGGCAGCGCCTGTACCGCGCCGTACCAGCGCGGCAGGTCGCCATGGCCGATCGCCAGTTTGGCGTCGATCTGCCCAGGCAGGTCGGCTGACCAGTCCTGTAGCGGGGTGCCAGCAAGCGCGGCCTGCAGGGCATCAAGGTCGAGGCGACTGATCATGGCAGGGCAATCAGGGAGGCGAAATTAAGGCACTGGAACCACGGCACCACCTGGCTGAAGCCGGCGGCCAGCAGGCGTTCACGGTGCTGCTCCAGGCTGTCGGGCAGCATGACTTTCTCAATGGCGCTGCGTTTCTGCGCTATTTCCAGCTCGCTGTAGCCGTTGGCACGCTTGAAGGCGATGTGTAATTCACCGAGCAGGGCGTGCTGCGCAGCGTCTGCGAATTGCAGTTTTTCCGAAAGAATCAGCGCGCCGCCGGGTAGTAGGGCCTGGCGAATCCGCGTGAGCAATTCGAGGCGTTGCTCAGGCTGGATAAATTGCAGGGTGAAGTTCAGCGCCACCAGCGAGGTTGGCTGGAAGTTGAGGCTGAGAATGTTGGCCTCAATCACTTCGACCGGCAGCAGTTCCTGAAACATCGAATCCTGTGCGTGCAGGTATTCGCGGCAGCGCTCTACCATGGCGCTGGAGTTGTCCACAGCGATCACCCGGCAATCTTCGATTTGCACATGACGACGCAGCGCCTGGGTCACGGCGCCCAGGGAGCTGCCGAGGTCATACAGCACGCTATGCGGCTGGGCAAACTGGCCAGCGAGTACGCCGATATTCTCGACAATGGTCGGGTAGCCCGGCACCGAGCGCTTGATCATATCGGGGAAGACCCGTACCACATCTTCGTTGAACACGAAGTCCGGCACCTGGGCCAGGGGTTGGGCGAAAAGACGGTCGGGCTGTTTGCTCACGATGGCTACGCACTGGTCGATAAAGCCGGGCATTTTAGCCAAGTGCGCGGTATAGCCAAACTTTGATTGCCGCTATTGGTCGCAAATCTGCATGGGCGATGGCTTAACGGGCCTGTTTGAAGGCAGAAGCCGCGATGGCCCATTGCCCGAGCCAGTAGGTAAGCATGATCGCCAGCGGCGCAGCATCGAAGGGGGCGACAAAGCGGTTGATGCCGATCAGGCTGTCGGAAAGCACAAACAGGGCTGCACCAGCGGCAGCCAGGCGAGTGGTACTGCTGTTCAGGCCTGGTTGGCCGAGGCGGGCGAGGGCGCGCCAGAGCATCGCGCTAATCGCCAATGCGTAGCAGGCCACGGGGATCAGCAACGGACCCAGATTAGCTCTGGCGAGTATGGCGAACATCGTCCCGCCCGTGGCCAGGGCAAGCAGCAAGGCGAGCCAGGCCGGTTGCGTGCAGTCGCTCAGGTAGGCGCGCAGATAAGCCAGGTGGGCGAAGAGGAAGGCGCCGAGGCCGAAAACAAACAGGTCACCGGGCCAGTCGAGCAGGATATCGCCCGCCAATGAGGCAAGCAGGCCGAGGCTGATCCAGCGTCGATACAGACCGCTGGGCGCCGTTCTCAGCCATAGCAGTAGAGCGACGACCGGGATGCCCTTGCTGAGCAGGCCCAGTTCACTCAGGCCGCTGAGCCGCGCATAGAGAAATATTGCAGCGCCCAGCAAACCCAGCAGCAGATAACGCATGGCCTTGTCCTTGATGCTCGAAAGGCCAGCACTATGGCGTGTCGCGGATTAACTGACCACGCCGTGGATGCCAGTCAGGTCAGCATTTCGCGCCAGTTAGCGAGCTTTGATCGTGCAGTTGAAGCGCTGTGCCGGTACTACGCCGACTTCCCAGGGGCGTTCGTAGGTCAGGGCCAATTGGCCCTCGCCAGCTTGGGCAACTTCGAAGCGCCAGGTGGAAATCCCGGCGCTGCCGACCAGGCCGGCGTCTTCTGGGTTGCTGTAGACCTCGGGGCCGAGGCTTTTCAGAACCTGCGGCGCGGAGTCACGCAGCAGCCAGCGGAAACCGGTGGTGGGGTTGCTCGGCAGGCGCAGATTGAATTGCTGGCCGACGTGCAGCGACAGCGGGCATTTGCTCTGCTGGCTCTGCTCCAGGGTGACGCTGCTGGGTTTTTGCGCGCAGGCGGCGAGCAGTGCAAGGCTGAGTGCCACTGTCAGGCGGGGGGCAAGCATGGTGAGCTCCTGGCGAATGTCGAGGCTGCCAGCATAGCTGCTAGGGCTGCTGCGCGGGAGCCCGTGCAGCGAACGTCGCCTGCAGTGGCGCGCGCAAGTGCTGGGCATACTCGTCGATCAGCGGTGTGAGCAGGGCAAAGCATTCGTGAGGTGCCAGGCGTACGTCGTGGCTGTCGATCAGTTCATGCTCCAGGCGCTGCAGCACCTGTTGTAAGGACGCGCCGACGGGCGATTGCTCCAGTTGCAGGCAGAGCTGCTGAATCTGCTGTTTCAGGTTTGGCGGGCATTGACTGTAATTGGCCGCACGCACGCTCAGGCCGCGCAGGCGGGCAAGGTTTTCCAGGCCATGGCAGGCCTGGGCGATGCCCTCTAGGTGTGCGTTGCCAGCCTGATGCAGGCGGGTTTCGAGTGTTGCGATCACCGCCAGTAAGCCGTCGATAACCTGGCAGTGGGCGGCAAAGTCCGCCGGGTTGCGCCGTAGGCGTGGCCAGTCCTGCTGCAGTGGTGCAAGCCCCAGGCTGGGGCCGGGCCAGTTCAGCCAGAGTTGGTCGAGTTGGCGTGCCAGGGCGTTGCGCTGGCTGGTGCTGGGTAGGTCCTGTTGGGCGCCCAGGCCACGGTGTTTTTGCAGGTTCTGCAGCAGGTCGATGGCGCGTTGCAGCAACACAGCTTGCAGCTCATTGAGATGCTGCTGGTGGCGTTTGCCGGCGAGCTGGCTGAGGAAGTGGCCGGCGAGTAACAGCGCCAATGCCAGGGCGAGAGCAATGCTGAGGGCCATAAGCTGGTTTCCTGAACCCGAACGGTGCGCAAGGGGGCAGGCAAACTCAGCAAATCCCTTGCCAGAGCGCGCAAAGGCCGATTTCAGGCGTTTTCAATCCACTGCTTGCCGGCTATTTGCCCCGTATTTGGGCGCTTTTAATCGTTCCGACAGTTTTTGGTGCGGGCGCTGCCCATTTGTCGTGCGGGCTGCAGTTTTGCCGGGCAAAGGGTTAAAGTTGCACCTCTGTTTTTCAGGGTTGCACTTTTCATGTTCAACGCGCGTTTGATGCGTCTTGATGACCAGGCCCACGAGCACACCCACGACCACCATCAACTGGTGCTGTCGCTGGCCGGGCGTGCCGAATTTGAGGTGAACGGCCGGGGTGGTGAGGTGTGCCGCATGCGCGCCTGCCTGGTGCCGGGGGATGCCGATCACCAGTTCGCGGGCATGGGCGATAACCGTATGTTGATCATCGATCTGGATGAGCAGGGCACCTCCAGCGAAGACCTGCAACTGTTGACCCGTCTGTTCGAAACCCCGCGTTACCCGCAGCTGGATGCCGATTTCCAGAACCTGCTGAGCTATGCCGGCGCCGAGCTGGAGCGTTATGGCTCTGATCCACTGTTGCCGCGCGCGTTGGGCGGCGTGTTGCTGCGCGCCTTGCACCTACGCCTGTTCGGTGAGCCCCACACGCGGGCTGTGGGGGCGCTGAATCTGGAGCGGCTCGACAGTTACATCATCGAGCACCTGGCGCGACGTATCAGCGTGGCTGAACTGGCGCAGGTGGCTTGCCTGAGCCCCAGTCATTTTCATGCGCAGTTCAAGGACAGTGTCGGTCTTACGCCGCACCAGTACCTGCTGAAAACCCGTCTGGACCGCGCCGTGCGGCTGTTGCGCGAGAGCGGCATGCCACTGATCCGCATTGCCGAAGAGTGCGGCTTCTCCAGCCAAAGCGCACTGACCACCGCCATGCGCCGCTACCTGGGCCTGACCCCGAAACGCCTGCGTAGCGCCGCATAAACGCACGCTGACTACCTTGGGTGGCGGTGCTCAGCAGGCGGGCGCTGCCGATCAAACGTGAACTTCTTCACGCTGCCGACTAAGCTGTGGCGCACAGAGACATTTACTGTGCCTGGGCAAGGATGCTGTCCACTTCAAGTGTGCCCCTAAAGTACGAGTAGTCTTGATGAGCAAGCACCTGCACCCATCGTTCGCCTTTGCGCTGCTCGGCATATTGCTGCTCAGTACGCCTTTGCAAGCCGCCAGCCTGCAAGCCGAGCTGGTGGACAGCCAGGGCCAGCCCTTGGCCAATGCCGTACTCAGTTTGCGTAGCGAGGTTGCACCGGTGGTTGCACCTGCTACCGCAGTGATGGATCAGCGCTCGCAGCAGTTCGCGCCCAATGTGCTGGCGGTGCGCAGCGGCACCTCGGTGTCGTTCCCCAATAGCGACAATATTCGCCATCACGTCTATTCGTTCTCCCTCGCCAAGCGCTTTGAACTGCGTCTGTATCAGGGCACGCCGAGCGAGCCGGTGATTTTCGACAAGCCCGGCGTAGTGGTGCTGGGCTGCAATATCCATGACTGGATGGTGGGTTATGTCTATGTCACCGACGACCCCTGGTTTGCCGTCAGTGATGCGCAGGGCAAGCTGAACCTGGAGCAGCTGCCAGCCGGCACCTACACGGCCAGCCTGTGGCACCCGCAAGCGCCAGATATGTTGCCGCAGGCTGCTGGCCAGGTGCAGCTGACCGAAGCCAGTAGCCAGCAGCGCTTTACCCTGACCATGCAGGCCCCCGCCAGCCAAGCAGCGCCGAGTGCGCCGGCCAGCGCCTTTGGCGATGCCTTCAAGAAGGCTCGCGATGCTGCGCAATAGTTTTCAGGCACGGATTGCCGGCGTACTGGTACTGCTGCTGTTGGTGGTGGTCGGCGCGCTCTATGCGGCCGTGCAAACCGCCACCAATGCCGCCGTACGCAGCCAGGCCCGCGAGCAGTTGGATGTGGGTAGCCTGGTGTTTCAGCAATTGCTCGAAGTACGCGGCCGCCAGTTGCACGATGCGGTGCAGGTGTTGGCTGCCGATTTTGGCTTTAAGGATGCTGTGGCCAGCGGTGACAGCGAGACCATTCGCTCGGCCCTGCTTAACCATGGCGCGCGGATCAACGCCAGCGCGGTGATGATGCTGGGCCTCGATGGCAACCTGGAGGTCAGCAGTGATCGGCAGATCAGCGGTGACACGGCCAAGCGGCTGAGTACCCAGGTGATGCAGCGTCAGCGTGAGGGCGTGCAGATTTTTCTGATGCCGATTGCCGACAAGATCTATCTGTTGGTGCAGGCCACGGTGACTGCGCCGTTGCCGATTGCCCGGGTGATGATGGGCTTTCAGGTTGACGATGTATTTGCCGCCGAATTGCGTGAGTTGACCCACCTGGACCTGACCCTGCGCGCGACCCAGGACGGTGTGGCCGATATCTGGATCAGCACCCTGCAGCCAGCGCAGCGTGAGCAGCTGCAGGGCAGCATGGCCGAGCTGGCCAATGATGCGATAAGCCTGATCGGCGACGAGTCCTACCTCAATCAGACCCTGGTACTGGCCAGTGGTGACGGCTTTGAAGTACGCGCGCTGCTGCACAAATCCTTGAGTCAGGCGCAGCAGGCGTTTGCCCCGCTCGATCAGAATATTCTGCTGATTGCCCTGGTGGCGCTGACCGCTTCCCTGGTTGGCGCCTTGTTGCTGGCGCGCTCGGTATCGCAGCCTGTTCAGCAATTGGCGGCCGTCGCCGAGCGCGTGCGCCAGGGCGATTACCAGGCCAGCCTGGACTTGCAGCGCGGCGATGAACTGGGGCGTTTGGCCACCGCCTTCAAGGCCATGCAGCAAGGCATTGCCGAGCGTGAGCGGCAGCTGGCGCACAACGCGCTGCATGATGCGCTGACTGGCCTGCCCAACCGTACCCTGGCGCTGGAACGTCTGGGCAGTGCGATCACTGCTGGGCGGCCAACGGCGTTGCTCTACCTGGGCGTGGCCAACTTCCGGGCGGTTAATGAAAGCCTGGGGGCGGAGGGCGGCGACCTGGCGTTGCAGCAGCTGAGTAGGCGCCTGCAGGCGATTCTGCGCCCTGGCGATAGCGTGGCGCGGATTATCGGTGATGAGTTTCTCCTGCTGCTGGAAAACACCGACAGCGACAGCGCCGTGGGCATCGCTGACAAGGTGCAGCAACTGCTGCTCAAGCCGCTGCGCGTCGCCACCCATGATTTTGCCCTGGATTGCCGTATCGGCATTGCCAGCTACCCGGTCGATGGCAACGCCCCGGAAGAGTTGCTGCGTCGGGCGAGTATCGCCATGCAGGATGCCGCCGGCATGGCCAGCCATCTGCAGGTTTACCAGCGTGGTCGCGATGATGCCCAGCAGCGGCAGATCCGCTTGATTCGCGATCTACGCCATGCGCCGAGCAAGGCCGAGCTGCTGTTGCACTATCAGCCGAAACTGGATATTGCCGCCGGCCAGGTGCGTCAGGCCGAGGCCTTGCTGCGTTGGCAGCATCCGGTGCTGGGCATGGTTTCGCCGGGGGAGTTTATTCCGTTGGCCGAGCGCACCGGCAGCATCCAGCTGCTGACCGCCTGGGTGATCGAGGAAGTCATGCGTCAGTTACGCGAGTGGGCCGGGCGCGGCCTGCGCGTGCAGGTGTCGCTAAATATCTCCACTGACGACCTGATCGATCCGCAGTTACCGGCGCGGGTCAGCGCACTGTTGGCCGAGTACCAGGTGCCGGCCGAGCAGCTGATTTTTGAAATCACCGAAAGCGGGGTGATGCTCAATCCCGAGCTCGCCTTGCAGGTGCTGCATGGTCTGCGGGCTTGTGGCATCAGCCTGTCGGTAGACGACTTTGGCACGGGCTATTCTTCCCTGACGCAGCTCAAGCGCATGCCGGTGCAGGAGCTGAAGATCGATCAGTCGTTTATCCGCGACCTGGACGATGCCAGTGAGGACTCGGTGATCGTGCGCTCGACCATCGAGATGAGCCACAGCCTGGGCCTCAAGGTTGTGGCCGAGGGCGTCGAGTTCGAGCGCAGCCTGCAACTGCTGGGGCGCTGGCAGTGCGATACCGCCCAAGGCTACCTGATCAGTCGGCCATTGGCGGCGCAAGCCTTTGAAACCTGGATGGCGCAATACACCCATACATCCTCGACCCTGGTGCATTGACCATGACTCAACTGCCACGTTGCATTGCCCTGTTGCTCGGCCTGCTAGCCAACCTGGCCTGGGCCGATGGCCGCTTGCTGGCCACCGGTGGCGCCAGCAGCATTGAAGGTGCGGCCGGTGGCGGGATTACACCCTGGGCGGTGCTTTCCGGCTATGGCGAGCGCGGCGAATGGGGCGCGGATGTATTCGCCACGCGGGTGGAAACCGGCGATTACCGCCTGGATGTTGCTGGCATTGGCGTCGCGTTCGATAACCGTATCGAACTGTCCTACGCCCGCCAGCGTTTTGATCTGGGCACCCTGGCGCGCAACCTCAATCTGCCGGAAAACAGCCTGAGTCAGGATATCTTCGGCCTCAAGCTGCGCCTGTTTGGTGACCTGATCTACGACCCGCTGCCGCAGGTGTCATTGGGCATTCAGCACAAACGCCAGAAGGATTTTCTGATTCCCAGCCTGGTAGGCGCGCAACGCAGTGAGGATACCGAGGGCTATATCACTGCCAGCCGGTTGATCCTCGGCGGCGCTTTTGGCTACAACCTGCTGCTCAATGGCGGCCTCCGTTACAGCCGGGCCAACGAGCTGGGGCTGCTGGGGTTTGGTGGCGACCGCCGTGATCGCCATTCCGTGCTCAAGGAAGGCTCAGTTGCGGTGCTGTTCAACCCGCGCTGGGCGTTGGGTGTGGAGTACCGCGAGAAGCCGGACAACTTAAGCTTTGCCGGCGAAAGTGACTGGGCCGATCTGTTTCTCGGTTACTTCCCCAACAAGAACCTGGCCGTGGTGCTGGCCTATGCGCGCCTGGGGGAAATCGCCACGCTGGATAATCAGGATGGGGTCTACCTGTCCGTGCAGGGGAGTTTCTAAGCATGCGCAGTCTGCTGCTGGTGGTTGCTCTGAGTCTGGCGGCCTGTGCCCAGCAGCCGCCGAAAGACGACAGCCTGTACCGTGACCTGGGCGAGCAGGCCGGGATTACCCGCATCGTCGAAGGCATGCTGCTGAATATTGCCGCAGACCCGCGCATCGTTCGGCATTTCGAGAATATCGACATCGTGCGCTTGCGCGACAAGCTGGTGGAGCAGATCTGCGTCGAAGCCGGCGGCCCCTGCACCTACACCGGCGACAGCATGGAAGAAAGCCACAAGGGCCAGAACCTCACCCCCAGCGACTTCAACGCTCTGGTGGAAAACCTGCAGGATGCAATGAGCGCTCAGGGCGTGCCCATGCCGGCGCAGAACCGCCTGCTGGCGCGGCTTGCGCCCATGCGTGCGCAGGTGATTGATCGTTAGTGGGTTGTCTCGGTGCCAGGTGGTGCAAAGGACTACGGATTTATACCGGTGCGCTGGCTTGGTTGTGGATCGAGGCTTTGCCACGTCGGCGGTAGAGCAGAACCGCCCATGCCCACAGCCCTAACTCCAGTGCAAATGACCAATGCAGTAGGAAGTTCAGCCACCAAGGGCTGAACCGCGCGGGTACGCTAAAGAGCGCATAGGGTTGGTCTACAAAGGGCGCGAACCACCAGATATCGCCCACGATGCTGTCGAGTAGCAGATGCAACACACCAGCAGCACAAAAGGTGCTGGCCAGTATGGCTGCTTTGCTGCGCTCACTTAGTCGGTAAACAGCCAGGCTGAGTATCAGCAGTCCTAGCCATACTATTGGCCAATGGCTGAAGTAGGTGTGGTGGTGATGCTGACGCTGGTCGATCAGGTGGAAATACAGCATGTCCAGATCGGGGGCGACCCCACCCAGTAACCCTGCACAGATAAAAGCCTTTGCTGGAAGGCGTGTTGCGAAAAGCCTGCTGTGCGTGAGTGCCGCAGCGATATAGGCCGCTGGTGCATGTCCGATGATCATCTGTCTCTCATCCCTGAGTTGCGTTTGTATGTCATGTTGCGGTGCAGATGCTCTGCTTTCAGTTTGCTCAACGCAAGGTCTGCGCAATCGCCAGAATATCGGCGCGGTGGCTGATCACCAGGCTGAGTTCGCCGTTCTCCCCGATAAAGTCCTGCGGCGGCATCAGTTTTTGGTAGGCGGCTAGCTCTTGCAGTGTTGGTAGCTCGGCGTCGGGGGTGCGTTCCTTGATGGCGTGGTAGAGCGCCAGGTTGACCAGGTCGAGCAATTGCAGGCTATGCCCGGGGCTGCGTTGCCAGTTGCCGGTGTCGCGGATGATCTCGATATATTCGTTATGCACCGACCATTTCTTCAGCACGATGATGCCGAGCGATTTGCTGTATTCGCGGCACAGCTTGTAATACAGCTCGCTGGAGGGCGTGACGCTTTCATTTCTGAACGCCGAGAGCACGGCCAGGGTGCCCACTTCGCTGAGCAAGCTGGCCAGCAGCGCGTGTTCTGCGGTCACATGGCCCAGCAGGCGGGCCAGCATGGCGCTGGTGCTGGCCTTGATCACCAGGCGCTCCCAGGCATCAACAAATAGCCGCTTATGCCCCGGGCTGTGCAGGGTGAACAGGCTTTTGATGCTGTGCACCATGGTGATTCGGTCGACTTCCGTCATACCGAGCAGGCCGATTACTTCGTACAGCGTCTTGGGCGCCAAGGTGTGGCGATACAGCGCGCTGGAGGCATGTTTCATCAGCAGGGCGCTGAGGGCCGGGTCACGGCTGATCAGGCGCACCAGGGCATTCAGGGAAATATTTGGGTCACCCAGGGCACGGCGGATATCCAGGGTAATGGTTGGCAGGCTGGGCAATTGCTCTTCGCCCTGCATCAACTGCGAGACTACGCGCCGGTAGATTGAGTAATCGGATGCTTCGCTCTGCAACGCACACCTCCAGCCTTATGGATGCAGTCTAGATGGCCGTTACACGCCTGGTATAAGTGGCGATGGATGGCCGTGATCGGCGAAATCTTTGGCCTTGCGCTTTAAACAGCTGTTTGCAGGAAGTTCCTGTGCCTGGAGTTTTTTGCAAAAACTCCAGAGCTTTTTGTAAGAAGCGGTCATGCATCTGCCACTAAATTCCGTGCTCGATTTACGCGGTGCGCAGGTTTCTGCCCACAGGCTTGCCCCGGCAAGCCGCTGCAGTTGGGCTAGACCTAATACAGGCCGTGGTGATTGATGCTGAATTTTACCGGCGTGCAGCGTTTACCAGAACGTTGAGTGCGTGCCGGGCCTGGCCGGGTGTAAGGCGCTGGCGGGCATTTAAAAGGATTTTCACGGGCGACTGTCTTGCGGCATGCGCCCGTTGTTGTATTGGGGCCTTTGTGCCTCGGTTGCGGTAAGCGGCTTCACCTGCATAGGCAGGCGTGCAATGCCACGTTGGCAATAGGGCTATCCCCTGTTGCTTGAATAACAACAATCAAGAGGGGAGCTCCCCAATGACTGCAAATACTCCGATGCTCGTCACCTTCGTGGTGTACATCGCGCTCATGGTGCTGATTGGCCTGTTCGCGTACATGCGCACCAAGAACCTTTCCGATTACATCCTGGGCGGTCGCAGCCTGGGTAGTTTCGTCACCGCTTTGTCGGCTGGCGCATCGGACATGAGCGGCTGGCTGCTGATGGGCTTGCCGGGCGCGGTATACCTGTCCGGTCTGTCCGAAGGCTGGATCGCCATCGGCCTGATTGTGGGGGCTTACCTGAACTGGTTGTTCGTTGCTGGCCGTCTGCGTGTGCAGACCGAGCACAACGGCAATGCCCTGACCCTGCCGGATTACTTCACCCACCGCTTCGAAGACAGCAGCCGCGTGCTGCGCATCTTCTCCGCCCTGGTGATTCTGGTGTTCTTCACCATCTACTGCGCCTCGGGCGTTGTGGCCGGTGCCCGCCTGTTTGAAAGCACCTTCGGCATGTCCTACGAGACTGCGCTGTGGGCCGGTGCTGCGGCGACCATCGCCTACACCTTTATCGGTGGTTTCCTGGCGGTTAGCTGGACTGACACTGTGCAGGCCACGCTGATGATCTTCGCCCTGATCCTCACCCCGATCGTGGTGCTGATTGCCACCGGCGGTGCCGATGCCACCTTTGCGGCGATCGAACTGAAAGACGCTACCAGCTTCGACATGCTCAAAGGTGCGACCTTTGTTGGCGTGATCTCGCTGATGGCCTGGGGCCTGGGCTACTTCGGCCAGCCGCATATCCTCGCGCGCTTTATGGCCGCTGACTCGGTGAAGTCGATTCCAGCAGCCCGTCGCATCTCCATGACCTGGATGATCCTGACTCTGGCAGGCGCCGTGGCTGTGGGCTTCTTCGGTATTGCGTACTTCTCCGCCAACCCGGACCTCGCAGGCCCGGTGACCGAGAACCCAGAGCGCGTATTTATCGAACTGGCCAAGCTGCTGTTCAATCCGTGGATCGCCGGCATTCTGTTGTCCGCCATCCTGGCTGCGGTCATGAGCACCCTGAGCTGCCAGCTGCTGGTGTGCTCCAGTGCCCTGACCGAAGACTTCTACAAAGCCTTCCTGCGTAAAGATGCTTCGCAGCCCGAGCTGGTATGGGTCGGCCGTGGCATGGTGCTGCTGATTGCCATCGTTGCCATCATGCTGGCTGCCAACCCGGAAAACCGCGTGCTGGGCCTGGTGTCCTACGCTTGGGCTGGCTTCGGTGCTGCGTTCGGTCCGGTGGTGATCCTCTCGCTGGTCTGGAAGCAGATGACCCGCAACGGCGCGTTGGCCGGCATGCTGGTCGGTGCCATGACAGTAATCCTGTGGAAGAACTTCCTCGGCCACCTGGGCCTGTACGAAATCATCCCAGGCTTTATCTTCGCCACCATCGCCATTCTGGTGTTCAGCAAGATCGGCAACGGCCCATCGGCCAGCATGATCAAGCGCTTCGACGAAGCCGAGAAGGAATACCAGTCGGTTTGATGGCTTGAGATACCTGGTAACTGACTGGTCGCTCAGTTGCCCCGCGGATTCGCTTCGCGGCGATGTGCGTGCGACCCGATAGTGCTTCGCCGGCCCGCACCTTTGGTGTGGGCCGGCTTTTTTTATGCTCGAAATAAAGTCTCAGACGCCGCGCTGCGCTTTCGATTGGCCGCTGGTTTGGCTAAGGTGGCGGGGTTTGCCTTAATCGAGCTGTTCGTACAGGTTCTGCATGACTCAATCACCGAAAGATCCGCTGCATGGCGTAACCCTTGAAGCCATTCTCACCGCCCTGGTTGCCCAGTACGGCTGGGACGGCCTGGCCGAGCGGATCGATATCCGCTGTTTCAAAAGCGACCCGAGCATCAAGTCGAGCTTGACCTTCCTGCGCAAAACTCCTTGGGCACGGGAGAAGGTCGAGGCGCTGTATATACGTTCGCAAGCGCGTAAATAGGTAGCGAGAGCCGGTTCGATAATCTGGCACCCTTGTTGCAATACCTCAGCAAACGCCGCGAAGCGTCAAAAAACCGCGGCCAGTGGAGGTAGTGATGAGCCAGGGTGTTGAATTCAATCGCTTGATGCTGGAGATGCGTTCCATGCAGGCCGACGCCATGGCGCGTCAGAAGCCTGTCACCAGCACGCCTGAACCTGGCGCGCCGAGCTTTTCCGAGATGCTCGGGCAGGCCGTGGGTAAGGTCAACGAAACCCAGCAGGCCTCCAATAAGCTGGCAACCGCCTTTGAGATGGGCACCAGCGGCGTGGATTTGACGGACGTGATGATCGCGTCGCAGAAAGCCAGCGTTTCCTTTCAAGCCATGACCCAGGTGCGCAACAAGCTGGTTCAGGCTTATCAAGACATTATGCAGATGCCGGTTTAAGGGTAGGGCTGAATCATGGCTGAAGCCGTCGCTGCAAACGTACCTGCCACCACCGGTGGTGATGAACCGAAGAAACCGCTGTTCGGCCTGACCTTTCTGGAAAACCTCGCCGATATGTCGATGTTGCGCCAGATCGGCCTGCTGGTCGGTCTGGCTGCCAGCGTGGCTATCGGTTTTGCCGTGGTGCTGTGGTCGCAGCAGCCCGATTACCGTCCGCTGTATGGCAGTCTCGACGGTATGGATGCGTCCCAAGTAATGGAGACGTTGGACGCCGCCGCCATCAAATACACCGTGGAACCCAACTCCGGCGCGCTGCTGGTCAAGTCTGATGACCTGGCTCGCGCTCGCATGCGTCTTGCGGCTGCTGGCGTTGCGCCGAAGGACAATAGCGTCGGCTTTGAAATTCTCGACAAGGAACAAGGCCTGGGCACCAGCCAGTTTATGGAGGCTACCCGCTATCGCCGCGGCCTGGAAGGCGAGTTGGCACGTACCGTTTCCAGCTTGAACAACGTCAAGGCGGCTCGCGTACACCTGGCCATTCCGAAGAGTTCGGTGTTTGTGCGCGATGAACGCAAGCCCAGCGCCTCGGTGCTGGTGGAGCTGTATTCCGGGCGCGGTCTGGAGCCAAGCCAGGTGATGGCCATCGTCAATCTGGTCGCCAGCAGCGTGCCGGAAATGGACAAGGCCCAGGTCACCGTGGTCGACCAGAAGGGCAACTTGCTTTCGGATATTCAGGAAATGTCCGAACTGACCATGGCCGGCAAGCAGTTCGATTACAGCCGCCGCATGGAAAGCCTGTTCACCCAGCGCGTGCACAATATTCTGCAGCCGGTGCTGGGCTCGGGGCGCTACAAGGCTGAAGTGTCGGCGGATGTGGATTTCAGCGCGGTGGAATCCACCTCGGAAATGTTCAACCCCGATCAACCGGCGCTGCGCAGTGAGCAGTCGGTCAACGAACAACGTACCAGCAGCCTACCGCCGCAAGGTGTGCCGGGCGCTCTGGCCAACCAGCCGCCGGGTGCGGCGGCAGCCCCTGAGCAAGCTGGCGGCGCGGCGGCGGTGCCTGGCCCGGTTGCCGCAGGGCAGCCGCTGCTGGACGCTAATGGCGCGCAGATCATCGACCCGGCCACTGGGCTGGCCATGCTGGCGCCGTATCCGGCGGACAAGCGCGAGCAATCCACGCGCAACTTCGAGCTGGATCGTTCGATCAGCTACACCAAGCAGCAGCAGGGCCGCTTGCGCCGGCTGTCGGTGGCGGTGGTGGTGGATGATCAGGTGAAGATTGATGCGGCCAGCGGCGAAACCACTCGGGTGCCGTGGAGCAGTGATGACCTGGCGCGCTTTACCCGCCTGGTGCAGGACTCGGTGGGCTTCGATGCCACCCGTGGTGACAGTGTCAGCGTGATCAATACGCCGTTCTCCGCCCAGCTGGGTGAGGAGATGATTGAAATTCCGTTCTACACCCAGCCGTGGTTCTGGGATGTGGTTAAGCAAGTGCTCGGCGTGCTGTTTATCCTCATCTTGGTGTTTGGTGTGCTGCGGCCGGTGCTCAACAACATCACCAGTGGCGGTAAAGGCCAGGGTGATGGCCGCGATGGCGATGTCGAACTGGGCGAAATGGGCGCGCTGGGTGGTGATCTGGCCGAGGACCGCGTAAGCCTGGGCGGCCCGCAAAGCATCCTCCTGCCGAGCCCGAGTGAGGGGTATGATGCACAATTGAACGCCATCAAGAGCCTGGTCGCAGAAGACCCAGGCCGCGTAGCCCAGGTTGTGAAAGAGTGGATTAACGCCGATGAGTGAAAATCGAACCGCCACTAAATTGAGCAAGGTCGACAAGGCTGCGATTCTGCTGCTGTCGCTGGGTGAAACCGACGCGGCTCAGGTGCTGCGTCACCTCGGGCCGAAGGAAGTGCAGCGGGTCGGCGTGGCCATGGCCGGCATGCGCAATATCCAGCGTGAGCAGGTTGAGCAGGTGATGGGCGAATTTGTCGACATCGTCGGCGATCAGACCAGCCTGGGTGTTGGTGCCGACGGCTATATCCGCAAGATGCTCACGCAGGCGCTGGGCGAAGACAAAGCCGGCAACCTGATCGACCGCATCCTCCTCGGTGGCAGCACCAGTGGCCTCGACAGCCTGAAATGGATGGAGCCGCGCGCCGTAGCCGACGTGATCCGCTACGAGCACCCGCAGATCCAGGCCATCGTGGTGGCTTATCTCGATCCCGATCAGGCCGGTGAAGTGCTTGGCCACTTCGACCACAAGGTGCGCCTGGATATCGTCCTGCGCGTATCGTCGCTGAATACCGTGCAACCGGCGGCGCTGAAAGAACTCAACCAGATTCTCGAGAAGCAGTTCTCCGGCAGCTCCAACACCACCCGCGCCGCGCTCGGCGGGGTCAAACGTGCCGCCGATATCATGAACTTCCTCGACAGCTCGGTCGAAGGCCAGCTGATGGACTCGATCCGCGAAGTCGACGAAGACCTCTCCAGCCAGATCGAAGACCTGATGTTCGTCTTCGACAACCTTGCCGATGTCGACGACCGTGGCATCCAGGCGCTGCTGCGCGAGGTGTCCTCCGACGTACTGGTGCTGGCGCTCAAAGGTGCCGATGAGGCGATCAAGGAGAAGGTCTTCAAGAACATGTCCAAGCGTGCCGCCGAACTGCTGCGCGACGATCTGGAAGCCAAAGGCCCGGTGCGCGTCAGCGACGTGGAAACCGCGCAGAAGGAAATCCTCACCATCGCCAGGCGTATGGCCGAAGCCGGGGAAATTGTCCTGGGCGGCAAAGGCGGCGAGGAAATGGTTTAACCCATGGCCAGTAATGGTTTGACGAATGTCCAGTAAAGAGCCGCCCAGCGAGCTGATTCGCGCCAAGGACCTCAAGGGCGTTGACCTGTGGGCGCTGCCCAGCTTCGACCCGGAAGTGGAAACGCCTGAGCCCAGCGAAGAGGAGCAAGCGTCCGAGCAGCCGGTTGAAGCGGGCGAGCAGGCACAGGCCGAGAGCGAAGAGGTGGCTCTGGAAGACGTCAAACCCTTGACGCTGGATGAGTTGGAGGCGATCCGCCAGGACGCCTACAACGAAGGCTTTGCCACCGGTGAGAAGGACGGCTTTCACGCCGGCCAGCTAAAAGCCAAGCAGGAAGCCGATATCGCCCTGGCCGCCAAACTGGCTGGGCTGGAGCAGTTGATGACCCAGCTGTTCGAGCCGATTGCCGAGCAGGACCAGCAGCTTGAAGAGGCCATGGTCAGCCTGCTCGGGCAGATGGTGCGTCAGGTGATTCAGCGTGAGCTGGTCAGCGACTCCAGTCAGATTCGCCAGGTGCTCAGCGAGGCGCTCAAACTGCTGCCGATGGGCACTGGCAACATCCGCATTCACGTCAATCCGCAAGATTTCGAGATGATCAAAGCCTTGCGTGAGCGCCACGAAGAGAGCTGGCGGATTCTCGAGGACGCTTCCTTGCTGCCTGGCGGTTGTCGGGTGGAAAGTGAACTCAGCCGTATCGACGCCACGGTGGAAACTCGGCTAAATCAGGCGATCAAGCAGCTGTTTGAGCAGCAGCGCGAACAGGCGGCGCATCCGTTGGAGGCCGATCTGCATACCGATCTGGATGCCCTGCCGGCAGAGGCTCCTCAGATACATAGCCAGGCGAGCCCGGATGCGCCTTGATCGGGTGAGTTTCGCCAAGCGCCTGGCCGGTTACAGCGAAGCCGTGGCGCTGCCGACCCAGCCGCAGGTCGAAGGCCGATTGCTGCGCATGGTCGGCCTTACTCTGGAAGCCGAAGGCCTGCGCGCCGCCCTGGGCAGCCGCTGCCTGGTGATCAACGATGACAGCTATCACCCGGTGCAGGTTGAAGCCGAGGTGATGGGTTTTTCCAACGGCAAAATCTTCCTTATGCCGGTCGGCAGCCTGGCCGGCATCGCCCCGGGTGCCCGCGTGGTACCGCTGCCGGATACCGGGCGTTTGCCCATGGGCATGTCGATGCTTGGTCGGGTGCTCGATGGCACCGGCCGCGCCCTTGATGGCAAAGGCGGCATGAAAGCCGAAGACTGGGTGCCGATGGACGGCCCGGCGATCAATCCGCTAAACCGCCACCCGATCAGCGAACCGCTGGATGTCGGTATCCGCTCGATCAACGGCCTGCTCACCGTCGGCCGCGGCCAGCGCCTCGGTCTATTTGCCGGTACCGGTGTGGGTAAGTCGGTGCTGCTCGGCATGATGACGCGCTTTACCGAGGCCGACATTATCGTGGTCGGGCTGATCGGTGAGCGGGGCCGCGAAGTTAAAGAATTTATCGACGAGATCCTCGGCCACGAGGGTCTCAAACGCTCGGTGGTGGTGGCCTCGCCGGCCGATGACGCGCCGCTGATGCGCCTGCGCGCGGCGATGTATTGCACGCGAATTGCTGAGTACTTCCGCGATAAGGGCAAGAACGTCCTGCTGCTGATGGATTCGCTGACCCGTTTCGCCCAGGCCCAGCGCGAGATCGCCCTGGCCATTGGCGAGCCGCCGGCAACCAAGGGTTATCCGCCGTCGGTGTTTGCTCGCCTGCCCAAGCTGGTGGAGCGCGCCGGTAATGCGGAGAAGGGTGGCGGTTCGATTACCGCCTTCTACACCGTGCTCAGTGAAGGCGACGACCAGCAGGACCCGATCGCCGATGCTGCCCGTGGTGTGCTCGACGGCCATATCGTGCTGTCGCGGCGCTTGGCCGAGGAGGGGCACTACCCTGCCATCGATATCGAGGCGTCGATCAGCCGGGTGATGCCGCAGGTGGTCAGTGCTGAACACATGCGCCTGGCGCAGCGCTTCAAGCAGCTATGGTCGCGTTATCAGCAGAGCCGCGACCTGATCAGTGTCGGTGCCTATGTGCCGGGCGGCGATGCCGATACCGACCTGGCCATCGCGCGCCAGCCGGCCATGGTCAAGTACCTGCGGCAAAATCTGCAGGACAACGAAAGCCTGGAAAACAGCAGCGCGCAGTTGGCGGCAACCTTCAACCCTGCCGCAGCAGGCGCGTAAGCCATGGCGCAAAGCCGCGCCGCGCGGCTGGCCCCGGTGGTCGACATGGCCGAACGTGCCGAGCGTGAGGCCGCTTTGCAGCTGGGCCATTGCCAGGGGCTGCTGCGCCAGGCCGAAGTGCAGCTAGGGGACCTGGAGCGCTACCGCGGCGATTACCAGCAGCAGTGGATTACTGAAGGCCAGCGCGGCGTCTCCGGGCAGTGGCTGATGAACTATCAGCGCTTTCTCACCCAGCTGGAAACCGCCATCGGCCAGCAGCGCAACAGCGTCGACTGGCACCGCGGCAATATGGAAAAGGTGCGCGAGGTCTGGCAGCAGCGCTACGCGCGCCTGGAAGGTTTGCGCAAACTGGTCAAACGCTATCAGGACGAAGCGCGCCTGGCTGAAGACAAGCGTGAGCAGAAATTGCTCGATGAGCTCTCGCAGCGCATATCCGCCCGTGATTCGCAGTCTTGAGCGCGAATTGCCGTTTACTTGAAACTGCAGGCGACACATCAACCAGCCTAAACAGTTGCCGCATGGGCATTGCGATGCTACATCTTGATCATGCATAACCTGCAGTCTGGTCCACCTGAACGTGCGGCCTGGTCTTTTCGTTTATAGGAGTAATTCATGGCCATCACCTCGCTGCCCTCATCCGATGGGCAAGAGCTGACCATTCTGATTCAGGGACGCTTCGATTTCGGTGCGCATCAGGAATTTCGCAATGCCTACGAACGCGTCAACAGTACCCCGCAGCGTTACGTCGTAGACCTCAAGGACACCACCTACCTGGACAGCTCGGCGCTGGGCATGCTGTTGCTGTTGCGTGATCACGCCGGCGGCGACAGCGCGCAGATCCGTCTGCTCAACTGCAATCCGGATGTGCGCAAGATTCTGGCTATCTCGAATTTCGAGCAGCTGTTCAAAATCGCCTGATCGAGGCGCGTGCCATGCCAGAGCGTCTGTCCATTCTGATCGCCGAGGACAACGCGGCTGATCGTATGCTGCTGTCGACCATCGTCAGCCGCCAGGGGCACCGCGTGCTGACCGCCAGCAATGGTCTGGAGGCGGTGGCCCTGTTCGAGCAGGAGCGTCCGCAGTTGGTGCTGATGGACGCCTTGATGCCCGTCATGGACGGTTTTGAAGCCGCCCGGCGGATCAAACAGGTGGCCGGCGAAGAGCTGGTGCCGATCATCTTTCTTACCTCACTGACCGAAGGCGAAGCCCTGGTGCGCTGCCTGGAAGCCGGCGGTGACGATTTTCTGGCCAAGCCTTATAACCGGGTGATTCTCGAAGCCAAGATCAAGGCCATGGACCGCCTGCGCCGCCTGCAGGACACCGTGCTGCAGCAGCGCGACCTGATTGCCATGCACAACGAACACCTGCTCAACGAGCAGCGCGTAGCCAAAGCGGTGTTCGACAAGGTGACTCACTCCGGCTGCCTGGATGCACCGAACATTCGTTATCTGCAATCGCCCTACGCGGTGTTTAACGGCGATTTGCTGCTGGCTGCGTTCAAGCCGTCAGGCGGCATGCATGTGCTGCTGGGCGATTTCACCGGCCACGGTTTGCCCGCGGCAATTGGCGCGATGCCGCTGGCCGAGGTGTTCTACGGCATGACGGCCAAGGGCTATTCGCTGGCCGAAGTGCTGCGCGAGATCAACGCCAAGCTCAAACGCATTCTCCCGGTCGGGGTGTTCTGCTGCGCCACGGTGCTGAATATCAGCTTCCAGCGCCAGGTGGTCGAGGTGTGGAACGGCGGCCTGCCGGATGGCTATCTGCTGCGCGGCAGTGGCCAGCGTTTGCCGTTGGTGTCGCGGCATTTGCCGTTGGGGGTGCTGGAGCCGACCGCATTCAATGACAAATACGAGGTTTACCCGCTGGCGCTGGGGGATCGGGTTTTCCTGCTTTCCGATGGCGTGCTGGAGGCCTGTAACAAACAGGGCGAGTTGTTTGGTGAGGGGCGGTTGCTTGAGGTGTTCGCTGCCAATCAGCAGCCTACGGCGCTGTTCTCTGAAATCCAGCAGGCGCTGACCCATTTCAGCGGCGAGCAGCAGGATGACGTTAGCTTGCTTGAAGTCAGCCTGGTCGATGACGCCGAGCTGAGTCGGCCACCGCTGGCCTTTGCCGATAATGGCCAGAGCCATTCGCTGGACTGGTCGGCCAGCTTCGAGTTTCGCGGGGAAACCCTGCGTCATTTCAATCCCTTGCCGTTCCTCTTGCAGTTGTTGCTGGAGGTGCAGGGGCTGCGCCCCCAGGGCGGCGCCTTGTTCAGTGTGCTGGCCGAGTTGTATTCGAATGCGCTGGGGCATGGC
>NZ_JAUYGD010000070.1 GCF_030690725.1 Pseudomonas sp. | reverse complement strand
CGGGTCGTTGCCTGGCGAATGCGGAAGGACATGTCTTTCAGTGATCCGGCTTGCACGACGTACTTGGCTTCGATGTCGCGCTCCCACCGTTTCTGATCGGTCAGCGGATTACCATCATCGCCGCGCCGCATGTAAACCTCGTTGGCGTTGGTGTAGTCAGCATCCCAGCCCTGCGCGTAGCGGGTCATGAAGCTCAGGCCGGGCACACCAAAAGGCTCCATGTCCAAGTCATAGCGCACCTGCCAGGACTTTTCCTTGGGCGAGTTGAAGTCGCTGTACTGGATGGAATTATCCAGGTAGATCGAGTCGGATTGACGCAGGTAATCGAAATCGTCATCGCCGTTATTGCGCTGAATGCCAACCATGACGGTATGGGCACCAAATTGCACTCCAGCCTTACCGCTCCAGATGTTGTTATCGAAGCTGCCCAGATGTTGTTTTCCCTCATCGACAGCTTTGTAGTAATTAAGTCCACCGATCAAGGCAACATCGTCGGAGAGCGGATAGCTCAACGTGGTACCAGCGTAGTACTGGTTCCAAGCATCTTTGAGGCGGCTGGTATAGAGGCTGATGCCGACGTTGTCGTTGACCGAGTAATCACCACCAAAATAGGCAATCCAGGGGGCGTCGACGGAGCCCGCATAGAACGTTGCGAAGCCATCGCGCATGCTGCTTGAGTTGGGCTCGCTCATTGAATGCAGGCGGCCACCTTGCAGGGCCAAGCCTTCAATACTGTTGTTGGCCACGGTGATACCGCGGAAGCTTTCGGGCAGGAGTCGCGAGTCGCCATATTGAACGACGGGGCTGACAGGGAAAACATCGCCAGCTTTGATAACTGTATCCATGAACCTGGCTTTAACCGCACCACCCACCTTGGAGTAGTCATCTTCGGGTTGCCCTGCACTGTTGTAAGGCATCACATCAACGGAGCCACCTGCGCCGGATCGCCCATCACCAGAGTCGAGTTTCAGGCCCAGCATCGCAAACGCGTCGATACCAAAGCCAACGGTACCCTCGGTGAATCCAGACTCAAACTGCCCGATGATTCCATGTGCCCACTCTTCCGAGTAACCATTACCTGTGCCGCTCGACTGCCCCTTACGAAAGTCGCGATTGAAATAGAGGTTGCGATTCAGAATAGTGAGGCTGCTGCCCTCGACGAAGCCTTCGGCCTTTTCTTCGGCGGCAATTGCAGCCTGTCCGGTGCCGATACTCAGAGCTATCAGCGATAAGCAAAAAGGGGGTTATTCATGTGACACTCCTGAATTATCTGGCAGTTTTATCTCGGTGAGATTTCTTGTAGTAGTTGCCGTAGCGCGCCAGGCATCGCCCGTGCGCGCTCACGCCATACTTCCACACGCCAAATAACGTCAGGGTGACTTGAAAATTACTTTTAAGTCAGTGACCTGTAAGCTCCTATGTAGCTCAGTTTTGATTCCAGCAGGCTGTACCCATTGCCCGATATTCAACAGTCTGCAAATCGCCGCTGGAGTCCTCATAGGTCATCTGAGCCGGCATTACCTCACAACCAGAGCCTGTAGGGCTCGTATGTACAACCTTCGCGATGTCCAGCTTCATGCCGTAGCGATAGTGAGTCACCTCTGGCGGAGTCTTGCCACGAGCAGCAGCGTATTCCTGCATCGCTCTTTCATTATCCTGAATCATTCGACCATAGACGCGGTCACCGCCGCCTTCGGCCATAACCAAGGACGATGCAGAAAGAATAGATACCGCTAAGACAGCTTTAAGAATGTTCACGTTTAATTCCTCTACTTAGGTTGTAGTGAAAATATAAACGCATGCACCTGTCATCAAAGTGAAGCGAAAATTACATCTTCGTAATTGCAGTATT